>NZ_JAFCTW010000002.1:0-454890 GCF_049896225.1 Caulobacter sp. DWR3-1-2 | reverse complement strand
ACTCGCCCTGGCAGAAGGGCGGCGTCGAGAACGCCATCGGCCGTCTGCGCCGCTTCCTCCCGCGCAAGACCAACCTCGACACCCTCGACCTGGACGACATCCTGTGGCTCAACAGGCTCCACAACCACACGCCTCGAAAGTGCCTGGGCTTCCAGACACCCGCCGAGGTCTACGCCCTGTTGCACTTCAAGTGTGAATCCACATCCCGACTTTCGTCGTTATGAGCGGTGGGTTGGGAGACTTACCCTACCCGCCCGCCTTATCCCCCGCCGACCGCTCCACCGCGCCTAGCGCGTCCGCCAGCCGCATCTTGGCCGACCCCGGCCGCAGCGGCTTCTGCTGGCTATCGTGCGGAGCCCAGCCGGTGACGGTGATGATCTCGAAAGTGGCGGGCACCTTGCCGTCGGCCTCGGCGAATCGTTCCTGATAGAGCTCCATCGCCCGGAACAGCACCTTGCGGGGGAGCGGCTTGCGCGAACGGTCGAGCAGCACGCTGGTCTCACCCATGGCCCGCAGGTCCTTCAGAAGGGCCAGCGGATGGCCGTAGCGCACCTTGACCCGGTCCTTGTCGGCGACGGGCAGGGCGAAGCCCGCCCGCTGCAACAGGCCGGCGGCGTCGACGGTGTCGGCGAAGGGCGAAACGCGAGCGGAGGCCCCGCCGCTGACCTCGTCCTCCGCCGCTAGCAGGGCCTGGCGCAGCTCGGTCAGGGTGGCGCCGCCGAACAACGCGCCGACGAACAGGCCGTCGGGCCGCAAGGCGCGGCGTATCTGGATCAGGGCGCCCACCAGGTCATTCGTCCAGTGCAGGGCCAGGGTCGAGACGGCCAGGTCTATCGTCGCGTCGCCGAACGGCAGGTGCTCCTCGTCGACCGCGACGCGCGGACCGTGCAGCCCGCCCAGCATGCGTTCGGACAGGTCGGTCTGGATCAGGAGGCCGATCTTCTCGCGGGCGTCGCTCTCCGCCAGGGCGCGAGCAAAGGCGCCGTTTCTCGCGCCAAGGTCGACCGCGACCGGAAACTCGCGCAGGATGGCTTCCAGCCGCATCACCGCGTCTTCGGCCGCGCGGGCTTTCAGGAAGCCGGCGGTCTCGAAGCCGGGCGCGGCGCGGTCTAGGCGGGCGCGCAGCAGGGCGCGGTCGAAGAGCAGGGGGGCGGCGGTCATGTCGGCGCAAGATGGGGCTTCTCGCGCGTCATGGAAACCTTCCCCTCGCCTGACCGCGTTGGCGCAGGACCTGCTGGACCTGATCCTGCCGCCGCGCGCCTTCGATGGCGCGGCGGCCCTGACCTCGGGGCTGTCGGCCGAGGCCTGGAGCCGCATCACCTTCCTGGACGGTCCGGTGTGCGACGGTTGCGGCGCGCCGTTCGCTTATGACGTCGGCGAAATCCGCTGCGTTCTGTGCCAATCGCGCGAACGGCCCTTCAGCCGGGCGCGGGCGGCCTGCCTCTATGACGAGCATTCGCGCGACCTGATCCTGAAGCTGAAACACGCCGACCGCACCGACCTGTCGAGCCTGTTCGCCCGGTGGCTGTCGCGATCGGCGGTGGATCTGCTGGACGAAGCCGAGGCGGTGGTTCCGGTCCCGATGCACAGCTCACGCCTGCTCAAGCGCCGCTACAACCAGGCCGCCGAAATCGCCCGGCCGCTGTGCGCGATGGCGGGGCGGCCCTACCTCCCCGACGCCCTTGTCCGCAAGCGCGACACCGACAGTCAGGGCGGCAAGTCGGCGGTGGGTCGCCGACGCAACGTCGCGGCGGCGTTCGCCGTCCCCGAATCGCGGCGACATCGGGTGGTCGGCCGCAAGGTGCTGCTGGTCGATGACGTGCTGACCACCGGCGCCACGGCGGAGGGCTGCGCGCGGGCGCTGCTGGCGGCTGGAGCCAGCCAGGTGACACTCGCCGTCGTCGCGCGCGTTACAGAACTGCACGCGCGTCCTATATGAGGACGGAAACGACGTCTGTTACGGATTCTCCATGGCCAAGGTCATCATCTACACCCGCCCGTTCTGCGGCTACTGCGCCCGGGCCCTGAAACTGCTCAACGACAAGGGCGCCGACTTCACCGAACTGGAGGCCGGCATGGATCCAGCCCTGCGCAAGGAGATGATGGATCGCTCGGGTCGCACCACCTTCCCGCAAATCTTCGTCGGCGAGCAGCATATCGGCGGCTGCGACGACATGATGGCGCTGGAGCGCGCGGGCAAGCTGGACGCCTTGCTCGCGACATGACACTCCGGGTCGGCCTCGTTCAGACCCGCACGCCGGCCACCCACGAGGCCGCTCTGGCCCATGTCGCGCCGCTGGTGCGCGAGGCCGCGGAGAAGGGCGCCCGGTTCATCCTGGCGCCGGAGGGCGTCAACGTGCTGCAGAAGGACCGCGCCAAGCTGCTGCCGACGCTGGTCTCGCTGGACGACGATCCGGTGGTGCTGGGCCTGCGCAACCTGGCCCGCGAGCTGGGCGTCTGGATCGATGTCGGCTCGGCGCTGGTCAAGCGAGAAGACGGCAAGGCCGCCAACCGTCAGGCAGTGATCGATCCGTCCGGGGCGATCGTCGCGACCTACGACAAGCTGCACATGTTCGACGTGAATCTGCCGACCGGTGAGACGGCCCGGGAATCATCGACCTACGAGCCCGGCGACCGAGCCGTGGTGGTCGAAACCCCCTTGGGCGCCTTTGGCCTGACCATCTGCTACGACATGCGCTTTCCTGCCCTACACCGTGCCCTGGCGCTGGGTGGGGCCCAGATCCTGACCGTGCCCGCCGCCTTCACCCGGCCAACAGGCGAGGCGCATTGGGACATCCTGCTGCGGGCGCGGGCCATCGAGACCGGCTCTTTCGTGCTGGCTGCGGCCCAAGGCGGCCTTCACGAGGACGGCAGAGGCACCTGGGGTCGCTCGATCGTTGTCGGGCCTTGGGGCGAGGTGATCGGAAAGCTTGATCACGACGCGCCGGGCGTGCTGATCGCCGATCTCGAGCTCGGGGCCGTCGACAGGGCCCGCGCGGCGATCCCCGCCCTGAAGAACGCGCGTGCCTTCACGGGTCCCTGACCCCATATTGGCCTCATGATCAAGTACGCGCTCGCTTGCGACCACGACCACGCCTTCGAGGGCTGGTTCGGTTCGTCGTCGGACTATGACGACCAGTTGGCGCGTGGGCTGGTGGACTGTCCGGTCTGCGGCTCCAAGGGTGTGCGCAAGCAGATTATGTCGCCCGCCATCTCCGGCACCAAGGCGCGCAGGCCCACGCCCGAACCCAACGCCCAGGTGCGCGAGATGATGATGACCGCCGCCAGCGAGGTCCGACGCCAGGTCGAGGACAGTTTCGACTATGTCGGCGACCGCTTCGCCAAGGAGGCCCGCGACATCCACGAGGGCAAGTCCGAGGATCGCGGCATCTATGGCGAGGCCACGCCCAAGGAGGTCGCGGCCCTGATCGAGGACGGAGTCAAGGTCGCGGCCCTGCCGCCGGCTCCGCCCAAGAAGACGGACATGAACTAAGGGTTCAACCACGAAAAAGGGGACGGTTTCCCGTCCCCTCGTCCGTTTGACTTTTGCGCGCCGCTTAGTAGTAGCGATATTCGTAGTGGCAATTGTTCTTCTTGGAATTCCTCTTGGCGATCTGGTTGCCGGCGACGGCGCCCAGGGCGCCGCCGAGGAGGGCGCCTTCGGTCTTGTTGCCATGGCCCGCGACGACCGTGCCTAGCACACCGCCGCTGACGCCGCCGATCACGGTGCCCTTGTTACGAGCGCTCTTGGTGCTCTTGCAGACGGTGATGCGGTGACGCGTCTCGGCTTGGGCGGCGGTTACAGCGATGGTGGACGCCGTGAAGCCGAGGGCGACGATGACGGCGAGGGTCTTGAATTGGGCGCGCATGGCGGCCTCCTAAATCGGTTGTCAGACGCTTGGGCAACAACAACGCTCAAGCTTGCTTTTGGTTCGCATTGGTCGAGAGCCTATTGTCGGATAGCCGACCTGAACGGCGGATGAAACGGCGGCGACGCCGCCGTTCATCCTGCCGACAGGATCAACCCTGAATGCGATAGCGACCTTGGCTGTCTGGGCAAACCCGCACATAACGGGTTTCGGTCCGGCCGTCGTAGTCGGTGTCAGCCGGGGCCAGGCGGCACGTCCTGGAATAGTTGTTGTAGGCGGTGGCCGAGCTGGCGCGATAGCGGCTGCTTTCGCGGTAGGCCACGGTCTCTTCCCGGCTCCAGTACTGCCCCTGGGCGTCGCAGCGACCCTTGGCCGAAGCGTTGCCGATGCTGGCGCCGACGCCGGCCCCAACCAAGGCGCCCAGCACGGTGCCTTCGGGTTTTGCGTTGCGAGCGGCCAGCTTCGAGCCGGCCAGGGCGCCCACCAGGGCCCCGATCACACCGCCGGCGGCCGCGTTCTTGCGAGCGTCGATACGGCAGGGCTCGTTGTAGGAAACGTTGTCGCCGTAGCCGCCGGCATTGGGGGCGCTGTAGGGCGTGGTGTAACGCGTGGCGTAATCCGGGTAGCGCCTATCGTACGAGCCCGAACCATAGCGACGATCATAGTCACCGCGAGCCCGATCATAGTCCGCGCGGTCGCGATCATACTGGGCGCGCTGGTTCTGATAGTCGCTGCTGGCGGAATCATGGACCCGGCCGTCGGTGCTGTAGCGCGAGGCGTCGTCCGGATGACGACGATCATAGGCGCCGTTTCCATTGCGGCTGTCATAGTCGCGACGGTTGTCCATATAGACCATGCGGTCATGATCGTAGGTTTGTTGTTCGCCGTAATAGGCGCCGCTGCTGGCGTAGGTGGGGTCCACGTAACGCGTTGCGTATTGTGGATAGCGGCGGTCATAGGCCCCCGAACCGTAACGGCGATCGTAGTCGGCGCGAGCCCGCACATACTTGGAGCGCTCGGCTTCATAGGCGCGCTGTTGGTCCTGATAATCAGCCGAGCGCTCGTTGTAGGCGGCGCGTTGATCGCCATAGGCCTGGAGGCGCTGCTGATAGGCGGCGTCGCTCGATTGCGCGAAAACCGGCGCGGCGGTGCTCAAGGCGACGGCCGAAGCCATCACCCACGCGGTGTGCTTGAAAGTCATGGTAGTCTCCGTTCCGACGAACGGATCGACGTTCGACCCCCGAAGCGAGCCGCCAATCCTGAAAAGTCCCTGGCAACCATAAATCTCAGGGGCGGCTCAGGTTCCGCCAGGCGCGGCGGCGTCGTCGACAAGACATGCGGTGTTGTTGCGCTTGGGTCTCAGTCCTTGGTGACCGTCATCATGTAGTTGATGTCGGAGTCGGTTGATTGGCTCCAGCGGCCGGTCAGCGGGTTGTAGGCCACGCCGAATGGACCCTGCATCGTCACGGGCTCGCCGGCCAGGAAGGCGCGCAGTTCCTCGGGCTTGAGAAACTGTTTCCAGTCGTGTGTGCCGGGCGGCACCCAGCGCAGCACGTACTCCGCGCCGATCTTGGCCAGGGCCAAGGCCTTGAGCGTACGGTTCAGCGTGGCGACGATCATCAGCCCGCCGGGGGCCAGCAGCTGTGCGCAGGTCCGCAGGAACTGGCCCGGGTTGGCGACATGCTCGATCACCTCCATGGTCAGCACCACGTCGAACGGCCCCGCGCCCTCGGCCAAAAGCTGTTCGGCGGTGGCGGGGCGGTAGCCGATCTCCAGCCCCTGCTCGGCCGCGTGGGCGGCGGCGGTCTTGATATTGTTTTCCGAGGCGTCGACGGCCGTGACCGTGAAGCCCAGCCGGGCCATGGGCTCGCTGAGCAGCCCCCCGCCGCAGCCGATGTCGAGCAAGCTCAGCCCCTCGAACGGCGTGCGCGAATTGCCGTCGCGGTCGAAGCGGGCCAAGGCCTGCTCCCTGATGAAGCTAAGCCGGCAGGGGTTGAACACATGCAGCGGCGCGAACTTGCCGCGCGGGTCCCACCATTCGGCGGCGATGGCCGAGAACCTCGCCACATCGGCGGGGTCGATGCTCCAGGAGGGGGTGTCGGCGGCTTGGGTCATGGTCAGCGTATGAACACGACTTCTACGCCGAGGTCCAGATCGGCCCAGGCCCGATCGGCGGTCATGATCGGCAGACGCTCGCGCATCGCCAGGGCCAGACAGGCGCGGTCGCCCAGGGAGAGGCCTTTGTGGCGGGTGGCGTCGCGCAGGAGGCCGGCCTGGATGGCGAGGTCGCGATCGAAGTCGATGATTTGGCCGCAAAGCTCCGACACGGTCTCTTCGACGTCGAAAATCGCGACGCCTCGATCCAGCATCTTTGTGACGACCTCCGTTATGTTCACTGAACAGGTTTGGGCCTGAAATAGGCGGCCTACGACTAGGTCGCGGCCAGGTTCTTCGAGAACCACCGCCAGGATCGCCGACGAATCCAGGACCACGTCAGTCATCTTTGCGATTTCGAGCCTGACATTGCTCATATTCCCGATCATCATCGGCGGCCTCGCGGCGGCGGTCGGCGATCAATTCGTCCACGATCGAGACGCCGGGGCGCCAATAGGGCCGCAGCCGCTCCTGAATCCGGCGGACCGATTCCGGTATGCTGATGATCTTGAAGAACTCGCCGTCCAATTCGGCGATGATCAGGCCGTTAGGCCCGGCTCCCAGCGCTTCCAGCACCTCGGGTGGTAAGGTCACCGAGCCGTTCCGGACCTGCAGTCTATAGGTCTTGGGCTTGTCGTGGACGGACGCTCGGGCGTCGCCCTCCGCCAGTCCTTCAAGCGCGGATTCGACCGGCGTATTCCCCGCCCCCGGCTCCTCCAGCACGTTGCGCACGTGCTGATACCGCTTGCCGAGGATGCGGGCGATCTGGGCGCGCGGGACGCCGGCGGCGGCCAAGGCGCGAATCCTTCCGGCGACGGTCTTGTGGCCCTGCAATAGGGCTTCCAGGTCAGGCGGCATGACGGCTCTCCATCATCTGGAAAACAGATAGGTAGTTAGGTAGGTTGCGACAAAGGAGTCAAGGCGCGCCGCTCGCGACGAAAAAGACATCCGCGACATTGCCGTTGCGTCCCCACGCCGCTAGAAGACCGCGGCTTGCGCGCCCAGCGATGTTCCGCCGCGTGCGGCGCAAGAATTGACCTTAGGTTTTTACGGGGTAGGGCGTGTCTCGTCTGGTGATGAAGTTCGGCGGCACCTCGGTGGCCGACCTGGAGCGCATCCGCCGGGTGGCGCGTCTGGTCGCCGCCGAGCTGGCGACCGGCAAGCAGATCGCGGTGGTGGTCTCGGCGATGTCGGGAAAGACCAACGAGCTGGTGGCCTGGACCGACGGCTGTGGCCGGGCGGCCGAGGGTTTGCCGGAATCCGACGACGAATACGACGCCATCGTCGCCTCGGGCGAGCAGGTGACGGCCGGCCTGCTGGCCATGACCCTGCGCAACATGGGCATCGGCGCGCGCTCGTTCCTGGGCTGGCAGGTGCCGATCCTCACCGACGACGCTCATGGCCGGGCCCGCATCGAAGAGATTCCGTCCGACAATCTCGACGCCGTGCTCAATGCCGGCCAGGTGGCGGTGATCGCCGGCTTCCAAGGCGTGACCTCCGATGGCCGTATCACCACCCTGGGCCGGGGCGGCTCGGACACCAGCGCCGTGGCCATCGCCGCGGTGCTGAAGGCGTCCTGCGACATCTATACCGACGTCGATGGCGTCTACACCACCGACCCTCGGATCGAAAAAAAGGCCCGCCGCCTGGCCAAGATCTCCTACGAGGAAATGCTGGAAATGGCCTCGCTGGGGGCCAAGGTGCTGCAGACCCGTTCGGTCGAGATGGCCATGGCCCATCGCGTGCCGGTTCGGGTGCTGTCGAGTTTCGTCGAACCGGGGGAATCTCCCGGCCAAGGTACGATCGTCTGCGACGAGGAAGAAATCATGGAAAAGCGCATCGTCTCGGGCGTCGCCTATAGCCGCGACGAAGCCAAGATCACCCTGCTGGGCCTGCCCGACCATCCGGGCGTGTCGTCGCAAATCTTCGGCCGGCTGGCGGACGCCAATGTGAATGTCGACATGATCGTGCAGTCGCGCGCCCGCAGCGCCGACACCGCCAACATGGAGTTCACGGTCGGCAAGCGCGACGCCGTCCGCGCCGTTGAGATCGTCCGCAAGGCCCAGGCCGAGATCGGCTTCGAGGACGTGGCGATCAACGAGGACGTCGCCAAGGTCTCGGTGATCGGGGTGGGCATGCGCAGCCACGCCGGCGTTGCGCAATCGATGTTCCAGGCCCTGGCCGAGAAGAACATCAACATCCAGGTGATCTCGACCTCGGAGATCAAGATCAGCGTGCTGATCGACGCGGCCTATACAGAGCTGGCCGTGCGGGCTCTGCATGCCGTGTATGGGCTGGATCAGCTTTAGGATCGATTGACAGGTGGCGGACGAATTCGACTTCGACGACGAAGCTAAAACCGTCACCTTCAAGGGCGCTCGACTGCATCTGCTGTTGGGCCTTATCCAGCGCGCCAAGTTTGGTGATCGGCACGATAGGCTTCTGCTTCTGAGTGAGTGGATAGCTGATCTGAGCACGCGGATCACCGGCGCGCTTGGCCTTCAACAGCCTGCCCCACAGGTTGGCGTGGCTGATGAGCTTACGATCTTCGACAATAATCTCGTCTTGGCTATTCGCGACGCGATCATTGCGGAAGCCGCGACGATCGGTTGGTGGACCAAGACCGCCGAGGAGCGCCGTCGCTATCTTCGCGAGGTCGTGGCCGCGCCAGTGGGAATGACCGATCGCGACATCGAGCGGATCGAAGGTGCGATCGAAGCTTGGATCATTCACGCCAGGCTGGCTTTAGCTGCCATGGTTGCCACCAACTGAAGTAGACGTTTCGCCGTTAGCAAAACGTCGCCTTCTGACAGTATGAAGGGCCGCGAATCCCTTCAGGAGCCCCTATGTCCGTCTTCCACTTCGATCCCGAAAAGAAGTCGGTCACCTTCCAGGGCGATGCGGGCCTGGACCTGCTGTACGATCTGCTGCTGCGCGCCAAGTTCGGCGACGGCTATGAAAAGCCTCTGCTGGTCAGCCCTTGGCTGGCCGTGCTGCTCAAGCAGTTGGACCAGTTCTTGCCCGACGACGGTCAGTGGTTCCCCGAACAGCCCGGGCGGCCGATCTTCGACGAGGACGACCTGCTGGCCATGGGCGACGCGGTGATCGAGGAAGGTCACACCGTCGGCTGGTGGACCATGACCGAGCCCGAGAAACGCGCCTATCTGCGCGACACCATCGCCGCCCCCCATCCCCTGACCGACGCAGAGGTCGAGTTCATCGAGGCCGACATCGACGCCGCCGTCGAACAGGCCAGGCAGTTGGTCGAGGCGGTCAGCGAACCGCTGGCCTTGCCGGGGCACGGCTGACGGAAGCTGTTGGGGCTGGGGCCGCCCTCTTGGGGCGGATGATGGGAGGTCGGTGCGATTGGATCGGTCGTCAACATGACGGGAACCTGAACAACGCCGTTCAGATCGGGTTCAAGGCGGCAATGCGACAAAGGTCCCAACAGCGCCGCACCGGACTTCTTCCGGCCTGACGCTCTCTAGGAGCAAACGCCATGAAGACCTTTGGTAAGTTCTCGAAGATCGCCGTCGCCGTCGCCGTGACCGGCGCTCTGGTCCTGCCCGCCTCGGCCGCCTTCGCCGGCGACAAGACGCAGCGGGCCGTGATCGGCGCCCTGATCGGCGGCCTGGCCGGCGGCGCCCTGTCGAAGGGCGACAAGAGCGGGATCGTCATCGGCGCCGTTGCCGGCGCCGCCCTGGGCGCGGCCACCGACAACGATCGCAACGACCGTCGCTATTCGAGCAACTATCGCGACACTCGCTATGGCAACGGCTACGGCCAGACCTACAACAACAGGTCGAGCTACAACAACGGCTACGGCCAGACCTACGACAACGGGTCGAGCTACAACAACGGCTACGGCCAGACCTACGACAGCGGGTCGAGCTACAACAACGGCTACGGCCAGACCTACGACAGCGGGTCGAGCCACAACAATGGCTACGGCCAGACCTACAATGGCGGATCGAGCTACAACACCGGCTACGGCCAAACCGGCTATGACAACCGCTCCAACCCTCGTCGCGACCAGCGCAACGACCGCTACAACAGCGGCTACAGAACCAGCTACGGCAATGGCTACTACGGCCAACACCGCTAACCGCTGGTCAGGTTGAACGACCCGGCGCCGTCCCTCTCCGAGGGGCGGCGCTTTTTCGCGCGTCCTGCGCGAATTGACCGAGAGCGAACGCTGTGCGTCGCGCGAAATCTGCTATAGCCCGCTCCACGGCGTTGCGGCTTCTTAACCCCTGACGCGTGTTGTCGGGCTAAGCCGTACAGGCCAAAAGGGGAGTGCGCGCGCGAACATGGCGGCGTCTGGGATCGCTGTTCGGGGACCACGCAGCCTGCTTCGGCAGATTCGCGAGGCCATGGCCGGGGGCGGCCCCGCCCAGGTCAAGCTCGACTTGGTGGTGCGCACCATCGCCATTTCGATGGTGGCGGAAGTCTGCTCGATCTATCTGCGCCGTGCGTCCAACGATCTGGAACTGTTCGCCACCGA
Organism: Caulobacter sp. DWR3-1-2; assembly: GCF_049896225.1. Lineage (NCBI taxonomy): Bacteria > Pseudomonadati > Pseudomonadota > Alphaproteobacteria > Caulobacterales > Caulobacteraceae > Caulobacter > Caulobacter sp. DWR3-1-2. Next base: position 444,363 of record NZ_JAFCTW010000002.1, on the reverse strand, counting down.
AGGCCTGTCGCGCGACGCCGTTCACGTCACCCGGCTAAAGCCTGGCGAAGGTCTGGTCGGCGAGACCATGCGCCTGGGCCGGCCGCTGAACCTGTCGGACGCAGCCAGCCACCCGGCCTTCTCTTACCGCCCGGAAACCGGCGAAGATCCCTATCACGCCTTCCTGGCCGTGCCGCTGCTGCGCGGCGGCCGCTCGATCGGCGTGCTGGTCGTCCAGAACCGCACCGAGCGGGTCTATGGCGAGGACGAGGTCGAGGACCTGCAGATCATCGCCATGGTCCTGGCCGAGATGGTCAGCGCCGGCGAACTGCTGGGCCTGGACGAGCTCAAGGACGTCGAGATCGCGCCCCACAAGCCCGAGCGCCTGAAGGGCGCGCGCTTCGCCGAGGGCCTGGCCTGTGGCGTGGCGGTGCTGCACGAACAGCCGGTCGCCCCCGAGCAACTGCTGTCGGATGACGCCGCCGCCGAGGAGGCCAAGCTCAAGGTCGCGGTCGATGCTCTGAAGCAGCAGATCGACGAGATGTTGGAAGGCCAGCACGGCCTGGTCGGCGCCTCCTACGAAGTGCTCGAGACCTACAAGATGTTCGCCCATGACCGGGGGTGGAACCGGTCGCTGCTGGAAGCCGTGCGCTCGGGCCTGACCGCCGAGGCGGCGGTCGAACGCGTGCGTTCAGAGCACCGCGCCCGTCTGGGCCAGGCCCGCGACCCCTATCTGCGCGAGCGGCTGCACGATCTGGAAGACCTCAATGACCGTCTGCTGCGTCACCTGTCGGGCGACGTCCACGCCGTGCGGGTCCTGCCGGACGACGCCATCCTGATCGCCCGCAACCTCGGGCCCGCAGACCTGCTGGAATATGACCGCACCAAGCTGAAGGGCATCCTGCTCGAGGAAGGCTCGTCCGCCAGCCACGCGGGCATTGTCGCCCGGGCCCTAGACATCCCCTGCGTCGGCCGCCTCGCCGGACTGCGCGACCGGGTCAACGAGGGCGACCCCGTTGTGGTCGACGCCGAGGCCGCCGAGGCCTGGCTGCGGCCGCGTCCCGACGTGGTCAAGTCGCTGAAGGCCCGGATGGAGGTCCGCGCCCAGCGCAAGGCCGAGTTCGCCCGCCTGCGTGACACACCCGCCGTCACCAAGGACGGCGACAAGATCACCCTGCTGATGAACGCCGGCCTGGCCGTTGATCTCGACATCCTGGGCGAGACGGGGGCCGAGGGCATCGGCCTGTTCCGCACCGAGTTCCAGTTCATGGTCGCCGAGGAAATGCCCCGGCTCGAGGCTCAGACCGCGCTCTACGAGAAGGTGCTGGACGCCGCCAACGGCATGCCGGTCACCTTCCGCACCCTGGATCTCGGCGGCGACAAGCTGCTGCCGTACATGGAGTTGGAGCGCGAGGACAATCCGGCCTTGGGCTGGCGGGCCATCCGCATGGGCCTGGACCGTCCAGCCCTGCTGCGCATGCAAATCCGCGCCCTGATCAAGGCCGCCGCCGGGCGTCCGCTGCGGATCATGTTCCCGCTGGTGGCCAATGTGGACGAGTTCCGCGCCGCCCGCGCCTTTGTCGATCAGGAAGTCGCCTGGGCCCTCAAGCGTGGCCGGCCTGAACCCGCGCGCCTGGACGTGGGCGCGATGATCGAGGCGCCGTCCCTGCTGTGGCATCTGGACGCCCTGCTGCCGATGACCGATTTCGTTTCGGTCGGCACCAACGACCTGATGCAGTATCTGTTCGCCGCCGACCGGGGAAACTCGCGGGTGTCGGATCGCTATGATCCGCTGTCGCCGGCCGCCCTGCGGGCCTTGAAGACCATTCAGCAGGCCTGCGCCGACACGGGCACGCCGGTGTCGGTCTGCGGTGAGATGGCGGGGCGGCCGCTTGAGGCTTTCGCCTTGCTGGCCTTGGGTTTCGACGCCTTCTCGATGCCGCCGGCCGGCATCGGACCCGTCAAGCAGATGGTGCTTTCGCTCGATCGCGAGGCCGCCCGGCGCAATGTCGAGGCGCTGCTGAAGACCTCGGCCGGGTCGCTCCGTGGTGAGATCGAAACCTTGGCGCGCAAGCTTTACGTCGCGATCTAGACGGTCGGAGCGTTAACCGAGCTCTACCTTATAGTGTATTGAATCCGGCGACTTACTTTGATATCCACGATGAGGTATTAATAATCCCGGTTATCTCGGGTGGGGCAAAGCCGTAGGGTTCTCTGTCGGGCTCCCGTACGGCGCGAATTTTGGGGTCACATGGCAGCCATGCCGCTGGATACGGGCAGGGTTCCGCACTTGCACCTGGTCGCCGATAGCGATCCGGAGGACGCGCCCGCGACGGCGCATCAGCCTTCGATCGACTTCGGCGTCGATATCGGTTCGGCCCTGCGCGCGGCGCGCGAGTTTCGGGGTCTCACCCTGCGCGATGTCGCCGACGCCACCCGCATCCGCCAGGGCTATGTCGAGGCGCTGGAGGACCTGCGCCTCGACGAACTGCCCTCGCGCCCCTTCACCATCGGCTATGTGAAATCCTACGCCAAGCTGCTGGGCCTGGACGGCGACGCCGCCGTCGACCGCTTCAAGCTGGACGCGCCTGACGACAGCGAACCGTTGCGCGCGCCGGTCGGCGTGCGTCACGAACGCGACCCGCGTCTGGGCCTGATCCTGGCCCTGGGTGTGCTGATCGTCGCCGCCATCGTGCTGTGGAACGTCGCCCAGCGCGCCATCGCCAAGGACGCCCCGCCCGCCCTGGTGGCCCGGGAGCAGGCCAGCGCCGCGGTCGCCGCGCCCGCCGCCATTCCGGTCGATCCCAACGCCACGCCGGGTTCGGTCCCGCTGGGCGCCCCCCTGCCGGCTCCGGTCGAATCGACCACGCCCGAGCCCTACAAGACCCCCGGCCTCGACGACGCCGCCGCCAATGGCGGTTCTGCCGACGCTGTGACCGCCGCCTCCAAGTCCCGCGCGGAAGCCGCTGGCGCAACCGCCGACGCGCTCCAGTTGACCCGGGTTGGCACGCCGTTCCGCCCCAAGGGCGCGATCTATGGCGCCACGGCCGCCGACGCCTCGGGCGTCGTGCTGCAGGCCCGCAAGCCCGCCTCGCTGGCCGTGCACGGGGCCGGCGACTCGACCTATTTCGCCCGCTGGATGGCAACTGGAGAGTCGTTCCGCGCCCCGCGCACTGCTGGCTTGGTCGCCGATGTCTCCGACCCGACCGCCTTCGACGTCTATGTCAACGGCGTGCTGGCCACGCGCCTGGCGACACCGCAAGTGACGCTGAGCAAGTTGGTCGCGGCCCCGGTGGCTCCGGTCGCCCCGCCGGCCGCCCCTCAGTAATCCTGTCGCCCTCCGGCCAGCGAAGCCGACGGCGGGCGACATTTTCATGACGGTCTTGGGTTCCGTCGCCAAACGCCTTAGATTGACGCCATGGCCACCGACCACACCCACATTCGCCCGTGGCGCTCGATCGAGCGCCGCACGTCGCGCAAGATCCGCGTTGGCAATGTCGAGGTGGGCGGCGACGCCCCGATCACCGTCCAGTCGATGACCAACACCCTGACCAGCGACGCCGCAGCGACGCTGGAGCAGATTCGCCAGCTGGAAGAAGCCGGCGCCGACATCGTTCGGGTCTCGTGCCCCGACACCGATTCCACGGCGGCCTTCAAGACCATCGCCCGCGAGAGCCGGGTGCCGCTGGTGGCCGACATCCACTTCCACTACAAGCGCGGCATCGAGGCGGCGCAAAACGGCGCGGCCTGCCTGCGGATCAATCCGGGCAATATCGGTTCGCCTGACCGCGTCCGCGACGTCATCCAGGCGGCCCGCGATTACGGCTGCTCGATGCGGATCGGGGTCAACGCCGGCTCGCTGGAGCGCGACCTGCTGGAAAAGTACGGCGAGCCGTGCCCTGACGCCATGGTCGAGAGCGCCTTGAACCACGCCCGCATCCTGCAGGACCACGACTTCCACGAGTTCAAGATCAGCGTGAAGGCGTCCGATCCGTTCATGACGGTGGCGGCGTACCATCAGCTGTCGGAACGCATCGACTGCCCGCTTCACCTGGGCGTCACCGAGGCCGGGGCCCTACGCACCGGCACGGTCAAGTCGTCGATCGGCATCGGCGCCATGCTGTGGGCCGGCATCGGCGACACCATCCGCGTCTCGCTGGCCGCCGACCCGGTCGAGGAGATCAAGGTCGGCTTCGACATCCTCAAATCGCTGGGCCTGCGTCACCGCGGGGTCAACATCATCGCCTGCCCGTCCTGCGCGCGTCAGGGCTTCAACGTCATCAAGACGGTGGAGGCCTTGGAAGCGCGCTTGGCTCACATCTCCCAGCCGATGTCGCTGTCGATCATCGGCTGCGTGGTCAACGGCCCTGGCGAGGCCCTGATGACCGACCTGGGCTTCACCGGCGGTGGCGCCGGCTCAGGCATGGTCTACATGGCCGGCAAGCCCAACCACAAACAGTCCAACGACGGCATGATCGACCACATCGTCGAACTGGTCGAACAACGCGCCGCGGTGCTGCAAGCCGCCGCCGACGAGGCCGAGGCGATCGCGGCGGAGTAGGGGCGCCATCTGGCGCTTGACTTTAGGTGGTGCGATCGGAAATGTCCCGGTCGCGGCAAAGGCCGCGAGTACGGGGGTTTTCATGAGAATTCTGGCTATCATCGCGCTGGCCGCGACCGTCACGGCCTGCGCCACGACGGAAGAGGTAATTCCGGTCGGCTATGTGCCGGCCGCGGTTCCGGCTGTCGCCGGCGCTGACTCCATTCTGGTCACGGTGACCGCCGTTGACGGTCGTTCCACCAACCGCGCCCGCATCTCCACCAAGATCAATGGCTACGGCATGGAGATGGCGCCGATCCGGTCCAAGGAAGAAGTCGCAGACATCGTGCGTGATGCTCTGAGCGCCGAGTTCAAGCAACATGGCTACAGGCTGGCGTCCGGCGGGCCGAAGGTCGAGGCGAAGGTCACCACCTTCTACAACCAGTTTGGCGTGGGCATGTTCGCCGGCAAGGCCAATTCCGAAGTCAATGTGACCGTGTCGGTGACCTCGCCTTCAGGCGCCCAAGTCTACACCCGCGACCTGGCGGGCAAGGCGAGCAAGTCGGTGCAGATGGCCAGCGGCAAGAACGCCGTGGCGTCGTTGACCGAGGCTTTGGCCGACGACTTCAAGACCTTGTTTGCAGATGAGGCCTTCACCAAGGCGCTCTCGGCTCAATAAAGCGATCAAACCAAAAAAGGGCGCGGCGACGTTTGTCCCGCGCCCTTTCCCATGGGTGCCTTGGGCCAGAGCATTTTTCGAGCGAAGTGGCTCCGGTTCGCGTGAAGAAAAATGCGTCAAAACAAAAGATTAGAGCTCACGGCCTGACGCAGTCAGGTCGGGAAATGCTCTAGCGAGCGATGAAGGCGCGCTTGCAGATTTCCGCGCCGAAACCCGACGACATCTGGCCTTCGGCGTCAGCCATGGCCGCTGCCGCGATCAGACCGCCGCCGCCCGTCGAGCGATCGATCTCGTAGTCGGCAACCACCTTGTCGGTGGCTGGATCGATCAACTGGGCCACACCCTTTATCGTGTTGGACGAGCCGACGAGGATCGTCATGCCGGCGTTGGCCTTCTTGAAGCCGGTGATGTTAACCTTCAGCAGCAGGGGCTGGGTCCCCTTGGCGCAGGAGGCCAGCTTTTCCGCGACGTTTTTCTTGAAGGTCGTTTCGAAGGCGGCGCTCGCCCCGGTTGGGGTGTTGACGACGATCTCCTTGACGAAAGCGTTTTTCGAAATGTCCGACGAGATTTGGGCGATGGTGTCGCCCCCCGACTGCGTGACGCAGCCGGTGGTCATCGCGCAAAGCGCGGCTACAAGGAAAATACGACGCATGATGGCTCCAACTTAGGCATTGGCTGAAACCGTTTCAGCCCCCCAGCGCACCATAGCAAACCTTAAGGTTGCAGCGTAAGGGCGCTTGTCGCTGTTCGTTCAAATCATCGCCCGCGAGCGATCGTCGGCGCCTGACAGCGCCTCCGCCACCACACCCAGCGCGCGTTCCAGCTCGGCCTGATCCCTGGCCGCGCCCAGACACAGCCGCACGCCGCTCTCCAGGCCTGGGGCGACGATTGGGGCGCCGGGCGGGGTCAGTTCGACACCGCAGCGCAGGGCGCGGCCCGCCAGGCGTTCGGCCGCCAGCTCGTCCATCGGCAGCCAGATGTGCGGGCTGAAGGCCGAGGCGGGGGTCTCCATGGCCGGGCCAAGGATCCCACGCGACAGGGCCAGCCGCTGGCCCATCTCGTCGCGGATCTCGCCGGCGATGGCGTCGGCCGAGCCGTCCTCGATCCACTGGGTGGCGATCAGGGCGCCGAAATTGGGGGGGGCGTAGAATTGGGCGCGCACCGCGTGGATCACCCGCTCGAACACCTCGCCCGGCGGGGCCAGCAGGAAGCCGACCCGCAGGCCGGGCGATAGCGCCTTGGAGAGCCCCGAAACGTGGATCGTCCGTTCGGGCGCCAGCTCGACCAGCGCGGGCAGGGGATCGCCACCAAAGATCGCATAGATGCCATCCTCGATGATCCACAGGTCGCGTTTGCGGGCGACCGCCACGATGTCGGCGCGGCGCGCGGCGCCCATGATCCGGCCAGTGGGGTTTTGCAAGGTGGGCAAGACGAACACCGCCTTGGCCCCGTTCGCCGCCGCCCGGTCCAAGGCGTCGGGCAGCAGGCCTTCGCCGTCCATGGCCACGCCGGTCAGGCGATAGCCGGCGTGGTCGGCCAGCACCCGGGCGCCGGGGAAGGTGGCGGCCTCGCACAGCACCTCGTCGCCCGGCCGGCACAGGGCGGCCAGGGCCAGGCCCAGGCCCTGCTGGGCGCCGGCGCAGCAGATCAGCTGGCGCCAGTCGGCGCGTTCGACCCCGGCGGTGCGCGACAGCCAGGTCGCGAAGGCCCTGCGGTGGGTCTCAAGCCCTGTCGATGGGGCGTAGGCCAGGTTGTCGATCAGGTCGGATCGGCGCTGCAGCCGGGCCAGGGTCTGGACGATCCGCGCCGCGCCGGGGCCGACCGGCGCGATGTTCTGGCTGAGATTGATCGGGCCCTGGTCTTTCATCACTGGCCGCCCGGCGGTGGCCGCGTTCCGCACGAAGCTGCCGCGCCCGACATGACCTTTGACCAGCCCGGCCTTCTCAGCCTCGACATAGGCGCGGGTCACCGTGCCCAAGCCCAGGCCCAGGCGATGGGCGAGTTCGCGCTGCGGCGGCAGACGGTCACCGTCGTTCAGGGCTCCAGACGCGATGTCGGCGCGTAGCGCGTCGAGCAGGCGCTCGTAGAGCGGCGAGTCGCCGGGCGGGAGGGTCGGGGTCCAGGCGGCCACGCAAGTCTCCAGAATTGTCACTGTAACAATATAGGTTTTGACTCGTGATGCAATCGGCAAGATTACCGTGACATTCGTCGGATTGGAGTGTCCGCCATGACCGCCCAACTTCTGCTCGCCTTCGTCCTGTTCGCCTTCGCCACGGCTGGCACGCCCGGCCCCAACAACATGATGCTGCTGGCGTCCGGCGCGAACTTCGGGTTTCGGGCGACGATCGTGCACATCCTGGGGATCAGCGTGGGACTAGGCGTGATGGTGCTGGCCATGGGGCTGGGACTGGGCGGGGTGTTCAGGGCCTGGCCGGTGCTGCACGAGGTGCTGCGCTGGGTCGGGGGCGGTTATCTGCTGTGGCTGGCCTGGAAGATCGGCACGGCCAAGGGGATCGGCGACAGGGAGGCCGGCGCGCGGCCGATGACCTTCCTCGGCGCGGCCGCCTTTCAATGGGTCAATCCCAAGGCCTGGGCCATGGCCCTGACGGCCGCCAGCACCTACACGCCCGAGGGCTCGAGCAGCGCGGTGTTCATCGTGGCCGGGACCTTCATGCTGGTCGGCGCGCCCTGCAGCGCGGCCTGGGCCGGTTTCGGCCAAGGGATGAGACGGTTCCTCGACCGCCCCGCCGTGTTGCGGACCTTCAACCTGACCATGGCCGCGCTGCTGGTCGCCTCGCTGTATCCGCTGGTTGTCGAGACCGGTTGAGCGGCGAGAGCTTGCCTCGAACGCCGGATCGGGCCCACATCAGTGGCCAATCCGAGGTCCGCCCATGCGTTTCCCGCTCGTCCTGACCGCTGTCCTGGCCTTGGCCTGGACCCCCGCCTTGGCCCAGGACATCAAGGTCACAGTGGTCGGTCGCGACTCGGTAGTTCTGACCCCGGCCGACCTCAAGGCCCTGCCGCGCGCCAAGGCCACCTTCACCGCCCACGGCCATCCGATCACCTACGAAGGCGCGGTGCTCAACGCCGCCCTGCTCAAGGCCGGCGTGGTGTCGGGCGACCGGCTGATGGGCCGCTATCTGAACCAGGTGGTGGTCGCCAAGGGCGCGGACGGCTTCACCGCGACCTATTCCCTGGGCGAGACCGACCCGATCTATCGGACCAATCCGGTGATCATCGCCGACAGCAAGGACGGCCAGCCGCTCGACGCCAAGGAGGGCCCGTATCGGCTGGTGGTCGACGGCGACCTGCGCCCGGGGCGTTCGGTGCGCATGTTGGCCTCGGTGGAGGTCAAGCCCGTGCCCTGAGGCGGAACTCGACGGCGGCGATCGCTGGGGGTACAGAGACCGCCCCACCCCTTCCAGACCATGTGACCCTCCCTTGCGACTGCCCCAGGCCCGCCTCGACCAAGTTCTCGACCGCTTCCGCGAGGTGGAAGCCCGGATGGGCGCCGCGACGGACGGGGCCGAGATCGTCAGGCTCTCCAAGGAGCACGCCGAAATCCGCCCGGTGGCCGAGGCCGTCGAGGCCCTGGCCAAGCTGGCCGCCGAGCGCGCTGGCCTCCAGGAGATGGCCGCCGACCCCGAAATGGCCGCCATGGTCGCCGACGAAATCCAGGCCCTCGACGAGAAGCTTCCCGTCATGGAGCGCGACCTGGCCCTGATGCTGGCCCCTCGCGACAAGGACGAGAACGCTTCCGCCATTCTCGAAGTCAGGGCTGGCACGGGGGGCGACGAGGCGGCCCTGTTCGCCGGCGATCTCTTCCGCATGTACCAGCGCTACGCCCAACTTCAGGGCTGGAAGGTCGAGGTCGACAGCGTCTCCGAGGGCGAGATGGGCGGCTACAAGGAAATCATCGCCTCGGTCAGCGGCGACGGGGTGTTCGGTCGCTGGAAGTTCGAGAGCGGCGTCCACCGCGTCCAGCGCGTGCCGGCCACTGAGGCCCAGGGCCGCATCCACACCTCGGCCGCCACCGTCGCCGTGCTGCCCGAGGCCGAGGACGTCGAGATCGAGATCAACGACGCCGACATCCGCATCGACACCTACCGCTCCTCCGGGGCCGGCGGCCAGCACGTCAACAAGACCGACTCGGCCGTCCGCATCACCCACCTGCCCACCGGCGTGGTCGTCACCTCCTCGGAAAAGTCCCAGCACCAGAACCGCGCCAAGGCCATGAAGAACCTCAAGGCCCGGCTCTACGACATGCAGCGCCAGGCCCTCGATGACGCCCGCTCCGACGCCCGCAAGACCCAGGTCGGCAGCGGCGACCGCTCCGAGCGCATCCGCACCTACAACTTCCCGCAAGGGAGGGTCACCGACCACCGCATCAACCTGACCCTCTACAACCTCTCCCGGGTGATGGAGGGCGATGCCCTGGACGACATCATCAAGCCCCTGATCGCCGAGGACCAGGCCGCCCGGCTGGCGAGCCTGGAAGAGGGGTACTAGAGCATTTCCCGACCTGACTGCGTCAGGCCGAGAGCTCTAATCTTCTGTTTTGACGCATTTTTCTTCACGCGAACCAGAACCACTTCGCTCGAAAAATGCTCTAGCGAAGGGCCGCTCAAGGGCGTCGCCCGCAAGCCCGACGGTCGCGACACCAAGAACAGCTGATGCGCCTTAAACCCTTGGTGGATCGGAGCTCTGGCGTCTGACGATGTCAAGGACCGCCTCTGGCGGCCGCGTCGCGGCGGCGCTCCGCCCCGTCCTTGACATCGTCAGACGCCAGAGCAAGCTCGCCATCAAGGTTTCAAGGCGCGGCCTCGCCGACGCGGACGGTGGCTTCGCCGGCAGGGCCTGGGCCGTCATGCGGGGAAATCTGACGTGGAAACATTACCGTTCGACCCGGCCGACTATCTGGAGAGCGAAGAGGGCATCGAGGCCTATCTTGCCGACGCGCGATCGTTCGGGTCGCAGGCCCTGTCGGAGGCCGTCGAGGTTGTGGCCCGCGCCAGGGCGCGGGCGTCGACCAAACGCGCCTTGCCTCCCCAGAGCGGGGCGGGAAAGAGGGTTCAGCTAAACCCCCTTCTCCAGCACCACGAACTCCAGCGCCTGCCGCGGCGTCCCGAACCGTTCTCCCACCGGGAACGGCTCGCGTTCGCCGGTCAGCGCGTAGCCGCGGCGCTGATACCAGGCGATCAGGGTGTCGCGCAGGTGGACCACCGTCATGCGGACGCGCTTGGCGCCCAGCCGGGCGGCGTGGGCTTCGGCCTGGGCCAGCAGGGCGGCGCCCAGCTTGCGGTCCTGGAGGTCGGGGCGGATGGTCAGCATGCCCAGGTACCAGACGTCCTCGCCCGGACTGTCGCCGTCCGGCTGCAGCCAGACACAGCCCAGCAGGGGGCCGTCCGCCGCGTCGCGTAGGGTCAGCAGTGTGGCGCCCGGAGCGTCGGCCAGGTCCTGCCAGAGGCTGTCCAGGTCGATGCGCTGGCCGTCGATATAGCCGGCCTCGGTGGTCCAGCCGGCTTGCGCGCCCTGGCCGCGATAGGCGCTGTTGACCAGGGCCACGAGGGCGGGGAAGTCGGTCTCGGCGGCGGGGGCGAAGATCATGGGTGGAGGTTTAGCGGGTCGTGGCCTTCTGCTTAAGCCACCTTTTCTCCGCTCATCCCGGCATCCGCCGGGACCAGAGGATTTTTGTCAGGCCGGCGGCGGCTTGCGACCCCGGGCCTGGTTCCAATAGCGGCCCGAGGCGCGTTTGACGACGCCGGCCTCGCGCTGCAGGAATTCCCAGGGATGGAAGGCCAGGCCGACGGTGTCGGCCATGGCGGCGCCGCGCTCGCCCATCGGCTTTTCGGGGCCGGTGGTGGAGTCGATGGCGGTCTGGTGCTCGATCTCGGCGTTCAGCTCGGCGCCGACCAGCACGGTCATGATCGAGAACCACATCCAGACCATGAAGGCGATGATGGCGCCCAGGGGGCCGTAGGTGGCGTCATAATGGGCGACGGTGTTGACATAGAGCGAGAAGCCCAGCGAGCCGATCAGCCAGGCTGCGGCGCCGAACACCGATCCCCAGATCACCCAGCGCCAGCGGGGACGGGCGCGGCAGGGCGCGAAGCGGTAGAGCATGGCGAAGGCGCCGGTCGTCACCACCAGCACGATCAGCCAGCGCAGGGGGATCCAGATCACCGCCGCGCTGCTCAGACCCACATGCTCCAGCACGATCGGCGCGCCGATCAGCACCCCGGCCAGCACCCCCGCATAGAGCAGGGCGCAGAAGGTGAAGGCGTAGGTCCACGCGGTCTTGGTGACGAAATTGCGCTTGTCGTCCTCGTCATAGGCGACGTTCAGCCCGTCGAAGAGCGCCTTCATGCTGGCGTTGGCGCTCCACACCGACAGCAGCAGGCTGACCACGAAGGCGACGCCCAGCTTGGTCTGTTCCTGGCTGGCCAGGCGCAGCATCTGCTCGCCGACGATGTTGACGACGCTGGCGGGGAAGACGCTGGACATCTCCCGCAACTGCTTCTCGACCGCCCCGACGTCGGCGAACAGGCCGTATAGCGACACGAAGGCGCCGATGGCCGGGAACAGGGCCAGCAGGGTGTAGAAGGTGACGCCCCCGGCCACGGCCGGCAGGCGGTCGGCCTCGATCTCGCGGAAGGTGCGCCACAGGATGTCGCGCCAGCCCAGCATCGGGATGTGGTGGGGATGGTGGGCGGCGCGGCCGCGCAGGGGTTCGACCTGGTCGAAGTCGTGCGGCGGCATGGCCCGGTCCTCGGACAGGCCGGGCGGGTTCTCGATGGGCGTTTCGCTGGGGAGGCGGTCGGCGGCGCCCGTGGGGCCGGGCGCGCGGCGGGGCAGGGCGAAGGGCGCCAGGGCCAGCAGGGCGATCCACGGGGCCAGGTGATAGGGGCGCGAGGCGATCCACGACCGGAGGGGGCGTCGCGGCGCTTTATCTGTCATGGTGTGGCCCTCCGGGGGAGGAACTCGCCGGGCGCCGCTCCGTTCCTGCGCCGGTCTTACCCTGTTTCGCGGCTTGCCAAGCCCTGAGTCGTCATCGACCTTGCCGGCCATGCAAGCGCCAACACCGCAGGCGAGTATCGTCAGCCTCTACCGCCACCCCGTGAAGGGGTTCACGCCCGAACGGCTGGCGGCGGCGCAGCTGGTGGCCGGCGAATGCTTTCCGTGCGACCGGCTCTATGCGGTGGAGGACGGGCCCAGCGGCTTTGACCCCGACGTGCCGGCCCATATCTCGAAGATGAAGTTCACGGTGCTGGCCAAGATCCCCGCCGTCGCCAAGGCTCGCACGGCCTATGACGACGCCACCGGCCTGCTGACCGCCAGCGCCCAGGGCCAGCCGGACTTCGCCGGCGACCTGCGGGGCGAGCCGGGGCGGCGCGGCTTCGAGGCGTGGCTCGAGGCTTTGTTGGGCGACGCGATCAGGGGTCCGCTGCGAGTGGTGGAGGGGCCAGGCGACTACCGGTTCATGGACAGCCGGTCGGGCTATGTGTCCATCGTCAATCTCGCCAGCGTCCGCGACCTTGCGGCCAAGCTGGCCCGCCCCGTCGATCCGCTGCGGTTCCGCGCCAACCTCTATGTCGAGGGCTGGCCGGCCTGGATCGAGAACGACTGGACCGGCCACGCCCTGCGGGTCGGGGCGGCGCGGGCCCAGGTGCTGAAGCCCATCGTCCGCTGCGCGGCCATCCATGTCGATCCGGTCACCGCGCAGCGCGACATCGAAATGGTCAAGGCGCTGTTCGACCATTACGGCCACATGTTCTGCGGAATCTATATGAAGGTGGAAGAGGGCGGGACGGTGCGCGAGGGGGATGGGGTGGGGCTAGTCTAGCCCTGGCAATCGGCGCGTGGCGTCCATGTTCTGATGCAGAATTCGGACGATCTCCATCACACCGGCTTCAAGACGATAGAAGATGAAGTGCGATCCGACGGGGCGCTTGCGAAAGGCGTGGTCAGGCGCCTCAAGCACGGTTCCGACGCCAGGGCGCTCGGCGATCAAGCCGATGGTGGCGCGCAGGTCATGAAGGTAGCTTGCGGCCCGCCGCGCACCCCGATGGTCGCGTGAGTAGTCCCAGATATCGTCGAGATCACGCCGGGCGTCGTGCGAAAGCCGATAGGCCTTCACTCCGCTAAGCTTCGCTTTCGCCTTGCAGCTTCTCCGCGATAAAGCCGTCGAAGTCGAAGTCATGGATGAACCCGCTCGCCACGCCTTTGGCTAGTTCGGCTCTTAGCGCCGTCATACGCGCTTCCTGGTTCTCCAACAGACGCAGGCCCGCCCGCACGACCTCGCTGGCCGAGCCGTAGCGTCCTTCTCCGATCTGGCCTTCGATGAAGGTCTGGAAGTGGTCACTAAGAACGATCGAGGTATTCTTGCTCATCGGGTCCTCCGAGCCACATATTACCAAAATCTGGTACCAAACTCAAACTCGCCCCGGCGCCGCCGACGCGCTAAGGAGCCGCCCATGACCCTGACCCTCGTCAAAGCCTGGACCGCCGCCAAGGAACGTCTGAAGATTGTTCAGATCGATCAGCCGGCGATCGACGCCCGCCTGCTGCTGGAAGTGGCCGCCGACGTCACGCGCACCGACATCATCACCGATCCCTACCGCGAACTGACACCAGACCAGGAGGCGACGCTCGACGACTTCCTGAACCGTCGCGCTCGGCGCGAGCCGGTCAGCCACATCATCGGCCGCAAGGGGTTCTGGAAGATCCTGCTGCAGGTCAACAAGAACGTCCTGACGCCGCGGCCCGAGACCGAGGTCATCGTCGACGAGGTGCTGAAGGCGTTTCCGGAGCAGATCAGCTTCAACATGCTCGACCTCGGCGTTGGCTCGGGCACGATCCTGCTGGCGGTGTTGGCCGAGCGGCCGGCCGGCAAGGGGCTGGGAATCGACGTCTCCGAGGAGGCCCTCGCCGTGGCGCGCGAGAACGCCGCCAATCTGGACCTGGCCGGCCGCGTGGCCCTGATGCGCGGCGACTGGACCAACGGACTGGGCGACGACAGCTTCGACCTGGTGGTCTCCAACCCGCCCTATATCGCCACCCACGTGATCGAGAGCCTCGAGCCGGAGGTGCGCGACCACGAGCCGCGCCTGGCCTTGGACGGCGGTCCCGACGGCCTGGACGCCTACCGCTTCCTGGCCGGCGAGATCCTGCGGGTGCTCAAGCCCGGCGCGATGTTCGCCGTCGAGATCGGCTACGACCAGTCCGAAGCGGTCGAGACACTGTTCAAGGAAGCCGGCGGCCAGAACGTACGGACCATCAAGGACCTTTCGGTCCACGACCGCGTTGTCACCGGCACGAAATAGGCGGGCCGGCGAGAGGGTCGAAAAATCCCTTGGAAAGCCCGGCGTGAGGCGCTAGACGGATAAGGCCTCCTTCCAAAACGCCGGGTGACGGGAAAAGCGGTCGTCTTCGATGATCGCAAGGCTCCCCCGGCAGGCGCGAACGGCCCAACAGGCTGATCGCCGCGCCCGAACCGGGCGGAGGCTCTACGGAAACCAGCGTCTCTAGACAATCGAAGGCCGAACCGCAGGGTTCCACCCCGCTCGAAGAGACCAAACAGCCGGACGTGACAGTGATCGCCGCCGGACAGGTTCAGAAGAGAACATGAGAGATTTCAAGGGCATGAAGCGCCAGCGCGGCCGCAATAATCGCGGCGGCATGGTGAGTGGCGGCAAGCCTCAGCAGCACAACGCCAACCGGGCCTTCGATTCGAACGGCCCCGAAGGCGTGAAGGTGCGCGGCGCCGCCCAAGGCGTTTATGAAAAGTACCAGCAACTGGCCCGCGACGCGACGTCGTCCGGCGACCGGGTTCTGGCCGAGAACTATCTGCAGCACGCCGAGCACTATTTCCGCGTGTTGCGGGCCATTCAGCCGAATCGCCCCGTCAGCGACATCATCGGCAAGGACGCCTATTCGGCCTACGAGATCGACTTCGAGGCCGAGCCGGAAGAACAGCCCGAGATCCCCGAAGTCGTCCAGACCGAGACCCAGGGCGACGGCGAGAACGGCAACGACGGCCAGACCAACGAGGGCCGCCGCGACCGCTTCGAGAACCGGCCGCGCGACGACCGGCCGCGGGACAACAATAGCAATAACAACAACCAAAACCGTGACCGCTTTGACGGTCAGGGCCAAGGCGGCCAAGGCCAGGGTCAAGGCCGCCGCGACCGTTGGCGCGAACGCGACGAGCGTCCGCGCGACGACAACCGCCCCCGTGATGACCGCCCCCGCGACGACCGTCCTCGTGACGACCGGCCCCGGGAAGATCGGCCCCGGGAAGATCGGCCTCGTGATGATCGTCCGCCACGTGAAGAGCGTCCCCGTGACGACCGGCCGCGTGAGGAGCGCGCGCCGCGCGAAGATCGTTTCCGTGACGAGCGCCCTCGCGAGGACCGCGTCCGTGAAGACCGTCCCGCCGTCATCGCCGAAGCCGTCGAGGCCGCGCCGACCGAAGCCCGCCGCGAGCGTCCGCGCCGCGAGCGCGCGCCCCGCGACCGTGATCCGATGGCGGTGATCGAGCCCCAGGCCACGCCGCTGACCAGCGAGGCTCCCTCCTCGCCGCTGCTGCGCAGCCAGGACGGCGATGTCAGCCACGCCCCGGCCTTCCTGGGCCGCAAGACGCCGCGCGCCGAGCCCGCCGCGGACGCCGGCCCGGTCTCGACCTCATCGGTGCTGGCCGCCGACGCCGAGGCCGCCCCGGCCAAGCCCAAGCGTCGCCGCGCCCCACGCAGCTTCGAAGGCGCCGCGCCTGGGTCGGACGACGCTTGACCGCCGTGCTGTGACCGCCATCGGCGTCTGATCCTCCGCCGCAGGCGGGGGATGATGCCGTGCCGGGCCGAGCGCCTGCGGCCGCCCCGCCGATGCGACGTGAGGGGTTGAAATGGCGGAAGCTTTGTCGCTAGGGATTTGGACCCTTTCGGAAAGACCGTCGGAGACCCCATGCGCCCGGTTCTGCTCCTCCCCCTCGCCGCCCTGACCCTGTCGGCTTGCGCCTATAATCCCGAGTTGGGTCGCCAGCAGATGACCATCATCGACGACGCCAGCTTGGCCAAGGCCGGCGAGCAGGCCTGGAGCCAGGCCCTGGCGACCAGCAAGGTCAGCCCGGACAAGGCGGCGACCGCCCGGGTGCGGGCCGTGGGCCAGCGCGTGGTCGACGCGGCGGGGCTGGGCGGCCGGCCGTGGGACTATGCGGTCTTCGAGGATACAGCCCCCAACGCCTTCGTGCTGCCCGGCGGTCATGTTGGGGTCACCACGGGCCTGGTCAAGTTGGTCGACAATGACGACCAACTGGCCGCCGTGATCGGTCATGAGGCCGGTCACGTCGTCGCCCACCACGCCGCCGAGCGACAGTCGCAGACCGTGGCCTCGAGCTTGGTGCTGGGCGTTCTGGGGGTGGCGGCCGGCTCGTCAGACGCGGCGCGCGCGATCAACAGCTATGGCGCGACGGGCGCGAAGTACGGCTTCCTGCTGCCGTTCTCGCGCAAGCAGGAGTTGGAGGCCGACCGGTTGGGGGTCGATTTCATGCAGCGGGCCGGTTACCGGCCGCGCGAGGCGGTGGTGCTGTGGACACACATGCAGGCCCAAGGCGGTTCGAACAGCCCGCAGTTCGCCTCGACCCACCCGTCGGACGCCTCGCGGATCGCGGCGCTGCAAACATATATCGCCGGCCGCGGCTGGTGACGCTTGTGTGGCCCATCGGCCACACTACATCCCCTGAAGCCGCGTTGCGCTTGATCAAGGCGACGCGGCCGAATCCGCCGACATTGGGGATATCATGAAAATCGACCTCTATTCCGACCGCGCCAAGACCGCCGTGCAATCCGCTCAAAGCCTGGCGCTAGCCCGGGGCCATCAGCAGCTCGGCCCTGAACACCTGCTCAAGGTGCTGCTTGAGGAGAAGGACGGCCTCAGTCGCGCCTTGATCCAGAGCGCCGGCGGGCGGCCCGACGCCGCCGACGCCGCGACCGACGCCCTGCTGGCCAAGACGCCGCGCGTCGACGGCGCGGGCGGCCAGCTGTTCATGAAGCCCGACACCGCACGGGTGTTTGACGCGGCCGAGACAGGCGCCAAGAAGGCCGGCGACGCCTTCGTCACCACCGAACGCCTGCTGATCGCCATCGCCAAGGAAGGCGGCGACGCGGCCAAGATCCTAAAGGACGCCGGCGCTAGCGCCCAGGGCCTGGAGACCGCCGCCGCCGCCGTTCGCAAGGGTCGAACCGCCGACAGCGCCTCGACCGAGGACGGCTATGACGCCCTCAAGCGCTATGCCCGCGACCTGACCCAGGCGGCTCGCGATGGCAAGATCGACCCGGTGATCGGCCGCGACGAGGAGATCCGCCGCACCATCCAGGTGCTGAGCCGCCGCACCAAAAACAATCCCGTCCTGATCGGCGAGCCCGGCGTCGGCAAGACCGCGATCGTCGAGGGCCTGGCCCAGCGCATCGTCGAGGGCGATGTGCCCGAAAGCCTGAAGGACAAGAAGCTGCTGTCGCTGGACATGGGCAGCCTGATCGCCGGCGCGAAATATCGCGGCGAGTTCGAGGAGCGGCTCAAGGCCGTGCTCGGCGAGGTCACCGCCGCCGAGGGCTCGATCATCCTGTTCATCGACGAGATGCACACGCTGGTTGGGGCCGGCAAGAGCGAGGGGGCCATGGACGCCTCCAACCTGCTGAAACCCGCCCTGGCGCGCGGCGAGCTGCACTGCGTGGGCGCCACCACGCTGGACGAGTACCGCAAGCACGTCGAGAAGGACGCCGCCCTGGCGCGCCGGTTTCAGCCGGTGTTCGTCGGCGAGCCCACGGTGGAGGACACCGTCTCGATCTTGCGCGGGCTGAAGGAAAAGTACGAGGTGCACCACGGCGTGCGGATCTCGGACTCCGCCCTGGTCGCCGCCGCCACCCTGAGCAACCGCTACATCGCCGACCGCTTCCTGCCGGACAAGGCCATCGACCTGATGGACGAGGCCGCTAGCCGGGTGCGGATGGCGATCGACTCCAAGCCCGAGGAACTGGACGAGATCGACCGCCGCCTGGTGCAGCTGAAGATCGAGCGCGAGGCGCTGAGCAAGGAAACTGACGCGGCCTCCAGGCAGCGCCTGGAAAACCTTGAAGTCGAAGTCGATGACCTGCAGTTCCGCTCCGACGAGATGACCGCCCGCTGGAAGGCCGAGAAGGACAAGGTCGGCGGCGCCGCCCAGGCCCGCGAGGCTCTGGACCGCCTGCGCGCCGATCTCGCCTCCGCTCAGCGGGCCGGCGACTTCGCGCGGGCCGGCCAGATCCAATATGGCGAGATCCCCGCCCTGGAGCGCCGCCTGGCGGAAGCCGAGAGCGGCGAGGGCGGGACCCAGAAGGCCCTGACCCCCGAGGTCGTCGACGCCGAGCAGATCGCCGCCGTGGTCAGCCGCTGGACGGGCGTGCCGGTCGAGAAGATGCTGGAAGGCGAGCGCGAGAAGCTGCTGAAGATGGAGGACGCCCTGCGCGGCCGCGTCGTCGGCCAGGACGAGGCGCTGGAGGCGGTGTCCGACGCCGTGCGGCGCGCTCGCGCGGGCCTGCACGACCCGTCCAAGCCGATCGGCTCGTTCCTGTTCCTGGGTCCGACGGGCGTGGGCAAGACCGAGCTGACCAAGGCCCTGGCCGAGTTCATGTTCGCCGATGAGCATGCGATCACCCGCATGGACATGAGCGAATACATGGAGAAGCACTCGGTCAGCCGGATGATCGGCGCGCCCCCCGGCTATGTCGGTTATGACGAGGGCGGGGCCCTGACCGAGGCCGTGCGCCGGCGGCCCTATCAGGTGCTGCTGTTCGACGAGATCGAGAAGGCTCACCCGGACGTTTTCAACGTGCTGCTTCAGGTGCTGGATGACGGCCGGCTCACGGACGGCCAGGGTCGGACGGTCGATTTCAGGAACACCCTGATCATCATGACCTCCAACCTTGGCTCGGAATATCTGGCCGGTCAGGAAGACGGTTCGGATGTGGAAGAGGTGCGGCCTCTGGTGATGAACACGGTGCGCGGCCACTTCCGTCCCGAGTTCCTCAACCGGATCGACGAGATCATCCTGTTCAAGCGGCTCTCCCGCGCCAACATGGGCGACATCGTCCGCATCCAGCTGCAACGGGTCGACAAGATGCTGGCCGAGCGTCGCATGACGCTGTCGCTGGATGCCGGCGCCCTGCAGTGGCTGGCCGACAAGGGCTATGATCCGGTCTATGGCGCGCGCCCGCTCAAGCGGGTGATCCAGAAAGACCTGATCGACCCAATCGCCAAGCGGCTGCTGGCCGGCGAACTGGAAGATGGCGGCGTGATCGCCGTAGGGACCGGCGACGGTGGCCTGGCGATCGGCAAGGCGACCCTGCAGTAGGCTTGCGAGGCTTCAGCGGGGCGGACGTGATCATCGTCCGCTCCGCTGAAGCATTTTTCGAGCGAAGTGGTTCCGGTTCGCGTGAAGAAAAATGCGTCAAAACAACAGATTAGAGCTCACGGCCTGACGCAGTCAGGTCGGGAAATGCTCTAGCGAGCCGCAGCATCTCGTACGGCGAGGAAGACCCGCCGGCCCCGAACGACACTCCCGGCGGCCGCGCCCAGAACCAGCGCGCGGTGATCCAGGTCCTGGGCGAGATCATATCACCAGATCTCCTCCGGGAGCGGGTTTCAGGAGGCCGCCTGAGCCGCCGCGATCAGGGCGTCGTCGATCTCGGCGGCGCGCTTGGCGGCCGGCCGGGCGCTGATCCCGGCCCAATAGGCCTCGAACGCCGGGCGCTTCTCGATCGAGCCGAACATCATGCCCCAGCCGATCTGCGAACCGACATAGACGTCGGCCGCCGAGAACCTGTCGCCGGCGATGTAGGTCTTGCCGGTGACCGCCGTCTCCAGAGCGTCGAGCGTGTCTTCCAGGCAGCCATAGCCCGCCATGGGCTTGCGATCAGCGGGAACCTCGAAGCCGAGCGACTTGTTGGTGACTGCGGATTCCACGGGCCCGCAGGCGAACATCAGCCAGCGATAATAGGTCCCGCGCTCGGGCGAACTCACGGGTGGGGCCAGGCCCTTCTCAGGGAAGGCGTCGGCCAGGTAGGCGCAGATCGCCGCGCCCTCGGTGATCGTGACGCCGCGATGGGTGATGGCCGGCACCTTGCCCATCGGGTTGATGGCCAGATAGGCGGGGGCTTTCATTGACGAGGCATAGTCGAGCACCTCGGTGCGATAGGGCGCGCCGACTTCCTCGAGCATCCAGCGGATGACCCGGCCACGCGACATTGGGTTGGTGTAGAAGACGATTTCGTCGGTCATGGCGGCCTCCGTGGAACGAGGCGCGATCCTAGCGCGCGGCCTCGGCGAAGCAATCTCGACGATCGGTGCTATCCGATCTTCGCGCCGTTTCAGGTGGCTTGGAGCGCGGCTCATCGCCGCGTGCCCAAGGTTGCATCCTCGGAAATCCCGAACCCGACTTCAGTGCTCGAACCGCTTGCTAGAGCATTTCCCGACCTGACTGCGTCAGGCCGTGAGCTCTAATATTTTGTTTTGACGCCCGTCTGACCGCGCACTCGCCCGCATGAGCGGAACCAGCCTCGCGGCCCCGGCGCGCGAAGGCGCCCAGGCCTCAGCCCACCTTGGCGGACGCGTCCTCCGTCTCGCCCAGGCTCCTGGCCAGGGCCAGGATTTGGCGGCGTTGATGCAGGGGGATCTTCGGCACCAGGGTGGCCAGCTCGACCCCCTCGCTCGACATCATGAACCGCTGCAGGCTCTTTGTACGGCGCTCGTCGTGCATCTGCTCGTCGGTGGCGTTAGCCAGATCGACGACCGACAGGCCCTCGAAGAACCAAGCGACCGAAGCCTGCAGGGTCACGGCGATACCATAGAGCTTGGAGGCGCTGACCCGATTAGCGCCACGCTCGTATTTCTGAAGTTGCTGGAAGGTGATGCCAACGCTCTCGGCCAGTTGGGTCTGGCTCAGGCCCAGCGATTTGCGGCGCATGCGCACCCGCGCGCCCACGTGGATATCGACGAGGTGAGGTTCGTGATCGGCGGCCAAAGGCGTCTCCTCGGTCGGAGACACAACAGGCCTCCTTTCGCTTAGACGCCGGGGACGGGGCGCCCCCTCAAGCCAAGGTGGTTATTTTCTGTATACCGTGTTGTTTGGTCACAGGCCGATGTCGCTAGCCAAGCGGCTTTTGAGCCGGCGGACGGGTCACGGCGGCCACCGCGTGGTCGGCGTCGCTGGCCTGGCGCAGGGCGCGGAGGTCTTCGCTGATCCGGAAGATGGCGACGTAGAATTCGCAGAAGGCGCGCCAGAGCAGCACCATGGCCGCGGCGACCAGCAGGCCAGCGATCAGCACTGGGAAAGCCAGCAGCAGAGATTGTGGGCCAGGCTCCTTGAGGGCTAGGCCGACGGCGGCGCCCACCACGGAAAAGGCGAACAGCGCCACGACGCCCAGACCCGCCCAGTAGATCAGATGGATCACCGGTCCCGTGACGAGCCGATCGAACGTCAGCAGGTCCCAGAACAGACCGTTCGAGCCGCGCGCGTTGGATTTGTTGGCCGGAGCCATCCGACACCCCTCATGTCAGCGGAAACACACCCGCCCGGTAAGCTGCATCGCTAGCAGCGTGAAGCCCGCTCGGCAATGCCGAGCGGGCTCCGGACCGTCTATCGCCGCAGGCCTGGCTTATTGCGGCTTGGCGCCGGCCAGGGTGGCGTCGATCTGGGCCTTGGTGGCCGTGGTGGCGAGACTGCCGTCGGCGCCCGCGCTGAAGCTGGCCTTGGGCAGGGCGAACTTCTTCTCGCCGCTGGTCACGACCACATTGGTCGAACCGCCAGCGCCGGCCGATGCGCCAGAGATGACGCCCACCACGGCGCCGGAAGGATCCTTCACCGCCGAGCCGACCTTCAGGTCGAGGGCCACATTGGCCGAGGACGGCGTACCGGCCGCGTCGGCGTCAGCCGCCGTGGTCGAGGTCGTCGTGCTGCTCGTGGTGGATTGAGCCGGCGCGGTGGCCGAAGGCATGGCCGGCGCGGCGGTTGTCGCCTTGGCCGGGGCCGTCGTGGTGGTGGTGGTCGATGAGGTCGTGGCTGGCGGCAGCTGCGTCGGATTGGTCGGCGCGGCCGGGGCCGTCGATTGGGCGAATGCAGCGCCAGCCAGCGAAAGCGTCGCGGCGGCGGCGAACATGGCGATCTTGGTCTTCATGGTTTTGCGCTCCGTCTTGCAGGCCCCCGCCTTGCCAAACAAAACGCGACCTAATCAGTCACGGTTCCGAAATAGTCGGTAACAGAGCGTGACCATTTCGCGGCGAAATGTGGCGGCCTGAGGTTGAGCGCCACAATCTGGATAGGGCGTGGGTTGGGACGGGGAGGCGCGCATGCGCGCGTCCCCAATCGTGGAGCGGCGATCGCCCCTAAACCATGCCCACCGTGCGCAGACGCGCACGCGGATGGATCTCGTTCTGGCTCATCACCACGGTCTGGCCGCGGAAGCGCTCGATGATCGAACGCACATAGGGCCGCACGCCGGGGCTGGTCAGCAGCACGGCGCTGTCGCCGCCCATGGCCGCCTGGTCGAAGGCGTCGCGGACGCCGCGGATGAAGTCCTGCAGTCGCGAAGGGGCCAGGGCCAACTGCTTGTCCTCGCCCGAACCAACCAGGGCCTCGGCGAAGGCCTGCTCCCATTCGGCCGACAGGGTGATGATCGGCAAGCTGCCGTCCTCGCCGCGATTGGACCAGCACAGCTGACGCCCCAAACGGGCGCGCACCTGCTCGACCAGCTGGGTCACCGAGGCGGTGTGCGGCGCGGCCTCGCCGATCCCTTCCAGGATCTGCGGCAGGTCGCGGATCGACACGCGTTCCTTGAGCAGGGCCTGCAGCACGCGCTGGATGGTGGTGGCGCTGACCACCGAGGGGATCAGGTCGTCGACCAGCTTCTTCTGGCCCTCCGGCAGGTCCTTCAGCAGCTTCTGCACCTCGGCGTAGGAGAGCAGGTCGGTCATGTTCTCCTTGAGGATCTCGGTCAGGTGCGTGGTCAGCACGGTGGCCGGATCGACGATGGTGTAGCCGCGGAAGGTGGCCTCCTCGCGCATCGCCTCTTCCACCCAGGTGGCGGGCAGGCCAAAGGCGGGTTCGCGCACGTGCTCGCCGGGCAACTCCACCTGGCCGCCGCGCGGGTCCATGGCCATCAGGCAGCCCAGCCGGACCTCGCCGGCCCCGGCCTCCATCTCCTTGATGCGGATCGCGTAGCCCTGGTTGGCCAAGCGCATGTTGTCGAGGATGCGGACCGGCGGCATCACGAAGCCAAACTCGGTGGCCAGGGTCTTGCGCAGGGCGCGGATCTGGTCGGTCAGCTTGCGGCCGTCCAGGTCGTTGATCAGGGTCAGCAAGCCGTAGCCCAGCTCGATCTTGACGTCGTCTATGGCCAGGGAGGCGCTGATTGGCTCCTCCTCCGGCTCGGCCGAGCCCTCGGCCAGGGCGGCCATGGCGGCGGGGTCGAGCGGCTTGGGCTGCTTGGCCGTCATGGCGCGGCGATAGGCCAGATAGCCCGAGCCGATCGACAGGGCGGCGAACGGGATGATCGGCATGCCCGGGATCAGGGCGATGACGCCGGACGAGGCCGAGACCATGCCGAGGGCCACCGGGTTCATGGCCAGCTGGGTAATCAGGGCGGCGTTGGCGCTGCCTTCGACGCCGGCCTTGGAGACCACCAGGCCGGCGGCGATCGAGATGATCAGGGCCGGGATCTGACTGACCAGGCCGTCGCCGATGGTCATCAGGGTGTAGCTGGCCGAGGCCTCGCCGATCGGCATCTTGTGCTGGACGACACCAATGAGAATGCCGCCGATGATGTTGATGGCGGTGATGATCAGGCCGGCGACGGCGTCGCCCTTCACGAACTTGCTCGCGCCGTCCATGGCGCCGAAGAAGGTGCTTTCCTGCTCCAGATCCTTGCGGCGCTGCTTGGCGGTGTCCTGGTCGATCAGGCCGGTCGACAGGTCGGCGTCGATGGCCATCTGCTTGCCGGGCATGGCGTCGAGCGTGAAGCGGGCGGCGACTTCGGCGATCCGGCCCGAACCCTTGGTGACGACCATGAAGTTGACCACCACCAGGATGATGAAGACGATCACCCCGATGACGAAATTGCCCTGCATCATCAGGTTGCCGAACGCCGCGATCACCGCGCCGGCCCCGTGCGAGCCTTCCTGGCCATGGCCGAGGATCAGGCGCGTCGAGGCGATGTTCAGCCCCAGCCGGTAGAGGGTGGCGACCAGGAGCACGGTCGGGAACGAGGTGAATTCCAGCGGCTTCTTGATCAGCACAGCAGTCATCAGGATCAACACCGAGCCGGTCAGCGAAATGGCCAGCAACAGGTCCAGCACCATCGCCGGGACGGGGATGATCAGCAGGACGATGATGCCGACGATGCCCAGGGCCAGGCCCATTTCGCCGCGCAGGATCCCCGCCCACAGCGAGCTGGCGCTGGGCATGGAAGAGGCGGTCTTGGGGACGGCGGCGTCAGCCATGCAGATCCTGGGTCCGGTGGAGGCCCCGATCGCGATGAAGCGATTTGCGGGGGGCCGCCACGTCCTTAGTGAAAGTTAGCCATGTCGGGCGC
The DNA here is from genome assembly GCF_049896225.1 of Caulobacter sp. DWR3-1-2. Lineage (NCBI taxonomy): Bacteria > Pseudomonadati > Pseudomonadota > Alphaproteobacteria > Caulobacterales > Caulobacteraceae > Caulobacter > Caulobacter sp. DWR3-1-2. Next base: position 419,549 of record NZ_JAFCTW010000002.1, on the reverse strand, counting down.
CGGACCGATGGTCGCGGCCCTCCGACAGGGCCGGCGAACTCGACGGCTAGGCGGCGTTGGTCACGCCGCCCTGGGGCGCGGGTACGGCGACGCCGGCTTCGGAATATTCCTTCAGCTTGTTGCGCAAAGTGCGGATCGAGATGCCCAGTATGTTGGCCGCGTGCGTGCGATTGCCCATGCAGTGCTCCAGGGTGTCGATGATCAGGGTCTGCTCGACCTCGGCCACCGTCGAGCCGACGAAGGTGCGCGAGATGGCGTCGGCCGCCATCTGGGCGCCGCGGGCGACCAAGGTGTCGGGGGCCGGGGCCAGGGGCTGGCCATCGGGCAGGCGGATGGCGAATTCCTCGATCTCCGAGCCCGGCGACAGCAGCACCGCGCGGTGCATGGCGTTTTCCAGTTCCCGCACATTGCCCGGCCAGCGGTGGGCGATCAGCCGACGCTTGGCCTCGGCCGAGATCGGCTTTTCGGCGACGCCATTGGCGGCCGAATACTTCTTCACGAAGTGCTCGCACAGGGTGATGACGTCGCCCGGACGCTCGCGCAGCGGCGGCAGGCGCAGGTTCACGACGTTGAGGCGATAGAGCAGGTCCTCGCGGAACGAGCCGTCCTTCACCGCAGCCGTCAGGTCGCGGTTGGAGGTGGCCAGGATGCGGATATCGACCTTCACCGGCTTGGAGCCGCCGACCCGGTCGATCTCGCGCTCCTGAATGGCGCGCAGCAGCTTGGCCTGCAGGCGGGTGTCCATCTCGCTGATTTCATCGAGCAGCAGCGTGCCGCCATTGGCTTCCTCGAACTTGCCGATCCGCCGGGCCAGGGCGCCGGTGAAGGCCCCCTTCTCATGGCCGAACAGTTCGCTCTCCAGCAGGTTTTCGGGGATGGCGGCGCAGTTGACGCTGATGAACGGCGCCTTGGCCCGACGCGACTTGGCGTGGACATAGCGGGCCATGACCTCCTTGCCCGAGCCGCTTTCGCCGGTGATCAGGATCGAGGCTTCTGACGCCGCCACCTGGTCGGCCAGGCGGATGACGTCGCCCATGGCCGGATCGCGGACGATCATCGGACGGTTGTCGTCGGTGACGGCGGCTAGCACGGCGGCGATCAGCTCGGCGTCCGGCGGCAACGGGATGAACTCTTTCGCCCCGGCCTTGATCGCGGCGGCGGCCTTGACCGGATCGGCGTCGACCCCGCAGGCCACGACCGGCACCCGGATCCGCTCGGACTCGTTGGCGGCGATCATGCCGGCGATGTCGAGCGTGTAGTCGACCATCAGCAGATCGGCTCCCTGCCCGGCGCGCAGCGCATGCGTAGCCGCTTCCGTGGTCTCGACATGCGAGACCTTGGCCCCGGTGTTCATCGCCATCTTCACGGCGACCGAGAGCTGTCCGTTCAGTTTTCCGACGACCAGGAGGCGCATCGTTTTCTCTCCGTTGGGGCTTTGCCGCCCCTAACCCCGCTGAAGAAGGGGCAGTGCAACTGTTTAAGCGGTAGTCGACGTCGCTTGGCCTTAGCCGGCGGCGTCGCCGTCCTTGATGATTTCCGTCATGGTCACGCCCAGGCGCTCGTCGACGACGACGACCTCGCCGCGCGCCACCAGGCGGTTGTTCACATAGATGTCGATCGCCTCGCCGACCTTGCGATCGAGCTCCAGGATGCTACCGGCCGTCAGCTGCAGCAGCTGCGCCACCGACATGTGGGCCCGGCCCAGCACTGCGGAGATGTTGACGGGGACGTCGAACACCGGCGCCAGGTCCGCCGCGATCTTGTCGGACATCTCGACCGGCATTTCGGAGGCCAGCATGCTGCCGCCGAATTCGTCGAGGGTGAGATTGTCTTCGGACATCGGGGTCAGCTTTCGCTAGCGGGAAGCAGGGGTTCGGCGTGGAGACCCTCGGCCGCGATGGCGGCTTCGAGGGCCTTTGTGACGCGGGCGGCCGCGTCTGCGGGGTTGAACGCCGCGCGCCCGTCACCCCAGTCGAGGAGGAAGGCGGCGGGCGGGAAGTGGGCGTCGGCCCTCGCCAGGATCTGACCGGGATAGCCAATGGCGTGGGCCGTGGTCTCCAAGGCCGCCTGAGTGCGCTCGACCAGATTCGGGGCGACGCGGACAGTCAGTTTCGGACTGGCCTCGACCTCGCGGGCCAAGGCGACCAGGGCCGCCTGGGTTGGGGCCTGCGGGAACTGGTCCAGGGCTGCGTCGGCGATGGCCCGGCCGCAGGCCAGGGCCAGCATCGCCGAGCCTTCGCGGTGCTCGTGGGCCACGGCGGTCAGGGTGGAGAAGGCCTCGTGCACGACCTGACCAACCTGGGCCAGGGCGGCGGCGGCCTCGCGCTCAGCGCGGGCCACGGCCGACTGCTCGCCCTCGGCGAAGGCCTGGGCCTTGGCGGCTTCCAGCTCTTCCAGCGTGAAGTTCTTCTGCACGCGAACCGGCGCGCTCATGCCGCCGCGATCGTCGAACACGGTGTCGAAGGTGAAGCGCTTGTGGGGGATGTCGGTCATTCAGCCATCTCCCTAGTAGATCAGTTCGTCTTCGGCGCCGGCCCCGGCCAGCATGATCTCGCCCTTGGCGGCCAGGTCCTTGGCGACCTGCACCATGGCGACCTGGGCCTGGTCGACGTCCTTCAGACGCACGGGGCCCATGCTCTCCATGTCCTCGCGCATGATCTTCGAGGCGCGTTCCGACATGTTGGAGAAGAACATCTCGCGCAGCTTGTCCGAGGCGCCCTTCAGGGCCAGGGCCAGTTGTTCCTTGCCCGTGGCGCGCAACAGGGTCTGGACGCCGCCCGGGTCGAGCTTCGAAAGGTCCTCGAACACGAACATCAGGGCGCGGATGCGCTCGGCGGCCTCGCGGTTGCGCTCTTCCAGGGCCGCGATGAACCGCGCCTCGGTCTGGCGGTCGAAGTTGTTGAAGATCTCGGCCATCATCTCGTGGCTGTCGCGCTTGGAGGTGCGCGCCAGGTTCGACATGAATTCGGTGCGCAGGGTCTGCTCGATCTTGTCGAGGATCTCGCGCTGCACCGGCTCCATCCGCAGCATGCGGGTGACGCATTCCAGGGCGAAGTCCTCAGGCAGGGACGCCAGAACGCGCGCGGCGTGGTCGGACTTCACCTTCGACAGAACCACGGCGACGGTCTGCGGATATTCGTTCTTCAGATAGTTGGCGAGCACCGCCTCGTTCACATTGCCCAGCTTGTCCCACATGGTGCGACCCGCCGGACCGCGGATCTCCTCCATCAGCTGGTCGACCTTCTCCGGCGGCATGAAGGCCGACAGCAGGCGCTGGGTTTGTTCGTAGGAGCCCATGATCGCGCCGGTCGAGCTCATGCCCGAGACGAATTCAACCAGCAGCTCCTCGACGACCGACGCCGAGATCGAGCCCAGGCCGGCCATGGCCTGTGAGACTTCCTTGATTTCCTCGTCGTCCAGGGCTTCCCAGATCGCGGTGTGGTCCTCACCCAGGGCGAGCAGCACGATCGCGGCCTTCTCGGGCCCGGACAGCTTCTTGACGTCGGTGATCGCGCCCTTGGCCATTATTCGGACTCGTGCAGCCAGGTGCGCAGGATCGCGACGGACTCGTCAGGATGTTTTTCGACGAACTCCGACACCCGCTTGATCGACGAGGCCTTCACCTGGCCCTCGATCTTGGCGATGTCGATCCGGTTGTCCATGTCGCTGGCCGGACCGGCGATGGCGATCGCCTCGCCCGACTGGTCGATGACCACTTCCTGGGTCGAACCGTCAGAGAGGGTGACCATGCGGGTCACCTGCGGCCCGTTCAGGGCCATGCCCAGCGGGGTTGGCGGAGGACCCATCAGGCTCTTGAGGAACGGCCGGACCGCGAAGAGCAGGATCAGCAGCGCCACGACCGCTAGCACGCCGAGTTCGGCGATCCGCATGATGTCGTTCTTGTCAAAGCCCGCCATCAGGCCGGCCTTGCCCAGACCCTGGTCCTCGGGTTGCGGGAAGGCGACGTTGACCAGGGAGACCTGGTCGCCGCGCGCGGCGTCGTAACCGACCGCGGTCTTCACCATCTGGTCCAGCTTCGCCATTTCCTCGGCGCTGCGCGGGGTATAGGCGCCCAATTTGCCGTTCTTGCCCGCGGGGGCGGTCATTCCGTCAATGGCCACCGACACAGCCTGCTTGGTCACCTGACCCGGCTCCTGGACGGTGGTCTTGGTGGTTTCGCCGATCTCGTAGTTGGTGACGCTCTCGTTGCCGGCCGACTTGGAGCCCAGCGGCTGGAAGCCGTTCGGGGTCTGGCCGGGGATGTTCTGGGTCGAGGTGACGCCGCCGTTGTCGTCGTTCTTGTTCTCGCTGGCGCTGTTCTCGTTGGTGCTTTCCGAGCGGATGACCTGGCCGTCCGGGTCGAACTTGCGCTCCTGCATGGTGACCCGGCTCAGGTCCAGATCGGCGGTGACCTTGACGCGCGCCTTGCCCGGACCGAGCACGCCGTCGAGCATGTCCTGCACCGTCTTTGCGATGCGGGCCTCGGCCTCGCTCTTGGCGTCCTGGGCGGCCTTGCCAGCCAGGCTGTCGTTATTGCCGGCAGACAGGGTCTTGCCGTGCTGGTCCATCACGCCGACGGCTTCGGGCTTCATGCCCGAAACCGAACCGGCCACCAGGTTCTGGATGGCGCGGACCATGTCGGCCGAGGGCTCGCGGCCCATGCTGATGCTGACGGCGGCGGTCGGTTGAGCGGCGTCTTCCTCGAAGAGCTGGCGCTTGGGCATGACCAGGTGGACGCGGGCGGCGCGCACGCCGTCCCAGCCCTGGATCGTGCGTTCGAGCTCGCCCTGCAGGGCGCGCTGGCGGTTCAGCTGCTGGACGAAGTCGGTCTGGCCCAGGGCGCTGCCGGTGTCGAAGATTTCGTAACCGACCGACCCGGAGGTCACGAGCCCCTTGGTAAAGATCAGCTGGCGGGCGGCGTTGACCTTGTCGCGGGCGACATAGATCGTCGAGCCGTCGCTCTTGGTCTCGTACTTGATGCCGGCGGTGTCGAGCGCCTGGGTGGCGGCGGCTGATTCCTTGGGATCGACATTGGACAGCAGCAGCTCATTAGGCTGCTTGCTCATCATCAGCATTACGGCCGCGATCACGGCGATCGCGCCAGCGGCGACGCCGATCAGGGCGGCCAGACGGCCGACGCCAAATCTCTGAATCGCGCTCAGGAATCTATCCAACCTACGCCCTGCCCCGAAAGAGCGTCCCGATAGGACGCCAGCTGCGCACCGAAGCACGCCGTCGCTAGGCAGGATTTACCCAGTGCAAGGTAAACGGGTCGTTTACAAAGGGCCCTGGCAAGCGCCGCCACAGGCGCCAAAAGGTCGCGGCCGCGCCCCAGGGGACGCGGCCGTTGATCTATCTCATGGAAGGCTGACAAGAGCCGAAGCCCTTGCACGCCATGGCCGTCCAGTCCCGCGGCTAGAGCATTTCCCGACCTGACTGCGTCAGGCCGTGAGCTCTAATCTTCTGTTTCGACGCATTTTTCTTCACGCGAACCGGAACCACTTCGCTCGAAAAATGCTCTAGCGGTACTGCTGAAGCCGGGTCGTCCGAAGACCCGCCAGACCGTGCCGTTCGATCGATTGCTGCCAATTGAGGAACTCCTCATTAGTCAACTTGTACCGATCGCACGCCTCGTCGAGCGAGAGCAGACCACCGCGGACTGCGGCGACCACCTCGGCCTTGCGCCGGATCACCCAACGTTGGGTTTCCGGAGGCGGCAAGTCGGAGAGAGTTAGTGGCGCGCCGGTCGGACCGATCACGTACTTCTCACCCCGGCTGTTCGTGCGCTGCTGCTGCAACATGGCTTTACGCCTTTCCCACAACCATCACTGTTGGAGAGGAATATAGGCGCCGGGAAATAACATCGGCTTAATTCCAATAGTAAAGAAAGGCTGAAACATATGACTTTCTCCCTGCTCCAGTGATGTCTCAATTCGACACAGGCTAATTAAAGTCGGTTAAGACCTGTAATTACCGCTTAATGCTGAGAAGTTCTTCCAGCATCTGATCGGCTGTAGTGATGATCTTCGACGACGCCGAGTAGGCTCTTTGTGTCGTGATCAAGCCGGTGAACTCTGTCGACAGGTCGACGGTCGAGGCTTCGAGGGTGGACGGAGCAATCGAGCCCGCGCCGCCACCGCCCGGAGTCTTCAGGCTGTAGGTGCCGCTTTCGTTCGTGACGCGATACGCATTTCCGTTCACCCCCTTCAATCCGTTGGGGTTCGAGAAGGTCGCGATCGCCACCTGTGCGATCCGGCGGGTCACGCCGTTGTCGAAAATCGCCGAGACATAGCCTTTGTCGTCGACTTCGATATTGGTCAGATTGCCGAACGCGGTGCCGTTGGTATTCACCGACTGGACGACCGACTGGCTGTTGTACTGGGTCAGGCCACCGGCGGCGTTGGCCAGGTCGACCTGCAGGTTCTGGGCGTCGATGCCCAGGCCGTCGGCCCAGCGCGGCGTCGAGGTGGTCACTGTCGGGTCGGACGCGCCGATCGTGATCGCCGTCGGGGTGATGCCGCCGAACAGGTTGCCGACCGAGGCGAGCTTGCCGTCGGTGGTGAAGGTCACCTTGCCCGACGCGATCTGGCCATTGGCGTTGTTGTCCAGGTCGCCCGGCTTGGCGCGCAGTTCGGCGAACCATTCATTGGGGCCCGGACCCTTCAGCAGCGACAGGGTGATGGTGCGCTGGCCGCCCTTGGAGTCGGAGACCGGAATCTGAATCTCGAAGTCCGGCTTGACGCCCGTGGTGTTGTCCAGGGCGTAGTCCGACATCGAGCGGGTGGTCGGGTCATAGGCGCCGCTGGCGATGGCGTCGGCCTTGGTGTTCAGGCCCATCTGGGTCTGGGTGACGGTGACGCCGGGCGCGACAGTGATGTTGGGGGGCGTGCCCGGCAGGGTGGTCGACAACAGGTTGCCGGTGACGGGATCGAAGGTCGCCGTGCCGGTCGAAACCGCGACGCCGGCCTTGCGGATTTCGACGCTGTACTGGTTACCCGCGCCCGTGGGGCTGTAATAGATCGAGTAGTTGGCTGTGCCGCCGCCGCTATCGACCACAGCGGTCTTGGTGGCGGCCGCATTGGCTGCGGCGGACACTGGCTGCTCGGAGCGCAGGTTGGCGTTGACGCCAATACGGGTGGTTTTCTCGGCGGTGCCGCCGACCGTGCCCACATTGATCGACGACAGTTGCGTCAGGTCCGACGGATCGGGGGTGATCGTGCCGGTCACCGGATCGGCCAGCCAGCCTTGCAGATAGAGGCCGGCGTCGTTCTTCAGATAGCCCAGATTGTCCAGCTGAAACGAGCCGGCGCGGGTGAACGAGCGCGTATCGGTGGCGGTCAGGCCTTCCGGCTTTTCGGTGCCAACGAAGAAGCCCGAGCCGGCGATCGACAGGTCCAGGTTCGAGCTCGTCGACTGGGTCAGGCCTTGCTGGCTGACAAACTGGTGCGTCTGGGCCTTCACCCCGCCGGCGCTGTAGGTGGCGCTCTTGCTCTGCGCGGTGACCAACGTCGAGAAGTTCGCCGAACTGCGCTTGTAGCCAACCGTGTTGACGTTGGCGATGTTGTCCGAGATCGCGGCCAGGGCCGACGAGTTGGAGATCAGGCCCGAAACGCCCGAGAGCATGGCGCTGTTGATGCTCATGACTGTATTCCTGCGATGAGGGTCAATGGGTCGAGGGGTTCAGCGCGGTTTGCGTTTGGGCGCTCCGGGGAGGCCGCGACGGCGTCATTCTGACGCCCATTCATGGGTGGCGACGTGTCAGGTCGTGGCGGTGGCGACCGGGGCGTTGGTGACCCCGATCACGGAGTCCAGCGGCACCTTGGTGTCGCCGATCCAGACCATGTTGGTTCCGCTTTCGTTGGTGACCTTGGTGACGACGCCTTCGATACGGCCTTTGGCCGTTGTCGGGATGGCCGAGCCGGCTGCGTCGGTGGCCGTGACCTTGATGGTGTAGGCGCCGCCGTCCGGCTGCTTGACGCCATCGGCGCTCTTGCCGTCCCACTTGAAGGTGTGGTCGCCGCTGGCCATGTCGTCCGGCAGCACGGTGGCGATGACCTTGTCGAACTTGTCGAGGACCTCGATCTTTACGCCGGTGCCGCCGCGGCTCTGGGTGTAGCTCCAGCTGGCCTCGCCGCCCTTGAGCACCGACTTGGCGGTCTCGGCGGTGACCTGCTTGCCCATCAGGTTGACGCCTTCGCTGATGCCACCCCCGGAATTCATGCCAACCAGGGCGGTCAACAACTCGTTGGTCACCAACTGCTGTTCGACGCCGGTCATCTGGGTGATCTGGCTGGTCATCTGGGCCGTGTCGGTCGGCGCCAGCGGATCCTGGTTCTTCAGCTGGGTGGTCAACAGCTTCAGGAAGGTTTGCTGGTTGCTGGCGAGCGACGTCCGCGACGTGTTGATCTTGTCGGTGGCGGTGTTGCTGGTGGTGTTGGTAGCGGCGACGGCCATGGCGGTCTCTCCTAGATTTTCACGTCGACGCCGCTGCGCTCGGCGACGCGCAGGCCGGGCAACAGGGCGGACGGAGATATGGTGGGCAGGTCTTCGCCAAGCGCCGATTGGAAGGCGCGGCCGTTGAAGGCCTGACGGCCGTTCTCGCCGCCCTGGAAGTTGAAGAAGGCGTTCTGGTTCTGGCCGCCGTGCTGGCTCGACGTGTCGAAGCTCAGGGCGGTGTCGGCGACGATGAAGCCGGCTTGGGCCAGGGCCTGGCGCAACTCTCCCGACTTGCCGCGCATGTCGGCGGCGGCTTGCGGGTTGTCGAAGTTCAGGGCGGCGGTCAGCTTGCCGTCCTTGGCGATCTCGATGCGCACATCGACGCGACCCAGGCCTTCCGGCTGCAGCACGACGTCGAAGCGGCTGGTCTTGCCCAGCTGGGCCTTGCCGGTGATCTCGGTCGTCAGGTGACTGACCGTCTCCGGCGTCACGGCGGCCTTGGCCAGCGTCGCGGCGATCGGGGCGGGCGCCGGCGCTGCGGTGGTGCCTGGCGCGACGAAGGTCGGGGCCGAAGCGTCGGGCGCCGCGGCCGGCGCGGCCTCGGCCAGGGCCGCGCCCTGGGCGCCGCTCTTGTCCTTGCCAGTGTCGGCGTCGCCTTGACCGGTTGTGGCGGCGTGGGCCGATTGGACCGCTTCGGCCAAGGTCGCCTCGACCGCGTCCTGCAAGGCGCCGGCGACGGTGTTGGTCGCGGCGGCGGCGGGCGCCTTCTCTTCGACCGCCTTGACGATCTTGCCGCTGATCGAGGCGATCTCTGGAGCGATGACCTGGCGCGCCGCAGCCTGCGCGGCCTGCGCGGCGGCGGGCGGCGGCGGGATGGTGCCGGTGGGCGGGGCGAGGGCGGCGAGGGCGGCCTCGACGGTGTCGCTGACCGGTGTGGAGGCCGGGGGCGCGGCCGTCGCGGCGGCGCTGGCGGTCTTCGCCGCCGGGCCGGGGGTCGTCGCCTGGGCGACAGCAGCGGCGGCCAGGTCGATCGCCGAGGCGGCCGGCGTTTCCGGCAGGTCCGCAGCCGGCGCGGTCTCGGCCGGCGTGGCCAGGGCGGCGGAGACCGCGACCGGGGTCGTCGGCGCGGCGTCCGTGGCCAAGGTGAGGGCGTCGGCGGCGGTGGCGGCCTGGGCGGCGGCGGCGAGCGGGTTAAGCGCCGGGACCTGGGCGACCTGCATGGCGGCGATCAGGGCCGCGGCGGCCTGGGCGGCGGCGGCGGCTTGCCCGGCGGTGGCGTCGGCGACCCGGGCGTCCTTGACCCCGTCGGCGTCCGTCGTGTCGGCGGTCTGGTCCTGGCTGTCGGCAAGCTTGCCGTCGGCGTTGTCCTTGGAAGACGTCTTGAGCGTGTCGAGCTTGCCCGAGGTCTTGTCGGCCGTCTTGGTGTCGGCCGTCCTGGTGTCGGGCGTCTTGCTTGACGCCTTGGCGTCGTTGGCGCGGTCGGAAGCCTTGTTGGCGACCTTTTCGGCCAACTTGGCGTCGGCGGCGCGATCAGCGGCCCGGTCGGCGGCGGCCTTGCTGTCCTGCAGCTTGGTGTCTCGCGGAGCGGCCTTGTCATTGGCGGCTGTCGCGCTTCCGGCTTGGGCCAGCAGCGCGCCGAAGCCTTCGGCCGTATCCTTGTCCTGCGTCCCGACGACGGGCGCCGGGATCGAGGCAACGGGAGTGGGAGCAGCGATCGCGTTCATGCGGCGGATGAAGTCCACGGTGAATGGCGGTTCCGAAAGGGACGCCTTGATCCGTTTCTCCAACAGCAACGGTCGGGCCAACTCGCCAAAATCATGCAACCTGTTGGTTTTACTCGCTTTAATGAATCGTTTACCACTTCAGATAGACCGACCACGGCGCTTTTTGCCGGGCCAAACACGCTGAAAGGGGCGTGGCTTGCCGCGTCGCCCTGCCGCCCCCGCAGTTGGCGCCCTCCTTGCGGATAGGGTCGTGTCGCTCACGCTGCGTCAGGAACGGAACGCCATGAAATTCAATGGCTTGCACATGATCGAAGGGGTCGCCCCCCGCCACGCCCGGCAGTTTTCGCCGGGCAAGGCCGCGTCATGCCGTTCGTGGTTTGCCGAGTGGGCTGGAGAATAGCCGATGTCGTTGAACACCATCCTTAATATCGCGACCTCGGGCATGATGGCGGCCCAGACGGGCCTGCGCGTCACGTCCGACAACGTCGCCAACATCAATACGCCGGGCTATGTCCGCAAGACGATCGCCCAGTCGAACCTGGTATCGAACGGCATGGGCGTGGGCGTCAATGTTGACGCCATCAAGCGCGCCACCGACAAGTTCATGGCCGCCGCCAGCCTGAACGGGGCGTCCGGCGCCGGCAAGGCCAACGCCATCGCTACCGCCATGGACAACGCCCAGAAGTTGTTTGGCGACCCCAGCGCCGCCAGCAACTACTTCTCGACGCTCGACGACGTCTATACGGCCTTCTCGGCTGCGGTCGCCGAGCCGTCCTCGACCCTGCTGCGCAGCACCGCCACGACCCAGCTCGACAATTTCCTCAGCGAGAGCAAGCGCATCACCGCGTCGCTGTCGGGCCAGATCACCGACACCGACAACCGCCTGGGCGCCGACGTCGATCGGGTCAATGACCTGCTCAAGCAGATCGACTCCCTCAACGTCGATATCACCCGCGCCAAGATGGCCGGCGCCGACGGCACCGGCTCGGAGAATATCCAGAGCGGCCTGATCGACGAGCTCTCAACCTATATGGACGTGCAGGTCAGCGACCGGGCCAATGGCGGCGTCATCGTCCGCTCGGCTGAAGGCGTCAGCCTGGCCGACAACGGCCCGGCGACCGTGACCTACAATCAATCGGGCCCGGCCAACGGCTATCTGACCGTGACCACCGCCAACAGCGGTGGACAGACCCTGCCGCTGTATGTCGCCAACGGCGAGATCCAGGGATTGCTGGAGCTGCGCAACAAGGAACTACCAAACCTTTCGGACCAACTGGGCGAATTCGTCAGCCGGGCGGCCGAGGAATTGAACCGCGCCTCCAACGCCTCCAGCTCGGTCCCCGCCCCGGCCACCATGACCGGCAAGAACACCGGCCTGGATCCGGCCACCGCCTTCAAGAACTTCACCGGCAAGACCACCATCGCCGTGACCAACGCTGCGGGCGCGATCGTCCAGCGCGTCGATGTGGATTTCACCGCCGGGACGATGACGGTCAACGGCGCGGCCGGGCCGGCCTTCACCAACGCCAACTTCACCACTCAACTGAATACCGCCCTGGGCGGCACGGCCACGGCCTCCTTCGCCAATGGGTCGCTGAGCCTCAACACCACGCTCTCGACCAACGGCATCGCCATCGCCGACGACGCCACCACCCCTTCGACCAAGGCCGGCAAGGGCTTCAGCCAGTTCTTTGGCCTCAATGACGTGGTCCGCAACAGCGGCTACTCGCCCTACGAGACAGGCATGGTCGCCAGCGACCAGAGCGGCTTCGCGCCTGGCCAGACCATCACGCTTCGGATGACCGACACCGACGGCAGCCGTATCCGCGACGTGCAGGTGACCATCCCCACGGGGACGGGCACGATGCAGGAGACGATCGACGCGCTGAACTCGCGCAACAACGGCATTGGCCTCTATGGCGCCTTCGCCCTCGGCGCGAAGGGCGAGCTGAGCTTCACCTCCAACACCGCCTCGCCCGTCAGCCTGTCGGTCGTGGAAGACACCACCCAGCGCGGCGTCTCGGGTCCTTCGCTCAGCCAGCTGTTCGGCGTGGGCCTGAGCGAGCGCAGCACGCGGGGCGGCCTGTACAAGGTCGATCCGGCGATGAAGTCCGACCCGTCCAGGCTGCCGTTCGCCAAACTCAACCTGACCGTGGCGGGCGGCGCGCCTGCCCTGGCGGTCGGCGATGGCCGCGGAGCCCTGGCCCTGGCCAAGGCCGGCGACAGCCTCGCCAGCTTCGCCCAGGCCGGCGACGCGGCGGGGTCGAAGAAGAGCGTCCTGACCTACGCTGCCGATTTCAGCGGCTCGATCGCTCGCAAGTCGGCCGCCGCGATCAGCCGCAAGGAAGCCGCCGAGTCCGTCCAGACCGAGGTCAACGCCCAGCGCCAGTCGCAGGAGGGCGTCAATCTCGACGAGGAGCTCGTCAATCTCACCACCTTTCAGCAGGCGTTCAACGCCTCCGCCCGCCTGATCCAGGCGACCAAGGACATGTACGATGTCCTTGTCGGCATCGTTTGAGGTTAAGCCATGACCCGCGTCTCCACCTCCGGCAATTTCGGCGTGATGACCAGCAACCTGATGCGCGCGCAGGTTCTGCAGAACATCGCCGGCGAGCAGGTTTCCAGCCAGAAGAACGCCACCGACCTCAAGGGCTACGCCAAGAACGCGGAGGTGCTGACCGCCATGCGCTCGGCCCAAGCCAAGGTCGCCGGCTTCCTGGAGCAGTCCACCCAGGTCGCCAATCGCCTGGACATGCAGGACACCTCGATCGGCCAGATCTCGGACGGCATGCAGAGCGCGCGGGACTCGATCGCCAACGCCGTCGCCGCCGGCAGCGCCGAAACCATGATGCAGGCCTTGAGCGGCGCGTTTGGCGATGTGATCCAGGGGCTGAACGCCAAGTCCAACGGCCGCTACCTGTTCTCGGGCGCCAAGTCCGACACCCAAGCGACCACGGCCACCAGCATGCCCGACCTGACCGCCGCGGCCAGCACCGCCTCGCTGTTTCAGAACGACCAATACATCACCAGCAACCGCATCGACGACACCACCTCGGTCGACACCGGCGTGTTGGCCGACAAGCTGGGCACCGGCGTGTTCAACGCCTTCAAGCAGGTCCAGGCCTATGTCGACGTCAACGGCCCGTTCACCGGCAAGCTGACCCAGGCCCAGTCCACCTTCCTGTCCGGCCTGCTGCCCACCTTCGACGGCGTAAAGACCACCCTGACGACCGACCAGGCCAAGAATGGCCTCAACCAGGCGCGCTTCGACACCGCCAAGACCGACCTTTCCAATCGGGCCGACACCTTGAAGACCATGGTCGGCGGCATCACCGACGTCGACATGGCCGAGGCCATCACCCGCCTGGAATCCGCCAAGCTGGCCGTCCAGGCCTCGGCCCAGGTGTTCGCGTCCTTGCAGAACTCGTCGCTGCTGAACGTGCTGAAGTAGTCAAAGGCGCAGGACGCCCCCTCCGTCCTGCATCGCGGCCACCTCACCCGCAAAGCGGGGGAGGTGGCCGCGATCCGAATACGCATCGTGACGGTGGCGGCGTCAGCGTTCCCTACACAACCTCGCAAAACGCAGCCCAAACCGCTATATGGCGGCGATGGACGCCGACATCGCCACCTTCGACACAGCCAAGACCGACCCCGCCATCCTCGACCGCGCCGTCGAGCAGGCGCGCGCGGCCGTCGGCCTGCCGGTCGGGACGCGGATCGTCGCGGCGATGTCGGGGGGCGTGGACTCCACCGTCACCGCCGCCCTGCTGGCCCGGGCCGGCTATGACGTGGTGGGCGTCACCCTGCAGCTCTATGACCATGGCGCGGCGATCACCAAGAAAGGCGCCTGCTGCGCCGGCCAGGACATCCTGGACGCCCGGATGGCCGCCGAGCGGATCGGCATTCCGCACTATGTTCTCGACTACGAGAGCCGCTTCAAGGAACAGGTGATCGAGGAGTTCGCCGACGCCTATCTGCGCGGCGAGACGCCGATCCCCTGCGTGCGCTGCAACCAGACGGTCAAGTTCCGCGACCTGCTGGATGTCGCGCGGGATCTGGGCGCCGAGGCCATGGCGACCGGGCATTATGTGCAGCGGACGATGACCGGCGGCGGCAACCGCCCGCAGCTGCGGCGTGCGGCCGATCCTTCGAAGGACCAGAGCTACTTCCTGTTCGCCACCACGGCCGAGCAGCTGGAATTCCTGCGCTTCCCGCTGGGCGGCATGCCCAAGAGCCAGGTGCGCCAGGTGGCCGCCGCCCTGGGCCTGACCGTGGCCGACAAGCCCGACAGCCAGGACATCTGCTTCGTGCCCGAAGGCAAGTACACCACGGTGATCGACCGCATCCGGCCGCACGGCGCGATCCCCGGCGACCTGGTCCACATCGACGGCCGCGTGCTGGGCCGCCACGAGGGCGTCACCCGCTACACCATCGGCCAGCGCCGGGGCCTGAACATCGCGGTCGGCGACCCGCTGTTCGTGGTCAGGATCGACGCCGACAAGCGCCAGGTGATCGTCGGGCCGCGCGAGGCGCTGCTGACCCAGGCGCTATCGCTGAAGGAGGCGAACTGGCTGGGCGCTGAGGACAGCCTGGAAGCCGCCGCTGCGGCTGGCGCGCCGGTGCTGGCCCGCGTTCGCTCGACCCGCGAACCCGTCCCGGGCCATCTGGCCCTGGTCGATGGCCAGCCGCGCCTGGTGTTCGACGTCCTGGAAGAAGGCGTCGCCCCCGGCCAGGCCTGCGTGCTCTACGACCCCGCCGATCCCGAACGCGTGCTGGGCGGCGGCTTCATCGTGGCGACGGAACGGGCGCAGATCGCGCTATAGAATCGGTTCGATTCACAGCGAAACCGTCCTCCATTCTCCTCATCTCGGCGAAAGTCGGGATGAGGGGATTCGAGAGCGGCGATCTGAGGCCAGGACGCCATGCTTCGAACCATGCCAGCCTCCGTGCCCGGAACACCATTTCGACCTGACCGTTAGCGGCGCCCGCGCCCTCATGCGCGTTCAGGAAAGCAGACATCAAGCGGCGCCGGCTGGACCTGCCCAAGCTCATCGAGATCGCCCCGCGCCTTGGCTTTGCCGCGCGGGGCCTGGTGTATCTGGGCATTGGCGCCATCGTGTTGCTGGCCGCCACGGATCGGACGCCCAAGCGCGCAACACGCCCAGCGCCGAGGGCGCGACGGGCGTGTTGCGCGCTTGGGCGGACTGGCCCCTGGGCTACGTGCTGATTTCCGCCATCGGCTGCGGCCTGGCCGCCTTCGCCGCCTGGCGTGTCCTGCAGTCGGTGTTCGACGCCGATCACCACGGGACCTCGCCCAAGGCCCAGGGGGTGCGCATCGGCCAGGCGGTCAGTGGCCTGGATTATGGGGGCCTCGCCCTGTTGGCCCTCGAGTTGCTGGACGTGTTCGAGGATTTCGATACCCGTGGGCCGTCACTCACGCCGCCGCGATGGCGACCGAGGCTTCCAGCGCCTCGCCGACCGTCATGGCCGGCTGGTCGTGGACCACGCGGGTCAGGTCGCGGCCTTCGACCATGGCTCCGCACGCCTCGCAAGCCAGGTGCGGGTGGAAGTCGTGGCCGCAGGTCTTGTGGACGAAGTGGACGGGTCCCTTGCCGACGCCATAGACGTGCTGGTCGCCCCATTCGGCCATGGTCAGCAGCACCGGCGACAGGGCGCGGCCCTTGGCGGTCAGCACATATTCCTGGCGCGGCGGGCGCTCGGAATAGCGGCGGGGCTCCAGCACGCCGTTGCTCACCAGGCTTTTGAGCCGCGCGGCCAGCACGTTTCGGGCCACGCCCAGCCGTTCCTGCCATTGCTCGAAGCGCTTCACGCCCTGGAAGGCGTCGCGCAGGATCAATAGAGTCCAGGGGTCTCCGACCACCTCAAGGGTGGCTGCGATAGAGCAACGTTCGTTGGTGTAGTCAGCGGTGCGGCCCATCACGCGAAGGTGAAGCCTTCCGCGGGGGAATGCAAGGGTTGCTTTTGCAGACGAACGACGTAGGTTTCTTAAAGCAATTGACTGTCTCAGTTGCCCCCTGCGGAGCGCGATAGTCGAAAGTGGAACCCGGTTTCGACGGCTATCGCGTTCCAACTTTTTGAGTCAGAAATTGGCTTTGCCAATTTCTGCCGACGGCCAAGGACATCCGCTCCCGCCGTCGGCCGCTTTTTGCGCGAGACCCTTGCGCCAGCCGCGCCCAAGGGGGTTTATTCCGCCACGAATTTCCAAGGCCGGAGTTTATCCATGTCCAATGTCTCTGATCCCGTCGTCATCGTCTCGTTCGCTCGCACGCCGATGGGCGGTTTCCAGGGCGCCTTGGCCGGCGCCAAGGCCACGGAGCTGGGCGCGACGGCCGTGAAGGCGGCGATCGAGCGGGCGCGCGTGTCGGGCGAACTGGTCGAGCAGATCTTCATGGGCTGCGTCCTTCCCGCAGGCCTTGGCCAGGCGCCAGCCCGCCAGGCGGCTGTGGGCGCGGGCCTGCCGCTGTCGGTCGAGGCCACGACGGTCAACAAGATGTGCGGCAGCGGCATGCAGGCCGCGATCATGGCCCACGACGCCCTGCTGGCCGGCAGCGCCCAGATCATCGTGGCCGGCGGCATGGAGAGCATGACCAACGCCCCCTACCTGCTGACCAAACACCGCGCCGGCGCCCGCATCGGCCACGACCAGATGTGGGATTCCATGTACCTGGACGGGCTGGAGGACGCCTACTCGCCCGGCAAGCTGATGGGCTCGTTCGCCGAGGACAGCGCGGCGGCCTATCAGTTCGACCGCGACGCCATGGACGCCTACGCCATCGCCGGCCTGGCCAAGGCCCAGCAAGCGGTGACCTCGGGCGCCTTCGCCGGCGAGATCACGCCAGTAACCATCACCACCCGCAAGGGCGTCGAAACCGTCACGCAAGACGAGCAGCCGCTGAAGGCCGACGCCGCCAAGATCCCGACCCTGCGCCCGGCCTTCAGTCGCGATGGCGGCGTCACGGCGGGCAATTCCTCGTCGATCAGCGACGGCGCCGCCGCCTTGGTAATGACCCGCGAGAGCGTCGCCCAGCGTCTGGGCCTGCCGATCGTCGCCCGCGTCGTGTCGCACGCCGCCCACGCCCACGAGCCGGGCCTGTTCACCACCGCCCCCGTGCCGGCCATGAAGAAGGCCCTGGCCAAGGCCGGCTGGAGCGTCGCCGAGGTCGATCTGTTCGAGGTCAACGAGGCCTTCGCCGTGGTGGCGATGATCGCCCAGCAGGAACTGGGCATCGATCCGGAGAAGCTGAACGTCAATGGCGGCGCCTGCGCCCTAGGCCACCCGATCGGCGCCTCGGGCGCGCGCATCCTCTGCACCCTGATCGCGGCCTTGCAGGCGGGCGGCGGCAGGAAGGGCCTGGCGTCGCTTTGCATCGGCGGCGGCGAGGCCACGGCGATGGCGATAGAGCTGGTTTGAGCTGCTGACGGGGACACACACTCATCCCGCGTCGTCGCCAACAAGCCACGACCCGGGGGATGAGTGTGTGTCCCCAACCGCACCCCGCATCCTCTTCCCATGATCCGCGTTCACCCCTGATGACCGACGCCTTCAGCCACAATCCCGCCAAGAGCCGCTATGAACTGGAGGTCGATGGCCTGATCGCCTTCGCCGACTACCAGCGCAGCGGCCTTCGCCTGGTGATCGCCCATGTCGAGGCAGACCCCGCCCTGCGCGGCACCGGCGCGGCCGGACGCCTGATGGGCGAGGTGACCAAGACTGCCCGGGCCGAGGGCATGAAGATCGTGCCAATGTGCAGCTATGCCTCCGCCTGGCTGCGCCGGAACGATCCCGAGATGATCGCCGGCTAGAGCATTTTTCGAGCGAAGTGGTTCCGGTTCGCGGGAAGAAAAATGCGTCAAAACAGAAGATTAGAGCTCACGGCCTGACGCAGTCAGGTCGGGAAATGCTCTAGCCCCGGAACGCCTCGACCAGAGCCGCAGCGCCGAGTTTGGGCCGTCCAGCGTCGTCGAACGGCGCGGGGGCGTCGGTGGGGTGGGCCTTGCGCAGCCACGAGTCCCGGTCGCGCAGGCCCCATAGGGTGAAGGCGAAGCGTTGGCGCTCGGGCAGGGCCATGAAGGCCTGCGCGGTCTCGCCATAGACCGCCGCCTGGCGACGTTGCAAATCCGATCGCGACAGCAGCTTGTTCTCGGCCTCGCTCAGCGAGATGTCGAGTTCGGAGACGTGGATCGGCAGCCCCAGGCTGGCCAGGTCGCGCATCATCTCGCGAATCTTGCTGGGCTCGATATCGGCGGCGACATGCATCTGGGTTCCCAGGCCGGTCAGCGGCGCGCCGGAGGACAGCAGCCGTTCGGCCAGCTTCAGGAAGGTCGCGCGCTTTCGCGGATTGTATTCAAGATTGTAGTCATTGAGCAGCAACACGGCCTGCGGGTCTGCCTCGCGGGCGGTGCGATAGGCCAGGGCGATGTGTTCGAAGGCTCCCAGCTTCTGGGACCACAGGCTGTCGCGCCAGCCGTTACCGTCCTCGGCGACGGCCTCGTTGACCACGTCCCAGCCGACCACCTGGCCGCGATAACGACCGGCGACGGCCAGGATGTAGTTGCGATAGGCGTCGACGAACTTGATGCGGCTCTCGTCCAGCGCCTGGAAGGCCGGCGGGGCCTGGGCGTACCAGACCAGGGTGTGGCCCAGCAGGCCCATGCCGTGGGCGCGGGCGAAAGCGGCGATGCGGTCGGGGGCGTCGAAGCGGAAAGAGCCGTCCGGCTGGACGATGTACTCCATCTTCATTTCCCACTCTGGGGTCAGTTGGCTGACCTGGCGGGCCACCAGCCCGGCGAGCGCCGGGTCGTCCAGATGCAGGGCCTGGACGCAGGTTCCGATCCGGAAGGGCGCCATAGTCTTCAGCGGCGGCAGATCCGCGGGGACGGTCTGGCTCTTGGCGCCGGGGCCGCAGGCGGACAGGGCCAGGGCGCCTGTCAGCACTGCGCGGCGGTCTAGGCGGTGTAAGCGCGACGGACCGGGACAGGCACATGTGCCTGTCCCGGGCTCCGGGCGCGGCGAATAGAGGCTGTCAGCGCTACCGCCCACCGGCGGCGATCCTGCGCAGGCCCAACTCGTCGAGGGCGGCGCTCTCCAGCTTGCCGACCAGCTTGGCCTTGGCGAGCTTGGCGGCCTCGGCGACGTGTTCGTATTTCTTGAGGTTCTCGAAGGCCATGGCCAGGGCGTCGCGCGCGCCGGTTTCCTCGATCAGGGTCTGGTCGATCTCCAGCAGGGCCTGGTCGCGGCGGATCTTGAACCCCTGGCGAAAGCCGATCATGTACCACCCGGCCTGGATGTCGCCCTGGGCGCCCAGGGCCTCGGCCTCGGCCTCGGCGTCGAGCGACGCGACCCGCATCTCGGCGGTCTGGCGACGATCGACGATCTCGGACAACCGCTTCTGAAGCGTCTCCACCTCGTGGTTCGAGATGCGGATCAGGGAGTCGGCCCACTTGGTCATCAGGCGGCGTCACTTTGCAGGATATGGGCGAGATAGCCGAAGCTGTCGTCGAGGCTGGTGGCCTCGTCCTTGTCCTGGCCCAGGAAGGCTTCCACGGCGGGGTTCAGGCGGATGGCGCGGTCGATGACCGGGTCGGCCCCGGCCCGATAGGCGCCGATGCGGATCAGCTCTTCCATGTTGGCGTAGGCCGACATGGTTTGGCGGGCCGTCTTGACGACCTCGCGCTCTTCCAGGGTCTGGCAACCGGGCATGGTCCGACTTATGGACTTGAGCACGTTAATGGCGGGAAAACGCCCGCGTTCGGCGATGGCCCGTTCCATGACGATGTGGCCGTCGAGGATGCCTCGGGTGGCGTCGGCGATCGGCTCGTTGTGGTCGTCGCCATCGACCAGCACCGTGAACATCGCGGTGATCGGGGCGGCGGTCGTGCCGTCGGGGCGGATCGGGCCGGGGCCGGCCCGCTCGAGCAGCTTGGGCAGTTCGGTAAAGACGGTGGGGGTGTAGCCCTTGGTGGTCGGCGGCTCGCCGGCGGCCAGGCCAATCTCGCGCTGGGCCATGGCGAAGCGGGTCACCGAGTCCATCAGGCAAAGCACTTCCTGGTCCTGGTCGCGCAGATATTCGCAGATCGCCATGGTCATGTAGGCGGCCTGGCGGCGGGTCAGGGCAGGCTCGTCCGAGGTGGCGACCACGACGATGGCGCGCTTGAGGCCTTCCTCGCCGAGGGTCTCCTCGATGAACTCGCGGACCTCGCGGCCCCGTTCGCCGATCAGGCCCACGACGACGGCGTCACAGGTCGCCTCCTTGGCCAGCATAGATAGCAGCACCGACTTGCCGACCCCCGAGCCGGCGAAGATGCCCAGGCGCTGGCCGCGGCAGGTGGTGGTGAAGACGTTCATCGACCGCACGCCCAGATCGATGCGCTCGCCGACCCGGCCGCGCGCGTGGGCGGGCGGAGGCGGGGCCTTCAGCGGGTAGGGGACTTCGCCCTGTGGCAAGGGGCCGAGCCCGTCTATGGGCTCGCCAAAGGCGTTGATGATGCGGCCCAGCCAGGCCTTGGTCGGACGCACGGCGGCGCCCTCGGGCATGATGCGGATCTCGGCGCCGGGGGCCACGCCCTCGACGGGGCCGAACGGCATCAGCAGGGCGCGGGTTTCGCGGAAGCCGACCACCTCAGCCGGCAGCACCGGCAGGTTCAGCCGGTCGATCTCGACCCGCGCGCCGATCGCCAGCCGCGTCAGCCCGCCGCGCGCCTCGATCAAGAGGCCGTTCACGGCGGCGACGCGACCGGAAATGGTCAGCGGATCGATACGTTCGACGGCGGCGATCAGGCTACGCAAGCAGGACTCCCGAGCTCCGGGTCAAGCTTCGACCCCGCGCGTTAATGGGCCGTGAAGTAGGGCTGACATGGTTAATTGGGTCTTGCGACCTGGAGCGTGGGGTTGGAGCTGCGGCGTTATGACCGTCCCTTCCTTCTCCCCTTGCGGGAGAAGGTGGCGGCGAAGCCAACGGATGAGGGGGCGACGGGCGATCGCCGTGCGCTCCAAGGCTTTCGGACAGGGCGGTGCGACCCCTCATCCGACCTCCTTCGGAGGCCACCTTCTCCCGTAAGGGGAAAAGGATATTCGCTTCAGCGCCGCGCCAAGTTCGCCTCGAAGAACTCCACCACGGCCTTGTTGAAATCCACATGGAACGCGGCCCGGTCGAAACCTGGGGCGCTGGCGCAGATGAACCCCGCCGTGGCCAGACCCGCCGCGTTGCAAGGCGTCAGGAAGTCGAAATGCCCGGCGCCGGCCACCAGATGATAGTCGGGCGCCTTGGGCAGGTTGGCGCGGACGGTCGAGGCATAGAACGGATCGGGCAGGATCTGGTCGTCGGCCGCTCGCCACAACTGCACGGGCACGCTCACGTGGCGCAGGTCGAGGATGTAGCCCAGGGCCGGGGCGGCCGAGACCACGGCCTTGATGCGGGCGTCGTGCACCCAAGTGGCCTTTAGCGCTTCTTCGGACTGCGGATGCTCAGCCAGCAGCTTGCAGTCGTAAAAGTCCGGATGGGCCTGGCAGTGCGGCGCGATCTTGCTCAGGTCCGGCTCGCCGCCTGCCGCCGCCAGCACCGTGAAGCCGCCAGACGAGAAGCCGAAGGCGCCGACCCGCTCGGGGTCGAGGGCGGTCTTCATCGGCGAGGCGGTCAGCATGTAGCCGATCAGCACCGACAATTGGCGGGGGCGGTTGGCCATGTCGGTGGCTCGGCTCTGGTCGGCATAGTTGTCGCCCGTGTGGGTCAGGGCGGCGACCACGAAGCCGGCCTCCGCCAAGGCCTGGGCGGTGTCGGCATGGCCGCCGAAGAAGCCGCCATTGCCGTGCGACATGACGACCAGCGGCAGGTAATCGCCGGCCAGCGGCGCGCCGCGCGCCACGGTCTGGGCGCCGATGCCCAGGTCCATCGGCGTGGCGGGGGCGTCGGTGGGATACCAGACGCCCACCATGATCGGCGGGCCTTGCGGGTCGGGAACCTGAACCACCGTGAAGCCGGCATTGGCGGCCAGGGCCGGGGCGGCGCAGGCCAGCAAGGCCAGGGCGGCGACGGGCGGCAGAAGAAGGGAGCGGATCGACATGGATGTCCTTGGGCGAAGTGAAACCTGACCAAGCCATGCCGAGACCGAACGCTCTCCGCCAGCGCGCCTGCGCGGATGGGCGAACGGGTTCGCGAACCGGCCAACCGCCGCTATAGGAGCAGCATGACCGCCAGGACGCCTTTCTTCGGAACCGCCCGCGAATGGGCCATCAACCTGGGCGTCGCCTCGGTGGCGGGCGCGTTCCTCGGCGTGATCGGACCCTTTGGCAGCTATTATAACGGCCCGCCGGGACCCCGCGTTTTCCACTTCGTCGTTTGCTTCTGGGTCGGGACGATGATCTTCGGCATGTCGCTTCGCTTGGCCGAGGCCTGGTCGGAACGCAGCCGGGTCCCGCCCTGCCTGAGCCTCGCCATCCTGGCGCCCGTCGCCTGCGGTCTACTGGCGGTCTTCGTCAGTTGGCTGGCCACCCTTCTGTGGCCGCAACTGAAGGCGTATACGCCGTGGGACTGGTACAGCCAGTGCCTAGTGCTGTCGGTTCCGGTCCTGGTCTTCATGATCCTGGGCCGCCGGCTGCGCGCCGCGCGGTCGCTTACACCTGTCGCCTTGGAAAGCCGGCCCTCACGCGACGTTCCGGCTGGCGAGGTGCTGTGTCTGCGGATGGAGGACCACTATGTGCGGGTCCACACCCTGACGGGCTCGCGCCTGGTGGCCGGTCCGTTCGAGCGGGTGATCGCCGGCCTGGACGCGCGCGAGGGCATGCGGGTCCATCGCTCTTGGTGGGTGGCGCGCGCCGCGGTGGTCGGTGTGGCCGCCGAGGGCCGCAACCTGCGCCTGGTTCTGCGAGGCGACCTGTCGGCGCCGGTCTCGCGGACCTCGGTGGCGCGGCTGCGGGACGCCGGATGGCTCCCACCCGAAAAATAATAGGTCAAGCTTCTGCGGCAGGACGTCGCGACCGTGGCAGGCGCTTTGCGCCCCGCCGAAAAGTTCTGGCGATCACCGTTCGAAAATCTTCGCGACAGAACGCCGCAATCTCGCCCCACAGATGAACGGCGCGATGGTCAGGAAACGCGCCTGAGGCGATGTCGAAGAGCTTTGCGGGGCTGGATTTCACGGCTTTTGACCCAAAAGGAATCGTCTTGACGAACGATCCACAGGCCGCCGCGACCAATGCGACAAACGACTCGCTGGGCGCTTGCGCCCGATTCGCAAATCAGATTAACCATTTCCTCAGCGAGATTATTCACCATTAACCAGTCTTAAATTAACTGTCCCGCACAGTGCAGGACGGGTTTCACCGGCGGTATTCCGCCACGCTGTCGAATAATGCCGCCCAAGGGCGGGGAGGGCTGCATGCGCGTACTGTTGATCGAGGATGACAGCGCCACCGCGCAGACCATCGAGCTGATGCTGAAGTCTGAAGGCTTCAACGTCTACACGACGGATCTTGGCGAAGAGGGCGTGGATCTGGGCAAGATCTATGACTACGACCTGATCCTGTTGGACCTGAACCTGCCGGACATGAGCGGCCTCGACGTGCTGCGCACCCTGCGGGTGGGCAAGGTCAACACGCCGATCATGATCCTGTCGGGCACGTCGGAAATCGACACGAAGGTCAAGACCTTCTCGGGCGGCGCCGACGACTACATGACCAAGCCGTTCCACAAGGACGAGATGATCGCCCGCATCCATGCGGTGGTCCGTCGCTCCAAGGGTCACGCCCAGTCGGTGATCAAGACCGGCGACATCGTGGTCAATCTGGACGCCAAGACGGTCGAGGTGACGGGCAACCGCGTCCACCTGACCGGCAAGGAATACCAGATGCTGGAGCTGCTCTCCCTGCGCAAGGGCACGACCCTGACCAAGGAAATGTTCCTCAACCACCTGTACGGCGGCATGGACGAGCCGGAACTGAAGATCATCGACGTCTTCATCTGCAAGCTGCGCAAGAAGCTGGCGGCCTCGGCCCAAGGCAAGCACCACATCGAAACCGTCTGGGGCCGGGGCTACGTCCTGCGCGACCCGAACGAGCAAGTCGCCGCGGCCTAAACCGTCCCGCGCGATGTCGAGAGATCAAGGCGCCCGTCTCTCCGGAGGCGGGCGTTTTTCTCTGCCAGATCAACGGATTAACCCTATCCGTGACAAAACGCCCAAAGCACTTGATAGTCCTTGTCCAGGGGCGGTCTCATCCGTCACTTTCCGGCGCGAGGCTTGCTGGGGGGCATCCCAGCCGTGTCATTCTTGAACGCACGCGGCATCGCTACCGAACGGGGGCATGATGCAGGAATTCGATCCGAGGCGGCCGACCTTGCGTTGGGCTCCGCGCGTCTTCACCGCCATCGCCGGTCTGGCCGCCCTGGGCCTGGGCTGGAAGCTTACGGCGCCCGACGCCCCGATCGCCTTGGTCCGCGCCCCGCTCGACGCCGCCGCCATGGCTATCCTGCAGCACAACGCCTTCGCCAGCGCCGAGGCCCAGCCTGGCTTCGACCGTCCGCAATCGATCCCCGTCAAGGTGCGTCCCGGCGAGACCCTGGAAAGCGCCGTGCTGCGCACAGGGATCGCCCCCAATGACGCCCACCAGGTGGTGGCCTCTCTACAGGGCGCGATCGACACCGTTAACATCAAGGCCGGCATGGCCTTCGAGGCCGCCATCGCCGAGCGCCGCAATGGGCCCAATGGTAGAAGGGGGGCCGGCGCCGCCCGCCTGATCGGCCTGTCGATGCGCACCGGCCCGTCCTCCACCCTGACCGTCTCGCGCACCTTCGACGGCGCGATGAAGCTGCGGGAGCTTGAGGAAAAGGTCAGCGACGAGACCAAGGTCGCCTGCGGCCGGATGGAGGGCTCGTTCTATGAGAGCGTCGCCAATGTCGGCGGCACGCCGGCGGTGATCAGCCAGGCGGCTCAGCTGTTCTCGCACAAGATCGACTTCTCGCGCGACATCCGCGAGGGCGACAGGTTCTGCCTGGTGTTCGACCGCAAGGTCACCGAGAGCGGTCGCACGGTCGAGGCCGGCGACCTGGAATATGCCGAGGTCAAGGGCCAGAAGTTCTACGCCTTCGACCGCGATGGTCGCAATGGAGCAGGGGGGGATGGCAAGCCTCAGTTCTTCGATGAGCTGGGCAAGAACATTAAGGGCTTCCTGCTGCGCACGCCGGTTGACGGGGCCCGCATCACCTCCACCTTTGGGCCGCGCAAGCACCCGGTGCTGGGCTATACCCGCGCTCACCAGGGCGTAGACTTCGGCGCCGGCGCCGGCACGCCCATTCTTGCGGCCGGCGACGGCGTGGTGCTGGAGGCTCGCCGCTGGAGCGGCTACGGCAACTGGCTGCGTATCCGCCATTCGGGCCAGTGGGACACCGGCTACGGCCACATCTCGCGCTACGCCCCCGGCATCCGTCCGGGCGTCCATGTGCGCCAGGGGCAAGTCGTCGCCTATGTCGGCCAGACCGGCCTGGCGACCGGTCCCCATCTGCATTACGAGGTCTGGCTCAACGGCCAGCGCGTTAACCCGATCGGCGCCAAGGTCCCACAGGGCACGATCCTGGCGGGCGGCGAACTGAGCCGCTTCAAGGCCCAGCGGGCGCATATCGACCGGCTGCTGGCCGATGGCGGCGACGCGGACGACAAGGCGACCCCAAAACTGGCCCTGGCCAGCCTGGACAAGACCAAGGGCCCGACGTTGCGGTAATGCTGAGGACACGCCCTTGCGGCGTGTCCCCATTTAGCTTCAGCGGTTGCGGAAGGGGACACGCCGCAAGGGCGTGTCCCCGCCATCACGCGAGCTTGACCATCGTCCCGCCGCGTCCCATCCAGAGGGCGCATGAAATCTTTCCCACCTCTGAAACCCGACTCCGAGGACATGCTGCACCTCGACGCCCTGCGCATCGTCGGGGCGCTGATGATCGTGGTGTTCCATTTCAACCGCTTCATCAATCTGGATGGGCGCTGGCAGGCCGTGGACGACATGGTCAAGGGCTTCAGCCTGATCGTCGACCTGTTCTTCGTGATCTCCGGCTATGTGATGGCGGCGGTCTATGCCGGGCGGCTGACGACCTGGGGCAAGTACGGGACCTTCCTGAAGAAGCGGGTGGCGCGGCTGGGGCCGCTGCACTGGGCGACGCTTGCGGTGTTCGTCGCCGTCTGGGCCGCAGGGCAAGCGGGTTTGGTCGCCGATCGCGATCCCAAGCGCTACGACCTGGCCTGCATCGTCCCCAACATCATCTTCATCCACGCCTGGCACGTTTGCCACGCCCAGACCTGGAACTTCGTCAGCTGGGCGATCAGCGCCGAGATGGGGATGTATATCGCCCTGCCGCTGCTGTTCTGGATCACGGCGCGCGGATGGGTGGTGACGGCCTTGGCGGCGGGCGTCAGCCTGACGGTGCTGCTGCTCAATCCCGACGGGCCGATGCCCTTTCACCAGTGGACCTGGAACTTTGGGGTGCTGCGCGCTGTGCCGGGGTTCCTGATCGGCATGCTGGGGTTCCAACTGAGGCCGATACTGGGGCGGCTGCCCTTGGCGCGCTTGTGGATGTGGGGCCTGCTGGCGCTGTTCCTGGGGCTGTCGATGATCCGCGTCGAGCGCACCTGGCTGCTGCTGCTCGTCTACGCCCTGGGCCTGGCCGGCGTCGCCGCCGATGCCGCAGGGACGCAGGGCGGGGTCAGTCGCCGCCTGGCGCCGTGGGCGCAATTGAGCTTTACCCTCTATCTGCTGCATCCGATCTTCCTGAAGATGGTGCTGAACTGGCTGGGGCTCAGCACCTGGCATCTGGGCGACAACGGCGACGCCATGCGTTGGCTGGTGCTGGCCAGCATCGTGGCGCTGATCCCGCTGGCCTATCTGTCGCTGGTGCTCTTCGAACGGCCGGCGCGCGACTGGATTTCACGGCTGGGCCAAAAACGAACCCTCTCTCATAGAGAGAGGGAGGGACCCGCCGCGTAGCGGTGGGAGGGTGAGAGGTTACACCTTGGACGATTTCGCGCCGCGCCCGCAATGGGCGCTCGGACGGTCAGTTATGGGTAGGTTTCAGACGTGGCGGACAGCTAGATAGGCTTCTTGTTGGGCCGCCTCTTCATCTGTGTAGAAGTGATCGTCGAGCCCCTCGACAGGCACGTAATCGCCATAGTCAAGCTGTTCATTGTAGAGCTGCATCGCCTCGTACCATGACGACGCGCGGAGTTCAAAAACCCTGCGGGCGTGAGGTGTCAGGCCAGGGCGCAGCTGATCGCTGCGCTCACGGACCGGTCCGAATTCGCCGCCGTGTCCGCTTTCCCAATACTCGTGGAGTAGCTCAGGCATACGCGATGTTTGCGGCAGCTTCACGGAATCCGCAACGGGTCGAAAGCAGACCGGGCGCTATCCGTCATGCCCTGCCGGCACGCCGGTCAGCGGTGTAACCTCTCACCCTCCCATGGCTTCGCCATGGGCCCCTCCCTCTCTCAAAGAGAGAGGGTTCAAGAAAGACTGTCCACCCAGCTCGGCAGCGCCGAAATCGACCCCAACTCGCCGTACCGCGCATGGTCCTTTGGCGCGGTCGCCGCCTCGTGCGCCCAGACCAGCGGGTAGGGGATCAGCGCCGCCCAGGCGCCGGCCTCAAGGGCCGGGAGGATGTCGGACTTCACCGAATTGCCGGCCATCACCGCCTGCTCGGGTCCGGTCCCGTGGCGGGCGAAAACCCGGCGATAGGTGCCGGCGTCCTTCTCCGAGACGATCTCGACGGCGGCGAACAGGTCGCCCAGACCGGAAGCCGCCAGCTTCTGCTCCTGGTGTAGCAAATCGCCCTTGGTGATCAGCACCAGCCGGTAGCGTTCGGACAAAGTCGCCAGGGCCTTCTCGACGCCGGGCAGCGGCTCGACGGGTTCGCTGAGCATCTCGCGGCCGGCCGCCAGGATCTGGCGGATCACCCCGATGCTGACCTGGCTGTCGGTCAGGTCCATGGCGGTCTCGATCATCGACAGGGTGAAGCCCTTGGCCCCGTAGCCATAGAGCCGCAGGTTGCGCTGCTCGGTCTCGACCAGGCTGGCGTCGATCTGGGCCTCATCGCCATAGGGCGCCAGCAGCTCGACGAACCGCTTGTGGGTCAGGCGGAAGAGGGTCTCGTTGTGCCAGAGGGTGTCGTCGGCATCGACGCCGACAGTGGTGATGGGCATGGAAGCGCTCCGGATCGGAGGCGGGTGATACGACGGGTCCGGAGAGGAGGGAAGGGTCGGCGGCGTTCCTCCTAGAGCAAGCCGCGCAATATAGGAATCGCGCGGCTTGCTCTAGACTTTTGTTTTCGCATCGCTTTTGCGGAAAACCGGTGGCCACTTTTCCGCGCGATGCTCTAGGCCCAGGAGGGCGCAGACGCCTGGGGCGACGGTGGTCGCAGCCTGGCGCAGGCGGGATGGGCCTTGTAGACGCGCTTCAGCGAGGCCGGGAAACGGTGCAGGGCCGACGCGGGCCGGATCGGCCGCGCCGACAATCCGCCGCCGCAATTGGGACAGACGCCGGAAAAGCGGCTCTCCACGCAGTCGATGCAGAAGGTGCATTCGAAGGTGCAGATCAGGGCCTGGTCGCTGCTGGGCGGCAGGTCGCGATCGCAGCACTCGCAATTGGGACGAAGTTCGAGCATGGTCGCCTCCTCCCTTGATCGCGTGTCTTGATACGCGTTGACCCGCGCACCATAAGGGCCGATGGCGCGCGAACGCGAGAGAGCAAGTTCGCCGATCACGGGAATGTGGGAGCGCGCTCGCCGCGCCGTGATCGAAAGGGTTGACCCCCCCGTCATACCCCCCTAGACACGCCGCCGTTTGCGCGGCGGGTGGGGGTTATCTCCGACCCGCCTTTTTGCGACAATGATCGGCCCTTCGGGGCCAGCGTTCTGGAGGCGCTTTCCGAGATGTCCCAAGACCTTCTCCCCGGCGTCACCGGAATTTTGGCCCTGGCCGACGGCACGATCCTGCAAGGCCTCGGCTGCGGCGCGACGGGCGACGCGGTCGGCGAGGTGTGTTTCAACACCGCCATGACCGGCTACCAGGAGATCCTCACCGACCCCTCGTACATGGCCCAGATCGTCGCCTTCACCTTCCCGCACATCGGCAATGTCGGGACCAATGTCGAGGACCTCGAACAGATGGCCGGCGGGGCCGAGACGGCGGCCCGCGGCGCGATCTTCCGCGACGCCCCGACCCACCAAGCCAATTGGCGCGCCGACAGCGACTTCGACGGCTGGATGAAGCGCCGCAACATGATCGGCCTGTCGGGCGTCGACACCCGCGCCCTGACCCGCAAGATCCGCGAGACCGGCATGCCGCACGGCGTCATCGCCCACAGCCCGAGCGGTGAGTTCGACCTCAACGCCCTGGTCGCCAAGGCCAAGGCCTGGGCCGGACTGGAAGGCCTCGACCTGGCCAAGGACGCCTCCACCACCCAGACCTTCACCTGGGACGAGGGCCTGTGGTCCTGGCCGGAAGGCTACGCCAAGCTGGACAAGCCCAAATATGAGGTCGTGGTCCTCGACTATGGCGTCAAGCGCAACATCCTGCGCGCCCTGGCCCATGTCGGCGCCCGCGCCACGGTCGTGCCGGCCGACACCTCGGCCGAGGACATCCTGGCGCGCAATCCCGATGGCGTGCTGCTGTCAAACGGCCCGGGCGATCCGGCCGCGACCGGCGAATATGCGGTGCCCGAGATCCAGAAGCTCGTCGCCAGCGGCAAGCCGGTGTTCGGCATCTGTCTGGGCCACCAGATGCTGGCCCTGGCTGTCGGCGCCAAGACCGTGAAGATGGAACAGGGCCACCACGGCGCCAACCACCCGGTGAAGGACCTGACGACCGGCAAGGTCGAGATCGTCTCGATGAACCACGGCTTCACGGTGGACAGCGCGAGCCTGCCCGAGGCGGTGACCGAGACCCACGTCTCGCTGTTCGACGGCACCAATGCCGGCATCGCCGTGACGGGGAAACCGGTTTTCAGCGTGCAGCACCATCCTGAGGCCTCGCCGGGGCCGACGGACAGTCTGTACCTGTTCGAGCGGTTCGCGGGTCTGATGGATCAGGCGAAGTAAAAATCCTCCCCCTGTGGGGGAGGTGTCGCCCGAAGGGCGACAGAGGGGGGGAGTGTTCGGCAGGTGACCGCCTGCAGGATTGCCGACCCTAAAACTCCCCCCACCGATCGCTTCGCGATCGCCTCCCCCATCGGGGGAGGATTTTACGTCCCGAACTGCGTGAACGGGACCTTGTTGAACAGCTCGCGCTCCGCCCCGCGCGGGTCGTCCTGCATCCGGGTGGTGTTGTCGAACACCAGCGTCTGCCGCCTCGGCAGGGTGTAGGGCTCCCACTTCGGGATCGCCGGGCAGTTGGGATCACCCGTCCGCGCGAAGGCGATGAAGGCGTCGGCCAGGCGCTCATGCAAGGCCACAGCGTCGGGCGCTGAGCCGGTGATCACGCCGGGCGCGTCGAGATTTCCGAACACCAGCTGCATGTCCAGCGTATGGGGGGCGCCCCAGACGCCGCCGTCCTTGGGGGCGCGCCAGTCGAGCTGATAGGCGAAGGCGGGGGCGCCGGCCTTGGCGCGTTCCTCGTCCTGGATGATCGCCGCCTTCCACGAGCGGCCGGCCGTGGCGGCGGCGAAATAGACGTCGGACGGGGCATAGGCCGGATAGATCTTGCGATAGGCCGCCACCACCGTGGCGGGGTCGATGTCGACGCGCGCGTTGAACTGGCTGGGCAACTTGGCGATGACCTGGTCCCAGGTCAGGTCCAGCAGGCTCTTGTCATAACCGACGAAGCCGCGCGTCTCGTCATGGGTGTTGCCGACCATCATCGGCACGTCCAGGCTCTGGGGCGCGGCGTCGGGGAAGAAGGGGTGGCGGGTCAGGCTCCGCTCGTCCAGCACCGGACCCATATAGACCCCGCCGCTGCCGGCGATGGGATCGACGGCCTTCAGGCCGGCCAGGAACTGGTCGGCGCGCAGGGCGCGCAGGGCGGCCAGGTCCTTGACCCCCAGCTTGTCCACGAAGCCCTTGGCGCGCTTGGTGGCGTTGAACGGGCCGCCGACCGTGACCTGCTGGCCGCTCATGGTCGCGGCGCGGTGGAACAGGCCCTTGGCCGACGGCATGGCCATCAGGGTGGCGATCTTGGCGCCGCCGCCGGACTGGCCAAACAGCATGACATTACCGGGATCCCCGCCAAACGCGGCGATATTGTCGCGCACCCATTGCAGCGCCAGGACGAGGTCCAGCTGGCCGGCATTGCCGCTGTCAGCCACGGAAGGGTCGTCGAAGAGGCGGGCCAGATAGAGGTAGCCAAAGGCGTTGAGGCGGTGATTGACCGTCACCACCACCACGTCACCGCGCTTGGCCAGTTTCGTGCCGTCATACCAGGGGCTGGCCCCCGAGCCGGTGTTGTAGGCGCCGCCGTGGATGTAGACCATCACCGGGCGCTTCTTGCCCTCTGAGGCTGGGGTCCAGACGTTGAGGAACAGGCAGTCCTCGCTGAGCGTCTCGCCCTCCTCGCCCTTGCCGCTTTGCGGTGACGCCGCGCCGAAGGCCAGGGCGTCGGCGACGCCGGTCCAAGGCTTGGGCTTGACGGGCGGCGTGAACCGCGCCGCGCCGCCGGTGTCGGCGCCGTAACGCAGACCCTTGAACACCTGGACGCCCGTGGCGCTGGCTCCACGCACCTTGCCCGCCGTGGTGGCGACGACGGGACCGGCCTTGGCGGCGGCGAAGGCCGGCGTCGAGGCCAAGGCCAGGGCCGCGCCCGCGCCGGCGATCAGGCCGCGGCGATCGACATTCAGGTGGTCCATGAGCTTGCTCCGGCGCGGTTGGGCTCGCGCTCGGAAGAAGGGCTATCACGGATCATGACACCGGTGACATCCACTTTTTGGGGAGGGCGGAGCGCCAGCCGAGCAGGTCCTCCCCCCGTGGGGGAGGCGGCGCGAAGGCGCCGGTGGCGGGAGTAGACCCACCTCACCGACACTCCCCCCACCGTCGGCTTCGCCGACACCTCCCCCACAGGGGGAGGACTTAGAGTGCGTCCACCGCCTCTGCGTGCTCGCGGATGATCTCCAACGTCGAGACATCCGCGTCGAACACCCCGAACAACCCCTGCTCCTCCTGCGGCGGATCGCCGACATAGGCCTGGTCGCCCATCTTGAACCAGGCGTCCGGATGGGCCGCGCGGGCCTCGCCGTTCCAGGCCCAGAAGTTGGTCCCGGCGATCGGGCCGCCGGCCTTCATGTCGGCCAGGGCGGTGTCGAAGACCATGCCGTAGAACCGGTCCTTGAACGTGGCCAGAGCGCCGGGCGTGAAGGCGCGATCGTCGCGGATCAGGCCGAACTCCTCGATCACGAGGGGCTTGCCCAGCCCCTTGGCCAGCGCGATGTGGCGAGCGATGTAGTCGCGGCACTTCGCCTCGCCGGCGGCGTAGGTCGCGGGCTGATCCTTGAAGTCGATCCAGTTCCAGTTGTTGGGCCAGACGTGCAGGGTCAGGTAGTCGATGCTAGCGGGCTTGTGGGCCTCGACCACGCAGGCCTCGCGCTGCAGGCAGCCCATGTCGCCCTCGCTGCCGGTGCTCACCAGGTGGCGGCGGTCCAGCGCCTTGATGAAGGCCGAGGTCTCGGCGATCCAGCGATAATAGGTCGGCAGGTTGGCGACCCCGAACGCCTCGCTGCCGCCCGGCCGCGGCTCGTTGGCCAGCTGCCAGGCCATGATGGTCGGGTCATCGCGATAGGCCTTGCCGGTGACGCCGTTGGTGCGGGTCACCAAGGCGCGGACATAGTTCTGGAACAGGACCTGGGCCTTGGCGTCGCCATAGAAGCGCGCCGAATAGTCGGCGAACTCTGGCCACGGGTGGGCCGGATCGCCCTGCTGAAACCAGTCGCCATTGCCGGTCCAGCGCAGATAGGCCGGCATGCCGCCTGACCAGTCCCAGAAGTTGTTGAGATAGATCACCGCCTTCATGCCGCGCTCGGCCATTTGCGCCAACAGCACGTCGAGGCCGGTCAGCAGATCCTGGTCATAGTCCTCGCCGGGCCCACGGAAGGTCGGGTCGATCGCCACCTTGGCCGGCGACCGCTCGCCCGCGCCCAGCACCCGCAGATTGGTGACGCCCAAGGCCTTCAGCCGGTCCAGCTCGCGCCCCAGGCGGGCGCGGTCGCCGGTCTTGCCTGGGGAGCCCAGCCAGGCCCCGTACCAGAGATTGGCGCCGACGAAGCGATAGGGCTTGCCGTCGAGGGTCAGGTGGCCGTCGCGGACGGTGACGAAGCCCTTTGCGGGCGTGGCGGCCTGCGCGTCGCCAACGGCCATCAGGGCGGCTCCGGCCATCATCAGGTGGCGTCTCGACAGCATGGTTGGCTCCCCCGTTTTGCCTACACTAGCGGAGGGCGGTGGCGCGGGGGAGGGGACTCCAGAACTTGATTTCTGAAAGAATGGCCCAGGCTGCTCCCTTTAGCCTTTGTACAGCGTGGTCGGCCCGTTCGATCGGCGCGACAGCTGTTGTCGAAGAAGTGCGATGCCGGATTGATCCTTACGCCCTTGACCGCCGAGCCCTGCGAGAGGCCGGCCAGAGAAGCGACGGCTTGCTAACTCAAGGCGTTCGTTTTTCCAGCCCATGCCAGACCCTAGAAACGCGCACCCTGTCACCAGCGGGTTCGTAACGCACGACGTAGCTTGATGAGCCGAAGGGCACGATCAACTCGCGAAGACCGTCGGCATCGATGGGGCGTCCCCGATCCGAAATCTCGCCGAGACTTTCGAAGGCCTGGGCCAGCACGTCGAGCAAGCGATCGGCCGCGAGAGGATGCTTCTCGAACAGCCAGTCGTGGACGCGTGCCACATCGGCGTGCGCTTCGCGTGAAAGGATGACCGGGCGGGGCAGAGCGTTACAGGCGGTGGCGCGCGCGAAGCCGATCGCGCAGTTCGGGCCAAGCCGTTCCCTCGCCGGTCCGTTTCATGCGTTCAATGATAGCCCGGTCAATAGCCGGATCAGGATCGATCGGCGCTTGCCCGGCCTGATCGATCTCTCGATCGATCAGCAAGGCGGCATAGTCTTTCGGAGACATGTCCAGCCGATCCGCCAAAGCCTTCAGCTTGGCGGTCTTTTCAGCGTTCACATGAAGATCAAAGCCGTCAGCCATGAGCGAAGAATCCCGCCCTGGGCCGGCGGCGTCAAGTCACAGATTCAACGACACCGGATGCCCGTCCTGGGCCGTGATGTTGACGCTCAGCGCCCGCTCCACCGCATAGCGCAGCGGGGCATGCGGCCCGCCGGCCGACAGGTCCGAGTGGCGGCGGTCCAGCCTCACCGGCGTTCTTCTAGCCCGTGCCAGATCCGGGTGATGATCACCCGGTCGGAAGTGACCCGGTAGCGGATGATGTAGCCACCTTGTCCGAAAGGAATATTCACTTCGCGGGTCGCGGGTCGCGGGTCGTGGGGCCGACGGGGCGGCCTCTCAAAGGATGTCTGGTCAGGCTGATAAGCATCTGGCCCATTAGATCGCCGAAACGGGCGGCTATGGCGGTGTCGTATTCCATCAGTCTCCCGTTCAGGCGTTCGGCGTCCTTGCCTGCCCGAGGAGAGACGGTGATGGAATAGATCACCCCTCTCGGCCGCCGAACGTCCGGAGCCGCACCTGAAATTCTGGCCAGGAAATGGCCTCGCCCGTGCGCTCAACCTCGTCCGCTATGGCTTCATCGATGGCGGGGTCTGGATCGACCCACCCCGAATTACTGTTCGCGAGGTCCCGATCGATCAACAGGCCCGCATAGTCCTCCGGTGACATGTTGAGCCGGTCTGCCAGAGCCTTGAGTTTGGCGGCCCGTTCGTCGTCCAGGTGAAGATCAAATCCATCGGCCATGGACGCAGAATCCCGCCCCTGGCCGAGATCGTCAACTCACAGATTCAGCAGCGCCGGATCCCCGCCCTGGGCCGTGATGTTGACGCTCAGCGCCCGCTCCACGGCGTAGCGCAGCAGCGCATGGGGCCCGCCGGCCTTGGGGCCGGTGCCCGACAGGCCCTCGCCGCCGAACGGCTGGACGCCGACCACGGCGCCGGTCATCGAGCGGTTGACGTAGCAGTTGCCGGCTGGGACCAGGCGCTGCACGTCGGCCGCGAAGCGCTCGATCCGCGAGTGAACGCCCAGGGTCAGGCCGTAGCGGCGGGCCGCCAGGGCGCCGGCCACCTGCTCCAGGTCCTCGGGCCGATAGCGCACCACGTGCAGCACCGGGCCGAACACCTCGCGCTCCAGGAAGTCGGCGGCGGGGATCTCGGCCAGGACCGGGGCGAAGAA
Source organism: Caulobacter sp. DWR3-1-2 (assembly GCF_049896225.1). Classification (NCBI taxonomy): domain Bacteria; kingdom Pseudomonadati; phylum Pseudomonadota; class Alphaproteobacteria; order Caulobacterales; family Caulobacteraceae; genus Caulobacter; species Caulobacter sp. DWR3-1-2. The sequence goes on along the minus strand of NZ_JAFCTW010000002.1, from coordinate 384,083 downwards.
GGTCCCGGCTTCCGGGGCCGTAAGCTGGTGCAGGACCTTGGCCTCGTGTCTCAGGCGGACGAGATGCTTGTCTAGCGCCGCCTTGGCCTCGGCGTCGATCACCGGGCCGACGTCGGTGGCAGCCAGGGCCGGGTCGCCGATCACCAGGGCGTCCATGGCCCCCTTCAGGCCCTCGATCAAGCCGTCGGCGGTGTCTTCCGGCAGGAACAGCAGCCGCAGGGCCGAGCAGCGCTGGCCGGCGCTGCCGAAGGCCGACAGGATCACGTCGTCGATCACCTGTTCGCGCTGGGCGGTGGTATCGACGAACATGCCGTTCAGGCCGCCGGTCTCGGCGATGAACGGCACGATCGGGCCTTGGCGTTGGGCCAGCGTCTGGTTGATCCGCCAGGCGGTGTCGGTGCCGCCGGTGAAGGCCACGCCGTCCAGGCCGTCATGGGCGGTCAGGGCCGCGCCGACCGTCTCGCCGCGACCTGGCAGCAGGGCCAGCAGGCGGTGGTCCAGGCCGGCGGCGTGATAGAGCTTTACCGCCTCATAGGCGACCAGCGGCGTCTGCTCGGCAGGCTTGGCCAGCACGGCGTTGCCGGCCGCCAAGGCGGCGGCGATCTGGCCGGTGAAGATCGCCAGCGGGAAGTTCCACGGGCTGATGCAGACGAAGACGCCCCGGCCCGCCAAGCGCAGTGTGTTGGTCTCGCCGGCCGGTCCAGTCAGGGTCTCGCCAGCCAGGCCGAACTGCTCCTCGGCCAGCTTGGCGTAGTAGCGGCAGAAATCGACCGCTTCGCGCACCTCGGCCACGGCGTCGGGCAGGGTCTTGCCGGCTTCGCGTGACAGGATGGCGATCAGGCGCTCGATATTGGCTTCCAGGGCGTCGCCCATCGACCGCAGGACCACGGCGCGGGCGGGGCCGCCGGCCTGATCCCAGGCGGGCTGGGCGGCGCGAGCCAGCTTGAAAGCCTGGTCGATCTGCGGCAGTTGGGCCTCGGAGACGACGCCCACCACGCGGTCGGGATCGGCGGGGCTGACCACCGGCATCGGCGGCGCGCCGGCCGTGAATTTGCCGCCGATCAGCGGGCCGGACGACAGGGTCAGCTTGTCCAGTTCGACGAGGTGGGCGGCCAGGCGGTCGCGCGCCGCCTTCACCGACAGGTCGACGCCAGCGCTGTTGCGGCGCCACGGACCGTAGATATCGGTCGGCGTCGGGATCTTGGCGTGGCGGTCGGGGTGGGCTTCCACGGCGGTGATCGGATCGACCACCACCTGCTCAACCGGCACCCGCTCGTCGAGCAGGGCGTGGACGAACGATGTGTTGGCGCCGTTCTCCAGCAGGCGGCGGACCAGGTAGGGCAACAGGTCCTCGTGGCCGCCCACCGGGGCGTAGGCCCGCAGGGTGACGCCGTCATAGAGGTCGTCGGCGGCGGCATAGAGCGCCTCGCCCATGCCGTGCAGGCGTTGGTGCTCGATCTTGACGCCGGAATTCTTGGCCATGCGCACCACGGCCGCCAGCGTGTGGGCGTTGTGGGTGGCGAACTGGGCATAGAGGTGGGGCGCGGCAGCGACCAGGGCCTTGGCGCAGACCAGGTACGACAGGTCGGTGGCGGGCTTGGTGGTGTAGACCGGATAGTCCGGCCGGCCGGCGACCTGGGCGCGCTTGATCTCGCTGTCCCAGTAGGCCCCCTTGACCAGGCGGACCATCAGGCGGCGACCGGTTTCCTTGGAGAGGGCGGTGAGGCGGGCGATCACCTCGGGGCAGCGCTTCTGATAGGCCTGGACAGCCAGGCCCAGGCCGGTCCAGTCGCCCAGTTCCGGCTCGCGGCACAGGCGGTCCAGCAGCTTCAGCGACAACGCCAGTCTGTCCGCCTCTTCGGCGTCGATCGTGAAGCTTAAATCATGCTCTGCGGCGATCAGCGCCAGGCGCAGGATGCGCGGATAGAGTTCGTCCCAGACGCGGGCCTCTTGCGTGGCCTCATAGCGCGGGGTCAAGGCCGACAGCTTGATCGACACGCCGTGGCCGGCTTCCGGGCCGGCGCGGTTGGACAGCTTGCCGACGGTTTGAATCGCGTCGGCATAGGACTTCTCATAGCGGGCGGCGTCGGCGGCGGTGCGGGCGCCTTCGCCCAGCATGTCAAAGCTGCAGATGTCGTTGTCGTGGGCGGCGCGCTTGATGGCCGCCTCGATGGTGCGGCCCAGCACGAACTGCTCGCCCATGATGCGGATGGCCTGGCCGACGGCGGCGCGGATCACCGGCTCGCCCAGGCGGCCGGCGATCTTTTTGATAAACGCCGGCAAATCCCGCTGGGCCTGGTCGTCGGGCTCGACCAGCTTGCCGGTCAGCATCAAGCCCCAGGTCGAGGCGTTGACGAACAGGCTGTCGCTGCCGCCCAAGTGGGAAGCCCAGTCGGCCGAGCCGATCTTCTCGGCGATCAGCTTGTCGCGGGTGTCGTCGTCAGGGGTGCGCAGCAGGGCCTCGGCCAGGCACATCAGGGCCAGGCCCTCGCGGGTGCCGAGCGAAAACTCCTGCAGGAAGCTTTCGACCACGCCCTGCTTGCGGACGCTGCGGCGGGCGCCGCGCACCAGGGCCTCGGCCTCGGCGCGGATGGCGGCGCGATCCTCCAGGCTCAGGGGCTGGGCGGCTAGCAGGTCGGCGATCACCGCGGCCTCGTCGCGGTACTTGCCGTCGTCCAGCGTGTCCCAGTCGGTCATGGTCGCCTCGTTAATGGAATATCATCGGTCTATCGCGACATCGGCCAAAGGTGCTTCGTTTGTTCGGTGGCTGGTCCGTGTAATCTTCGGTAAAATCGGCGAGACCAGTCATTCGCTCCAGGCGCGCCGCGAGGTCGCTCGGGAGCATGTCGACGGCACATTGGGCGGGAAGGAGAGCGGTGGGAAGGGACACGTTACGGGGGGAGGTCGCGTGCCCCTTCCGCTCTCGCGCGGCGCTCAACGGGGGAGAGGCGCGCCGCGACGGCCGCCGCTTGCGCGGGGCGATCCTGCCGCCTGGAAACGCCGAGGGGGGGAGTGGCGCGGCCAAGCTTGCTAGGACGATTGAGGGTATAGCGCCGACATGATCGAAGGTGCTTTGTTTGTTCGGATCAATTTCCGAATTATCTTCGGTTAAAACGGGAAAAGTCCATGTCTGCTCTAGATGATACCGATCGCCGACTTTTACGGGTGCTGCAGGTCGATGGCCGTATCACCAACGCCGAGCTGGCCAAACGCTGCAACCTGTCACCGGCCGCCACCTTCGACCGTGTGCGGCGGCTGCGCGAGCGCGGTTTCATCCTCGGCTATGTGGCGCTGCTCGACCCGGCCAAGGTCGACCGCGCCCTGCTGATCTTCGTCGAGGTGGTGCTGGACCGCACGACCGGCGAGATGTTCGAGGACTTCGCCGCCGCCGTGCGCCGCGCGCCCGAGATCCTGGAGTGCCACATGGTGGCCGGGGGCTTCGACTATCTGATCAAGGCCCGGGTGCGCGACATGGAGGCCTATCGCGGGTTCCTGGGCGACATTTTGGTCAAGATGCCGGGGGTGCGCGAGACGCGGACCTATGCCGTGCTGGAAGAGGTTAAGAGCACGGTGCAGCTGCCGTTGTAATCCCGCCAAAAACCCGCTCATCCCGGCGAATGCCGGGACCGAGATGGAATAGCTGAGGCTGACGCCATAGGCGTCGAGCTCTTCCCGTCATCCTCACCGCTAAGGGGTCTGGGTCCCGGCATTCGCCGGGATGAGCGGAATTAGAGAGACCGCTCCCGCTTCCGAAACCCTGCCGCCTTCGCCCTGTTTCCGCACGCGGTCATCGAGCACCACCGCCTGTCTCCCTTGCGGGAGGTGTCGAGGAACAGCACCGCGCAGGGCGGGCCTTCGCACTGGCGGATGCGGTCGGAGAGCTCGCCGCCCAGCAGGTCGACGCTTTCACGGGCCAGGCCGGCCAATAGGCTGCGCGCATCGCCAAACAACCGAGCGCGGCCATCCTCGCCCAGCCAGGGCGGGGCGGCGGGCAGGGCGGCGAAGCCATTGATCAGCTCGCGGTCGAGGCTCGGCAGGTCGCCGCCCTTGGCGCGGGCCAAGGCCAGGCGATAGAGCGCCTCGCGCAGGCCGCGGGCCTGGACCAGGTTGCCGTCGGTGGCGCTGGGCGAGACCTCGGCCAAGCCAGCGGCGACCAGCCAGCGATCGAGATCGGCGGGCGTGGCCAGCAGGTCGCGGGGCGCGGCGCCCAGGCGACCGGTCACCGTCGCCGGCAGGTCGAGCGCCAGGCGGCCGCCTCGAAACTTGAAGCCGTCGCGGATTTCCGCCTTCGCGATCATGCGTTCCTGTCCAGTAACCGAATTGACAGGTTAGGATGCGTCGTCGAAGGTGCACAAGTAACCTGTCAAACAAGTTATCACTGGAGATCGACATGAGCACGACCACGACGCGGCCATGGGGCGTGGCTTTCGGTTTGACGTTAGCGGCCTTGTCGGTCTCGGCGGCGCACGCGGCCGAGCCATCGCTGGGGGGGACCTGGATCTTGGTCGCCGCCGACGACCTGCATCCCGGCGGGGCGCGCACCCACGGCTATGGCGAGGCGCCCAAGGGCCGGCTGATTGTCGATGACCAAGGCCGTTACAGCCTGCAGATCTTCAAGGCGGAGCGGCCGAGGTTCGCCTTGGCCGACAAGCGCAAGGGCACGGCGGCCGAGTTCGAGAGCGCCGTGCTGGGGTCGAGCACCCATTATGGGACTGTGACGATCGACGCGCCGGCCCACGTGCTGACCTTCCGAATCGAGGGCGCGTCCTATCCCAATTGGGAGGGCACGGAGCAGAAGCGGCGATATGAGCTGAAGGGCGAGGAACTGAGCTACCAGGTGCCGGCGGCGGCAGACGGGACGATCCCGATCTCGGTATGGAAGCGGGTAAGGTAGGGCCCGCTCCGCATACCCAATTCAGCGATCTTGCTATCGCGTCCTTCTCCCGCAAGGGGAGAAGGAAAATGGCACGCTTGGGGGAGGGGGCGCATGGGGGATCGCGTGGTCCGTCTAGAGCATTTTTCGAGCGAAGTGGTTCCGGTTCGCGTGAAGAAAAATACGTCAAAACAGAAGATTAGAGCTCACGGCCTGACGCAGTCAGGTCGGGAAATCCTCTAGGTCCCCGGCGCGGCGGGGGCGCCGCCGCCGAGGGCCTTGTAGAGGGTGGCCAGGTTGGTGGCGCGCACCAGGCGGGTGTTGATCAAGCCCTTCCGGGCCGTATAGAGCGTGCGCTCGGAGTCGAGCAGGCTGAGCGAGCTGTCGATCCCCGCGCCGTAGCGGGCCCGCGACAGGCGGACCGTGTCGTTGGCGGCGGCGACCAGGCGCTCCTGCGAGCCGACCCGGTCCTGGATGGTGGCCTGGACGGCCAAGCCGTCGGAGACTTCGCGGAACGCGGTCTGCACGGCCCGTTCGTACTGGGCTATGGCGATGTCGCGGCCGGCCTTGGCGCTGTCGAGATTGGCCATATTGGCCCCGCCGTTGAAGATCGGCAGGCTGATGCGCGGCGTGAAGCTCCAGGCGCCGCTGCCGCTGTCGAACAGGCCGCCCAGATCGTTGCTGGCCACGCCGGTCTGGCCGGTCAGGCTGATGCTGGGGAAGAAGGCCGCGCGGGCCGCGCCGATATTGGCGTTGGCGCCGGCCAGGCCGTGCTCGGCGGCCAGCACGTCGGGGCGACGGGTCAGCACGTCCGAAGGCAGGCCAGCCGGCAGGTCGGGCAGGATCTGGGCGGTGACCAGCCCGCCGGCCGGCAGCAGGTCGTTCGGCGCATCGGCGCCGACCACCAGCCGCAGGGCGTTCCTGTCCTGCTCGACCTGGGCCAGGTAGGTCGCCACGTCGGAGCGGGCGTTCTCGACCAGGGTCTCGGCCTCGCGCACTTCCAGCTGCGAGATCGCGCCGGCCTCGAAGCGCCGGCGGATCAGGGTCATGGACTGGTCGCGGGTGGACAGGGTCTCTTGCGACAGGGCCAGCAGGTCCTGGTCGGCGGCCAGGGTCAGCCACGTGCCGGCCGTCTGGGCGATCAGGCTGATCTGCATCGCGCGGCTGTTTTCGTGGGTGGCCAGATAGCTCTGCAGCGCCGCGTCTTTGAGGCTGCGCACGCGGCCGAAAATGTCCAGTTCGTAGGACGTGACGCCGACGCCGGCCGAGTAGCTCTCGATGTCGCGACCGACCGCCACGCCGGGGATATTGGCCGTTTGCGACGATGAGCTCTGGCCTCGGGTCCCCATCGCCGAGGCGTCGATGCCCGGAATGAGCGCCGCGCGCTGAATGCGGTACTGGGCGCGGGCCCGCTCGATGTTCAGCACCGCCACCCGCAGGTCGCGGTTGTTGCTGAGGGCCATCTCGATGACGCCTTGCAGGCGCGGGTCTTCGAACACCTCGCGCCAACCCAGGTCGGTGGCGGTGACCCTAGAGCCGGTATTCGAGGCCGCGACCGGCCAGGCGTTGTCGACCGCCAGGGCCGGACGCACGGTGGCGGGGGCCAGGGTGCAGGCGCCGAGGGCCGAGGCGGCCAACAGGGCCAGGGTCAGGCTACGCAAGTTCATCTCAGTGGCCCTCGGCCGGGGTGACAGGCGTCTCGGCGAAATGGCGCGGCTTGGGTTTGAAAATCCGTTCGACGATCACGAAGAACAACGGGACGAAGAAGATCGCCAGGACGGTGGCCGAGATCATGCCGCCGATCACGCCAGTGCCGATGGCGTGCTGGCTGCCGGATCCAGCCCCGTTCGAAATCGCCAAGGGCAACACGCCGAAGATGAAGGCCAGCGAGGTCATGATGATCGGCCGCAGACGGATGCGCACGGCCTCCACCGTGGCCTCGACCAGGTCCATGCCCTTTTCGTGCAGATCCTTGGCGAACTCGACGATCAGGATGGCGTTCTTGGACGCCAGGCCCATGGTCGTCAGCAGGCCCACCTGGAAGTAGATGTCGTTGGACAGGCCGCGCAGGGTGGTGGCCAGCAGGGCGCCGACGATGCCCAGTGGAATGACCAGGATCACCGACAGCGGGATCGACCAGCTCTCATAAAGCGCCGCCAGCAGCAGGAAGACCACCAGGATCGAGACGCCATAGAGGGCGGGCGCCTGGCTGCCCGACTCGCGTTCCTGGGCCGACAGGCCGGTCCATTCGAAGCTGATGCCCGGGGGCAGCTGGGCGGCGATCTTTTCCATGGCGTCCATGGCCTGGCCCGAGCTCTTGCCTGGGGCTGGGGCTCCCTGGATATTCATCGACGACAGGCCATTATAGCGCTCCAGGCGCGGCGAACCGTAGACCCAGCGGGTGGTGGCAAAGGCGCTGAACGGCGCCATCGCGCCGCTGCCGGTGCGGACGTACCAGTTGTTGAGGTCCTCGGGCCGCATGCGATAGGGCGCGTCGGCCTGGACATAGACCTTCTTGATCCGGCCCCGGTCAATGAAGTCGTTCACATAGGCCCCGCCCCAGGCGGTGCTCAGCGCGGCGTTGATGTCGGCCGTGGTCAGGCCCATCGCCCCGGCCTTGGCCTGGTCGATGTCGATCTTCAGCTGCGGGGTGTCGTCCTGGCCGTTGGGGCGGACGCCGGCCAGGGCCGGGTCTTTTGCCGCCATGCCGAGCACCTGGTTGCGCGCCGCCAGCAGGGCCTCGTGGCCGACGCCGCCGATGTCCTGCAGCTGGAAGTCGAAGCCCGAGGAGGTGCCCAGTTCCGGCACGGCCGGCGGCACGATGGCGAAGACCATGGCGTCGCGAATCTGCATGAACTTGCCCATGGCGCGGCCGGCGACGGCCGGGGTCTTGAGCCGGGCGGCCTTGCGCTCGTCGAAGTCCTTCATCCGAACGAAGGCCAGGCCGGCGTTCTGGCCGGCGCCGCTGAAGCTGAAGCCGGCGACGGTGAACACCGCCTGCACCGCGTCCTTCTCGTCGACCAGGAAGTGGTCGCGCACCTGGTCCAGCACCCGCTGGGTGCGTTCCTCGGTGGCGCCCGGCGGCAGTTGGACGATGGTGAACATCGTGCCCTGGTCCTCTTCCGGCAGGAAGGCGCTGGGCAGGCGGATGAACAGGAAGCCCATCACCAGTATGACCACGCCATAGGCCAGCATCCAGCGGGCGCTCTTGCCCAGGATGCCGCGCACCGAGCCCTGATAGTTGCGGCTCATATGGTCGAAGCTGCGGTTGAACCAGTTGAAGAACCGGTTGAAGAAATTCACGACCCCGCCCAGCGGACCCGTACGGTCTGTCCGCAAAGGCTCGCCATGGCCCGGGCGAGCCGGCTTCAGCAGAGTGGCGCAGAGGGCCGGGGTCAGCACCAGGGCGACCAGCACCGACAGACCCATGGCCGAGACGATGGTGATCGAGAACTGGCGATAGATCACGCCCTGCGAGCCGCTGAAGAAGGCCATGGGCACGAACACTGCGGCCAGCACCAAGGCGATGCCGACCAGGGCGCCGGTGATCTCGTCCATCGACTTGCGCGTGGCCTCGACGGGCGACAGGCCTTCCTCGCTCATCACCCGCTCGACGTTCTCGACCACGACGATGGCGTCATCGACCAGCAGGCCGATGGCAAGCACCAGGCCGAACATGGTCAAAGTGTTGATGGAATAGCCGAAGATCGACAGGATTCCGAAGGTGCCCAGCAGCACAACGGGCACGGCGATGGTCGGGATCAGCGTGGCGCGCCAGTTCTGCAGGAACAGGAACATGACGATGAAGACCAGGATGATGGCCTCGATCAGGGTCTTGATGACCTCCTCGATCGACAGCTTCACGAAAGGCGTGGAGTCGTAGGGGACTACGTACTGATAGCCGGCAGGGAAGGTCTTGGAGAGCTCCTCGACCCGCTTCTTGACGGCGTCGGCCGTGTCCAGCGCATTGGCGCCGGGCGCCAGCTTGATGGCGATGCCGGCGGCGGGCTTGCCGTTGTACTTGGCGCCAAAGCCGTAGCTCTCGGCGCCCAGCTCGACGCGGGCCACGTCGCGCAGGTGGACGATGGCGCCGCCGGCGCTGTTCCTGACGATGATGTTCTCGAACTCGGCCGGGGTGGTCAGGCGCGACTGGGCGGTGATCGTGGCGTTCAGGGCCGTGCCCGGCAGGTTGGGCGCCCCGCCCAGCTGGCCAGCCGAGACCTGGGCGTTCTGGGCCCGGATGGCGGCCTGCACGTCGGCTGGGTTCAGGCTGAAGCTGGCCAGCTTGGTCGGATCCAACCAGATGCGCATGGCGTATTGCGAGCCGAACATCTGGATGTCGCCCACGCCGTCGACGCGGCTCAGCGGGTCCTGCAGGTTGCTGGAGATGTAGTCGGCCAGGTCGGTGGCGGTGGTCTTCGGATCCTCCGAATACATGCCGACCACCAGCAGGAAGTTCCGGGCCGACTTGGCCACTGCCAGGCCTTGCTGCTGCACTTCCTGCGGCAGCAGGGCGGTGGCGGTCTGCAGCTTGTTCTGGACCTGCACCTGGGCGATGTCGATATCGGTGCCGGCCTTGAAGGTCAGGGTCGTCGTGGCCCGGCCCGAGTTGTCGCTGGTCGAGGCCATGTAGTCCAGGCCGTCGAGGCCCTTCATCTTCTGCTCGATGACCTGGGTGACGCTGTCCTCGACGGTCTTGGCCGAGGCGCCGGGATAGACGGCGGTCACCGCGACCTGGGGCAGGGCGATGTTGGGATATTGGGCGATCGGCAGGCTGCGGATGGCCAGGGCCCCCGCCAGCATGATGACGATGGCCACGACCCAGGCAAAGATCGGCCGGTCGATGAAGAAACGGGAAAGCATCGGGGACCGGCCTTAGCGTTGAGCAGAGGTAGCAGGAGCGGTGATGACGGCGGCCTTGACCGGCGCGCCGGGGCGCACCTTCTGCAGGCCTTCGACGATGACCTGGTCACCCGGCTTCAGGCCCGAGGTCACCAGCCACTTGTCGCCGATCGTCTGGCTGGCGACCACGACACGTGGCTCGGCCAGGCTCTTGGCGCCGACCACCATCACGGTGGCGTTGCCCTTGGGATCACGGCTGACGGCCGCTTGCGGGATCAGCATGCCGCCATTGGCCACGCCCTTGCCGAGAATGGCGCGGACATACATGCCCGGCAGCAGCACGCCATTGGGATTGTCGAAGGTGGCGCGCAGGCCGACCGACCCGGTGGTGGGATCGACGCTGACGTCGGAGAACTCCAGGCGGCCGGGCACGGGATAGGTGGAGCCGTCTTCCAGCTTCAGGGTCACCTGAGCCGAACCCGAGCGGCCCAGCTGGCCGCTGTTCAGGGCGCTCTGCAGCTTCAGCATGTCCGAGGACGACTGGGTCAGGTCGACATAGATCTTCGACAGGTCCTGCACCGTGGCCAGGGCCGTGGCCTGGCTGGCGGTGACCAGGGCGCCCGGGGTCACCGTGCTCTTGCCGATGCGGCCCGAGATCGGGGCGAGCACGCGGGTATAGCCCAGATTGATGCGGGCGCCGTCGACGGCGGCCTTTTGGGCGGCGACATTGGCGGCGGCCGTCAGGGACGCGGCCTGGGCGTCGTCATTGTCCTGCTTGGAGACTGCGTTGATCTCGACCAGGCCCTTGTAGCGCTCGGCCTTGAGACGGGCGGCGGTAGCCTGGGCCTGGGCCTGGGCGAGACCCGCAGCGGCGCTGTTATAGGCGACCTGATAGGTCGCGGCGTCGATTTGGTACAGCGCCTGACCGGCGCGGACATAGCCGCCTTCCTGGAACAGCCGCGCCTTGACGATGCCGCCGACCTGCGGACGCACCTCGGAGATCAGGTGGGCCGAGGTGCGGCCGGTCAGTTCGGAGGTCAGGGTGACCGGCTCGATCCTGGCGATGATCACGCCCACCGGCGAGGGGCCGCGCGGTCCCATGCCGCCGGCCCCGCCCGCGCCCTTGCCTTGGCCACAGGCGGCCAGGGTCAGCGCGATGGCCGCGAGGCAGGCCGCCGAAAGGACGGCGCGAGAAAGGTTGACGGACATAGAGAAACCCCAGGAGCGACAGGGCGCCGCAGGCGCTTGGCCTTGACGAGGCCCTGGTGGTAACCAACATGAGAATGAACGTTCATTCTCAATCGGGCTGGACATAGTTCCGGGGTTGTCGCAAGTCAACCTCGGGGGTTCCGTCCAGGTTGACGCGACGGAAATTTAATTGGGACTTGTAGCTTTCCATGGACGACGAAGCCCAGGCCGTGTGCAGGCCGACGCCGGAAGCCCGACGCCAGCAGATTCTTGACGCGGCCTGCGACTGCGTGCGCCAGGCCGGGTTCCATGGCGCCAGCATGGCCGAGATCGCCAAGGCGGCGGGTCTCAGTGTCGGCCAGATCTATCGCTATTTCGAGAACAAGGAGGCGATCATCGCCGCCATCGTCGCCCAGGACCTGGCCGAGATGCGCGAGAAGTTCGCCGAGATGAAAAGCCGGCCTGGCGACCTGCTGGACGCCATGACCGAGCACCTGCCCGAGGCAGTCGACAAATGCTTCGACCTGCGCCGCGCGGCCCTGGTGCTGGAAGTGCTGGCCGAGGCGGCGCGCAATCCCAAGGTGGCCTGCATTGTCCGCGCCGCCGACGAACAGGAACGCGCCTTCGCCCGCGGCATGCTGGAGCGCAGCCGCAATCCCGCTTGGAGCGATGCGGAGTTCCATGCCCGCAGCGAAGTGGTCGGCATGCTGTTCGACGGCATGATCATGCGCGCGGTCAACCATCCCGACACCGACCGCCAGGCCCTGGCCCGCGTGCTGGGCGCCACCGTGCGGCAGCTGCTCAGCTAGGGGTGCGGGGAAGCGGGGCCAACAAAGTCCGCGCCGCGATGTCGGATCATCGTCCCCAGCTTCGTCCTTGGGCTGACGACGCTGACAAAAGTTCGAGGGAGCCCACCATGACCGCGCCAACCCGCCGCCGGCCCTTCCGTTTGGCCCTGATGGCCGTCGCGGCCGCGGCCGCACTGGCCGCCTGTTCGCCGCCCGCCGACAGGGAGGCCGCCCCGCCGGCGACGCCGGCCGCCGGCCCCGCTCAGCCCGCCATGCCTCAGGTTCCGGCCGGCGACTACACGCTCGACAAGAGCCACTCGACGGTGGTGTTCAAGGTCGGCCATCTCGGCTTTTCGCAATATACGGCCCAGTTCGCCGCCTTCGACGCCAAGCTGAAATTCGACCCGGCCAATCCGGCGGCGGCCAGCATAGAGGCGACGATCGACCCGCGCTCCCTGGTGATCCCCAGCCCGCCGGCCGGCTTCCGCGACGAACTGACCGGGCCATCCTGGTTCGACGCCGCGAAATATCCGGCCATCACCTTCCGCTCGACCAAGATCGAGGTCACCGGCGCCAATAAGGCGAAGATGACCGGCAACCTGACCCTGCATGGCGTCACCAAGCCAGTGGTGCTGGAAGCGACCTTCAACGGCGGCTATGCGGGCTTCGACATGGACCCGCACGCCCGCATCGGCTTTTCGGCCCACGGCGTGTTCAAGCGCTCCCACTTCGGCATGGGCTTCGGCGTGCCGGCCCCGGGCACGACCATGGGCGTCAGCGACGCGGTGGATGTGCGGATCGAGACGGAGTTCAGCGGACCGGCTTGGGTGAAGTAGGGGCGTCTCAGCTCTACGGCGCCAAGACCCGCGCCAACTCCGGAACCGCCTTCGCCAACGCTTCAGCCACGATCGTCGCGCAAGCCTCCGCCCCCACCGGACCCAGGTGGGTATAGTCGAAGGGCGCCTCGCCCGGCGCGCCCGGCGCGGGCATCGGCACGGCGACGGCGCCTGGGATCGGCGGCTCATAGAACTTCACGCCGACCGTCGTGCCGGTCGCCAGGGCCTTGGCCACCTCCGCCGAGGGCGGCCCCTCGGCCCAGTCCGCCACCTTCACGGGGCCTAGCGCCTGAGCGGCGGCGGCGCTGCGGGCGTTCAAGTCGACCAGCGGCGTGGCGGTTTCGGCGGCGACGGCGCGGATGGCCTGGGCCCACGGGATCAGGTCGTCGACCAGCTTGCCGTCGCTGAACTGTCGGCGTGACAGTGGGGTCACCAGCACCGGATGGGCGCCCGCCGCGCGCACGTCGGCGACATAGCGCTTCAGATTGGTCGGAAACTCGGTCTTCAGGTCGGTCAGGCGCTCGGCCCGGCCATAGGCGTCGTTGTGGCCGAACTGGATCAGCACATAGGTGTCGGCGAAGCCCCCGGCCTTCATCTCGGAGAGGACCAGGGTCCAGGATCCTTCGCTGCGATAGGTCTTGGTGCTGCGCCCGCCGCGCCCAAGGTTTACGCAGGCCACGGCCGACGTCACCCGCTGGCCGCAGAACGCCCCGCCCCAGCCGCTGCGCACCGCCGTGGTCGAGTCGCCGACCAGGATGATCTTGGTCGCCTTGAACGGCGGCGGATCAGCCGGGGCCTGGGCGAGGACGGGCGTCGCGATCAGGAGGGCGGCGGCGAGGAGGAGGGGCTTGAGCGTCATCGATCTTTCCACCAAACGATTGTCATCCCGGACAAGGTCCGGACGACCGCCGATCCGGGACCGCCGGAAGCGCCGGCGTTCACGCGTCGGTCCCAGATCTCCGCGCGACGCGCTTGTCCGGGATGACAACATGGATTATGCCAGCGCCCGGTATTTGAAGCCCTTGAACCGCGCCGAGCCCTTGCCGGCCGCGTAGAGGCCCGGCTTCAACATCAGGAAGCCGCCGCGCACATTGTGGTGGTAGCCCGAGACCTCCATGCCGCGGTCGAACCGCTTCCAGGTCGCGCCGCCGTCCCCGCTGGTGTGGAAGGACACAATGCAGCGGTCGTTTTTCAGCCGCATCAGCATCTTCGACCCCTGCGGATTGGCCGGCCGCCCGCGCTCGATGCCGTACTGATGAGTGACGAAGTTCTTGGTGTCGAAGCCCAGGCCGCAATAGAGCTGGCGATCATAGAACAGGATCAGGCCGGCCCGCGTGTCGGCATCGACCTCGATCTCGCACTCGATCTCATAGGCTTGGTCGCCGTTGACGAAGATCAGCGGAGCGCCGGTGCTGGGGGCTTCCCCGGCCCCCTTCAGGGTCATGACGCCGCCGGACCGGCTGATGCGGTCGTGCTCGCCCGGCTTGGGATCGAAGAAGTTCCATTGCACGCCGTGCTTGTCGGCGCCGAAGTCGTCCGACAAAGCCAGGCCGTGGGGACCCACCTTGCCACCCTTGGGCTTGGGGAGCGGCTTGGACAGATCGCCGCCGCCGACCTCGAACCAGCCGTCCTTGGTCCAGGTCACCGGGGCCAGCAGGGTCTGGCGGCCCAGGGTATAAAAGCCGTTTTCGTAGCCGTGATAGACGGTCCACCAGTCGCCGGCCGGACCCTGGACCAAGGTGGCGTGGCCGCGCGACCACCACTTTTCGCTATTGTCGGTGGTGCGCACGATGGGGTTTTTCGGATCGTTCTCCCAGGGACCGGCCAACGACTTGGACCGCGCGACGATGACCATGTGGCCGGTCGGCGGGCCGGCCGTGCCGCCCACGGCGGTGACCAGGTAATAGTAGTCGCCGCGCTTGGTGACCTTGGGGCCCTCGGGCGAGAAGCCCTCGACGTCCCAGTCCTCCGGATAATGCCAGGGATCATAGACGTGCTCGGGCTTGCCGATGGTGGACAGTCCGTCGGGCGCCAACTGGATGCGGTCGCCACCCGACAGGAACAGCCAGCGCACGCCGTGTTCGTCGACCACATGGCCGGGGTCGATATAGCGCGGCAGCTTCAGATCGACCGGCTCGCTCCACGGACCCTCGATCTGGTCGGCCCAGATCACATAGCTGGTGTTGTTGTCGGGAAACTTGGCCGGCAAGAAGATGTAGTAGCGGCCGTTGTGCTTGCAGAGCTCGGGCGCCCAGATCGAGCCGACATTGGTCTTCAGGGCCGGGCCGACCGGGGTCCAGTTGACGAGATCCGTCGAGCGCCAGATGAGCAGGCCCGGATAGGCGTCAAACGACGAGTGGGTCATGTAATAGACCTCGCCGTCCTTGAGGATCGACGGGTCGGGATGGTCGCCAGCCAGGATGGGGTTGAGGAAGGTCCCGTCTCCGAGATCGGCCTTGCGCTGGCCCTCGACGCCCTTGGCCCAGGTCGCGGCGGGCTTGGCGGCGGCGGTCGCGGCGTCGGCGATCGTGGGAAGAGCGGCTGCGGCGGCGCCGGTGAAGACCGCGCCCAGCGCGCCTCGGCGATTGAGATCGACCATGTGTTTCCCTCCCTGAACGCGCGCGACGTTGGCTCGTCGCTTCAATGATACCGCTAGCCTATCGGGCCTTTTCGACTGATGTCTACCGGTGTCATCGCCGATAACGCTGTCAGCATGAAACGAAAAACGCCCGGAGGCATAGCCCCCGGGCGTTTTTGAATTCTTTCCTTCCCCATTTTTTGGGGAGGGAAATGGCGCCTTAGCCCTGCATCGCCTCGAGTTCCTTGCCGCGTGTCTCCTGGATCAGCTTCTGGACCAGGAAGAACGAGACCACGGCGCTCAGGGCGTAGAAGCCATAGGTCATCGGCAGGCTCTTGGCGGCCATCGACGGGAAGCTGACCGAGATGCCGAAATTGGCGATCCATTGGGCGAAGCCGGCGACGGCCAGGGCCGGGCCGCGCATCTGGTTGGGGAACATCTCGCCCAGCATGACCCACATCACCGGACCCCAGCTGAGGTTGAAGAACACCACATAGGCATTGGCCGAGACCAGGGCGATCAGGCCGGTGTCGCCCGCCAGTTGCAGGGCGCCGTTGACGGTGGTGGCGGTCGAGAAGCACCAGGTCAGCAGGCCCAGGGTCACGGCCATGCCGGCCGAGCCGATCAGCAGCAGCGGCTTGCGGCCGATCTTGTCGATCAGGCCGATGGCCAGCAGACAGGCCAGGATCGACAGGGCGCCCGACAGGATGTTGATCTTCAGGCTGTCGTCCTCGGTGAAGCCCACCGACTGCCACAGCACCGAGCCATAGTAGAAGACGATGTTGATGCCGACCAGTTGCTGGAAGACGGCCAGCACGAGACCGGCCCAGAGGATGGCGCGCACTTTGTGGGTGGTAGGGTCCAGCAGGTCCGAGAACTTCGGCTTGTGGTCTGCCGACAGCGAGGCGCGGATCTCGGCGACCTTGGCGGCGCCTTGGCCGGCCCCGAACAGGCGCGACAGGATTTTTTCGGCCTCGGCCTCCTTGCCCTTGGCCACCAGGTAGCGCGGGCTTTCCGGGATCGACAGCAGGGCGAAGAAGAAGATGGCGGCCGGAATGGTCTGCATCCAGAACATCCAGCGCCAGGCGGGCAAGCCCAGCCAGAACGGGGCGGTCGAACTGCCGGCGGTGTGGGCCAGAATGTAGTTGGCCAGGAAGGCGCCGGTCAGGCCGGTGATGATCATGATCTGCTGCACCGACGACAGCCGGCCGCGGATATTGGCCGGCGTCACTTCGGAGATATAGACCGGGCACAGCACGCTGGCTGCGCCCACGCCCAGGCCGCCGATCAGGCGAAAGATGATGAACACGGTGGAGGTGTGGGCCGCGCCCGAGCCGATGGCGCTGACCAGAAACAACAGGGCGGCGATGATCATCACCGTGCGGCGGCCCCAGACGTCGGCCAGGCGGCCGGCGGCGAAGGCGCCAAACGCGCAGCCGATCAGGATGGCCCCGACATTGAGGCCGGTGCCCAGCTTGCTGAGGCTGAAAGCCTTCTCCAGGCCTTCCTGCGTGCCGTTGATGACGCCGCTGTCGTAGCCGAACATGAAGCCGCCGATGGTGGCGACCGCGACGATGGCGGCGATGAAGGCCATGTTGACCTTGCCCCCATTGGGGCCGCCCACGGCGCTCATGCCCGGGCTTGGGCCGGCGTTGATGACTGATGCCACGGTTTCTTCCCCGATGTGGCCCGAAGGCCCGTTTGTACGCGGAGCGGTCCTTGGCGGACCGCTCATTGAGCTTGACCTTAGTGTTACCGGTATCAGCCCGCAAGCGGCGTTGGCGGCCTTTCCGTAGGGTTGGTCTTGTGCGAGCTAAGATTAGCTAATCGCGAGCCCGACCATGCGCACAGTCAACATGCACGACGCCAAGTCGCAGCTTTCCAAGTTGGTGGAGGCTGTGGAGAGCGGCGAAACCGACCAAGTGGTGATCGCGCGCAATGGCCGGCCTGCCGCGCGGCTCATCCCCATGACGACGGCGGCCAGGACGCCGGTCAGAATCGGCATCGCCAAGGGCCTGTTCGTCGCCCCGGCCGACACGGCCGCCCAGGACGCCGAGGTGGCGGTGCTGTTCCTCGATCCGCGCGATTGAGGCTGCTGCTCGACACCCCCATCGCCTTGTGGACCCTGACCGACGATCCCCGCCTGACGCAGGCGGCGCGCGACCTGATCCTCGACCCGGCCAATGAGATCTGCGTCAGCGCGGTGACGCTCTGGGAGATCGCCATCAAGCATGGCCTCGACCGCCAAGGTCCGGGCGCCATGCCGATCGGCGCCCATGAGGCCCAGGTGCTGTTCGCCGCCGCCGGCTATTTGCTGATCCCGATCACGCCGCAGCAGGCGGTCATCGTCGAAACCCTGCCGCGCGTCCACGCCGACCCGTTCGATCGCCTGCTGATCGCCCAGGGGCTGACGGAGGCCTTGGTCCTGCTGACCCACGACGCCGCCGTCGCGTCCTACAACACGCGCATCATCAAGGTTTGACGCCGGCGGCTTTGGCGGCGGCCTGAGTCTTCGACTTTGCCGCAGGTCGTGCGACCTACTCGCCCCATCCGGTGACAGCATGACCGCCGAAGACCATGCGGCGGATCATCGGTGACGTCAGTCCCGCGCTGAAGCTCGCGGGTGGGGCGCTCGCAGCGTTCAGGCGCGCCATCTGGGAGTCGTTGAGCACGACCTGCGTGGCGGCGATGTTTCCGGCAAGCTGCTCCAGCTTGCTCGCGCCGACGATCGTCGCGGTGACGCCGGGGCGGGCCATGACCCAGCTGAGCGCGACCTGCGCGACGGGGCGATCGAGTTCGGCCGCGACTGTCTTCAGCGTGTCGAGAACCTCCCAGTTGCGGTCGGTGAACTTGCTGTCGCCGAACGGGTTGGGGCCGCTGAGCCGGCCGGTGTTTTTGGTGTCTTCGCGGCGGTACTTGCCGGACAGGAAGCCGCCCGCCAGCGGACTCCACGGCATCACGCCCATGCCGCCTTCACGGGCGGCCGGCACATGCTCGCTTTCGACGTCGCGCGCGACAAGGGAGTATTCCACCTGGATTGCGATCGGTCCCGGCACGCGCCGTTCGGCGGCGATGGTGGCGGCTTTCATCGCCAGCCACGCGGGCATGTCGGAGAGGCCATAGTAGCGGATCTTGCCGGCCCGCACCAAGTCGCCCAGCGTCTGCACGATCTCCTCGATGGGCGTTACCCCGTCCCAGATGTGCATCCAGTAGAGGTCGACATAGTCGGTCCCCAGGCGCTTCAGCGATGCGTCGAGCGCGCGGTGAATGTTCTTCGCCCCGGCGCCGCCGGCGTTGGGGTTCCCGCCGCCGGCCTGGGTGGCGGTCAAAGGGCTCGCCGATCCGTTGAAGGCGAATTTCGTCGCCAGCACGATGTCGTCGCGCGAGCCGGCCTCCTTGATGAATTGACCCACGAGACGCTCGCTCTCGCCGCCCGAATAGATGTCGGCGGTGTCAATGAAGTTGCCGCCCGCCGCGCGGTAGGCCTGAAAGATCTGGCGCGAGGTCGCCTCGTCGGCGCCCCAGGCGCCCGGCCCAAAGGTCATCGTGCCGAGGGCCAGGGGGCTGACGACGAGGCCGGAGCGACCCAGGGTGCGGAAGGCGGTGAGCGACATGAGGATCTGACTTTCATAGCGGTTGCTACGAAAGTCATGACTCTCTTGCATCGGCGGGTCAACATATTCCATAGTGGTCGCTATGGAATATGTTGACCCGCAACGTCCACGGCGTCTTGGCCGCCCGCTGTCGTTCGACCGGGAGGTCGCCCTTCAGACCGCGATGCTGACCTTTTGGCGTCATGGCTACGAGACCACGTCGGTGGCCGACCTGACCGCCGCCATGGGCGTGACGGCGCCCAGCCTCTACACCGCGTTTGGCGACAAGAAGCAGTTGTTCCTGGAAGCCGTGCGGCTGTATGCGGGCGATCCAGACGTCATGGCGCGGGCCATCGGCGATGCGCCCAGCGCCTTGGAGGCGGCGCGTGACCTGATGACCGCAGCCGCCACCGCCTATACCGGCGAGGAGACGCCCAGGGGCTGCCTGCTTGCCAGCGCGACGGCCAGCGGGTCGGCGGCGTCCTGCGACGTGCAACAGGCCGTCGCAGACATCCGGCGTGGCGTGCAACGGCGCCTTGATGAGAGAATTCAGCGAGACATCGCCGACGGCGCGCTCCCGTTGACCACGAACCCGGCCGAGCTTTCGGGGCTGGTCATGGCCGTCATACAGGGGATGTCCGTGCTCGCCCGGGACGGCGCGAGCCGCGCGTCCTTGCTGGCGACGGTCCAGGCGGCCTTGCGCGCCTGGCCTGGCATGGGCGCTGATCGATAGGGCTCGCCGGCGTCGCCGGCCGAGGTGGGTGACAGGCCCATGGGCCTGTCACCGTCCGCCCCTTTAGAGCATTTCCCGACCTGACTGCGTCAGGCCGTGAGCTCTAATCTTCTGTTTTGACGCACTTTTCTTCACACGAACCGGAACCACTTCGCTCGAAAAATGCTCTAGTGGTTATGCCTCGGCAGCTTGCTCGCCAGGTCCTGGTACTTGACCGCGAACTCCAGCACCGCGCCGGTTTCCAGCTGGCCGGTATGGGCGCGGTAGATTTCCTGCCAGGGCGTCATGGTGGCCGGCACGGCGGGGATGCCCTCCAGGCGCCGCTCGGCGATGGTCGCCTCGTCCACCAGGGCGTTGCACTGGCCGGTGTTGAGGTCGATGCGGATCCGGTCGCCGGTGCGCAGCCAGGACAGGCCGCCGCCGATCGCGCTTTCGGGCGAGGCGTTGAGGATCGAGGGGCTGTCGGCGGTGCCCGACTGGCGGCCGTCGCCCAGGGTGGGCAGGCTCATGATCCCGCGCTTCAGCAGGGCGTCCGGCGGCTGCATGTTCACGACCTCGGCCGAGCCCGGCCAGCCGATCGGACCGGCCCCGCGGATCACCAGTAAGGTGCGCTCGTCGATCTCCAGCGACGGATCGTTGATCCGGGCGTGATAGTCGTCCGACCCGTCGAACACCACCGCCCGCGCCTCGAACGCGCCCGTATTGCCGGGCTCCGAGAGATAGCGGTCGCGGAACTCCTGGCTGATGACGCTGGTCTTCATGATCGCGAAGTCGAACAGGTTGCCCTTCAAAACCAGGAACCCGGCCCGCTCGCTCATCGGCGCCGCGTAGGGGAAGATCACCTCGCGGTCGCGGGTCTCGCGGCCTTCCAGGTTTTCCGCCATCGTCTTGCCGGTGACGGTCATGACGTCGCCGTGCAGGCGGCCGGCCTGCAGCAGCTCCCACAGCACCGCCGGCGCGCCGCCGGCCCGGTGGAAGCGCTCGCCGAGGTACTTGCCGGCCGGCTGCATGTTGAGGATCAGCGGGATGTCATAGGCCGCCCGCCAGTCGTCGGCGGTGATGTTCAGCCCGGCGTGACGGGCCATGGCCACGATATGCGGCTGGGCGTTGGTCGAGCCGCCGGCCGCCGCCACCAGGGCGATGGCGTTCTCGAAGGCCTTTTGGGTCAGGATGTCGAGGGGCTTCACATCCTCATAGGCCAGGTCGACGATCCGCTGGCCGGTGCGATAGGCCATCTGGCCGCGCTCGCGATAGGGGGCGGGGATGGCCGCGCATCCGGTCAGCGACAGGCCCAGGGCCTCGGCCACGGCGTTCATGGTCGAGGCCGTGCCCATGGTGTTGCAGTGGCCGGCCGAAGGGGCGCTGTCGGAGGCGCGCTGGATGAACTCCTCCTCGTTGATCTCGCCGGCCGCCAGCTTGCGCCGCGAGCGCCAGATCACCGTGCCCGAGCCGACCAGCTCATTGTTGTGCCAGCCGTCCAGCATCGGCCCGCCCGACAGCACGATGGCCGGGATATTGACCGTGGTGGCGGCCATGATGCCGGCCGGGGTGGTCTTGTCGCAGCCGGTGGTCAGGACGACGGCGTCGATCGGATAGCCGTGCAGCACCTCGACCAGGCCCAGATAGGACAGGTTGCGGTCGAGCGCCGCAGTCGGGCGGCGGCAGTTCTCGAAGATCGGGTGGACCGGGAACTCCATCGGGATACCGCCGGAATCGCGGATGCCGTCGCGGATCCGGCTCACCAGGTCCAGGTGGATACGGTTGCACGGCGAGATATCGCTGCCGGTCTGGGCGATGCCGATGATCGGCTTGCCGCTGCGCAGCTCCTCAGGCGTGATCCCGTAGTTCATGAACCGCTCGAGGTAGAGCGCCGTCATGTCGATATGGTCGGGGTTGTCGAACCAGTCGCGCGATCGGAACCGGCGTGGGGTACGGCCCGATGGGGTGTGATTAGAGGTCAAGACGCACCTCGTATTGGGGTTGGCCGGCGACGGCGACGGGCAGGGCGAACAGGCCGCCGCACAGGGGGAAGGCGGCGAGCTGGTCGTCGCTCAGCCCCTTGCGGGCGGTGGTGAAATAGACGGTCTTCAGGTCGGGCCCACCGAAGCAGGGCTTGGTGACATTGATGGCCGGCAGGGTGATCCGGTCGACGACCTCGCCTTCCGGGGAGATCCGCAAAGCGCCGTTGCCGCCCCACAGGGCGGTCCAGATGTAGCCGTCCGCGTCGACCACCGAGCCGTCGGGCCAGGCGTTTTCGAGCTCAAGCTTGAAGAACAGCCGCTTGTTCGACAGCGCCCCGCCCTCCATGTCGTAGGCCCAGATCACCTTCTCCAGCGTGTCGGTGTGATAGAAGGTCTGGCCGTCGGGACTGACGCAGGGGCCGTTGGTGATGCAGATGCCGGTGTCCTCGGCGATCGGCCGGCCGGCCTCGTCGAGGCGGTAGAGCGCGCCGCTCGGGGCCTCCTCGCCGTCGTCCATGGTGCCGAACCACAGCCGGCCCTCGCCATCCACCGTGGCGTCGTTGGGGCGATTGTTCAGCTCCGGCGGCTCGATCTCGCCCAGGAAGGTGAAGCCGATGTCGGGGTGGAAGTGATGCAGGCCGCTCTTCAGGCCCGCCACGAAGCCGCCGCCAGCCCGGGGCGCCAGGAAAGTCACCTGGTCGGGAGCGTCGAAGCTGGTCGTCTCGCCGCTGGCGGGGTGGAAGCGGTGGACCTTGTGGCTCTTGATATCGACGAACCACACGGCCTGTTCCTCAGCCGACCAGATCGGACCCTCGCCGAGCGTAGCCTTCAGGTCCCAGACGCAGAGGGGTTCGGGCATGAGTCTATCCATTTTTGAACCCTTCCCCCTGGAGGGGGGAAGGGCAGGGATGGGGGCGGCGCCGCCAGCTGGAAGCTGTGATTCCATCGCCCTATCCTGAACCGTTTCCACCCCCATCCCCAGCCCTTCCCCACTCCAGGGGGAAGGGGGCTCAAGGAGCAACCCCTAACGCCAGCCGGCGTCGATCCAGTATTCGTGACCCGTGCACAGGCTCGCATCGTCCGAGGCCAGGAACATCACCAGCGAGGCGATGTGGTCGGGCAGCAGCCGGCCCTTCAGGGCCTGGGCCTTGACGATCTCGGCCTCGCCCTCGGGCGTATACCACTTTTCCTGGCGCTTGGTCTTGACGTTGCCGGGCACCACGCAGGTGACGCGGATGTCGTCGGGGCCGAGCTCCCGGGCCAGGGCGCGGGTCATGCCCTCGATGCCGGCCTTGGCGGTCTCGTAGAGCACCAGGTCGGGCAGGCCGAGGTGCCAGCTGATCGAGCCGAAATTGATGATCGCCCCGCCGCCGCGCGCCTTCATGCCCGGCGCCACGGCCTGGGTGGCGAACAGCATGTGGCGCAGGTTGACGCCGATCCGCTCGTCCCAATAGGCGGGCGTGATGTCGGCCAGGCTGTGGCGGTCGTCATTGCCGGCGTTGTTGACCAGAACGTCGATGGGGCCAATCTCGGCGAAGGTCTTGGCCACGGCGTCCAGGTCGGTCAGATCGCAGCGGATATAGACCGGCGCGATCTCCGAGCCCGCGAGCCGCGCGGCCAGCGCCGAGGAATCTTCGTCGGCGACATCGAGAAAGATCACCTCGGACCCCTGGCGGACGAAGCCGGCGACGATGCCGGCCCCGATGCCCGAGCCGCCGCCGGTGATCACCACGCGCTTGCCCTTGAGGCTGGGATAGATAGCGGAAGACATGGAGATCACGACCAGGAGTAAGCGGTTTTGGTTTGGGTATAGAACTCGACCGCCGCGAAGCCCTGCTCGCGGGCTCCGTACGACGAGCCCTTCGAGCCGCCGAACGGCACGTGGTAATCGACGCCGGCCGTGGCCAGGTTGACCATGGTCATGCCAGCCTTGGCGTGGCGTTGGAAGTGGCGCGCGTGCTTCAGCGAGGTGGTGGCGATACCTGCCGACAGACCGAACTCGGTGTTGTTGGCGACCTCCAGGGCTTCCTCGTAGCTCTTGACCCGGATGGTCGAGGCGACGGGGCCAAAGACCTCCTCATTGTTGATCCGCATCGACGGATCGGTGTCGGCGATCAGGGTGGGGTGCACGTACCAGCCGGGGTTTTCCAGCTTCAGACGCTGGCCGCCGGTGACCAGCCGGCCGCCTTCGCTCGTGGCGATGTCGATATAGCGGTAGCTGGTTTCCATCTGGTCCTCGGTGACGGCCGGACCGATCTGGGTGTTGGGGTCGAGCGCGTCGCCCACCCGCAGGGCCGCGACCTTCTCGGCCAGCAGGGCCACGAACCGGTCGTGGATGCCGTCCTGGACGATCAGGCGCGAGCTGGCCGTGCAGCGCTGGCCGGTGGCGAAATAGGAGCCGTCCAGGGCGATGGCCACGGCGCGTTCAAGGTCGGCGTCGTCGAGGATGATCAGCGGGTTCTTGCCGCCCATCTCCAGTTGCACACGGGCCTGGCGGGCCACGGCGGCGGCGGCCACCTGGCGTCCCACGCCCTGCGAGCCGGTGAACGACACGCCGTCCACGCCCGGATGCTTGACCAGGGCGTCGCCCATGGCCCCGCGCCCGAACAGCATGTTGAACACGCCGTCCGGCGCGCCGCATTCCTGGATGATGTCGGCCATGGCGGAGGCCGTGGCGGGCGTCGGGCCGGCCGGCTTGATGACCACGGTGTTGCCGAAGGCCAGGGCCGGGGCGGCCTTCCACGCCGGGATGGCGATCGGGAAGTTCCAGGGCGTCACCAAGCCGAAGACGCCGACGGCCTGGCGATAGGTCTGGATCTCGACGCCGGGGCGGGTGCTTTCCAGGTTCTGGCCGTGGCGGCGCAGGGCCTCGCCGGCGAAATATTTGAAGATCCGCCCGGCGCGGACTGTCTCGCCGACGCCCTCGGGCACGGTCTTGCCCTCCTCGCGGGCCAGCAGGCGGCCGATCTCGGCGCTGCGAGCGATGATCGTCGTGCCCACCTTGTCCAGCAGGTCCGAACGCACTTCGGGGGAGGATTCCGACCAGGCCGGGAAAGCCGCGCGGGCGGCGCTGACGGCGGCGTCAACCTCGGCCGCGCCGCCGTCGGGAAGTTGGGCGACGACGTCGTTTGTGTTGGACGGGTTGAGGCTCTGGGTCGGGGTGTCGCCGCTGACGCGTTGGCCGCCGATCAGGTGGTGCAGGGTGTCGGTCATGCCGGATTCCTAGAGACTAGAGCAGGCCGCGGCCGGCCAGATTGCGGATCAGTGCGGAGACGCCGAAGGTCCACGGGGGGGCGAGATCGCAGGTGGTGACCTCGTTCTCCAGTACGCCCAGCTTGGGGGTGGCCACGCGCACCCGGTCGCCGATCTTGTGGGTGAAGCCCTGGCCGGGGGTGTCGCGGTCCTGGATCGGCGCGAACATCGTGCCCAAAAACAGGGCAAAGCCGTCGGGATACTGGTGTTGCTTGCCGAACGCCTGGCCGGCGAGGACGGCGGGGTCGCGGCTGATCAGGCTCATATTGCTGTGGCCATCGAGCACGAAATTGTCGCGGCCGGTGATCTTCAGGGTGACCTCGGCCGAGCGGACGTCGTTCAGGCTGAACCCGTCGTCGAACAGGCGGAAGAACGGACCGATGGCGCAGGAGGCGTTGTTGTCCTTGGCCTTGCTGAGCAGCAGGGCCGATCTGCCCTCGAAGTCGCGCAGGTTGACATCGTTGCCCAGCGAAGCGCCGCGGATCTGGCCTTGGCCGTCGCACAGCAGCACGACCTCGGGCTCGGGATTGTTCCAATGGCTGTCGCTGCGCACGCCGACCTGGTCGCCCCAGCCCATCGACGACAGGGTCGGGCCCTTGGTGAAGATCTCGGCGTCGGGGCCGATGGCCACTTCGAGATATTGCGACCACAGGCCGTCCTTGATCAGGGTCAGCTTCAGGCGCGCCGCGCCCTCCGAGCCCGGATCGACGGCGCGCAGGTCGCCGCCCATGCTGTCGGCCAGCTGGGCGCGGATCTTCAGGGCCTCGGCGGCGTCGCCGCGCGCCCGTTCCTCGATGACGCGTTCCAGGGTCGAGACGGCGAAGGTGACGCCGGCGGCCTTCAGGCACTGCAGGTCGACGGGGGCCAGCAGCTTGGCGGCCGCGCCCTGCGGGTCGGCCCAGACCGGGCGGACATCCAGGTCTTCAAGCGGGCCCAGGTCGACGCCAGCCGGGATCGTCTCGCCAGGCGCGAAGCGGTTCATCAGGTCGGAGGTGGTGGGGGCGATCTTGCTGACGTCCTCGATCCGGCCGCCGCGCACGAGGATCGGGGTCGGTCCGTCGCCGAAATCGACACGGCCCAGCAGGGTCGCGTCACGCCAATCCTCGGGAAGGAACTCCGAAATACCCACCGCGTCTTCTCCCTCGTCGAGCTTTGCAACCCTACCAAGGCCACGCTCGTTCCTGCAAACCCACCTGTTAGCGCTAACATGCCGGGGCGCGCAAGTCGGTGATTTGATATTACAAATGGCGGGGGCAGGTAAGTCGGTTCGGAGGCTTTTGTCTCGGGCGCGACGGGGACGGCGCGCAGGCCGCCCCGTCGAGGAATGAGGATGTGACGGCGCCTCAGGCCGCGTAGTTCATCGCCTCGAGGTCTTCAATCAGGCTCGGCCCGGTCGGGGTCCAGCCCAGTTCCCGTCGCGTCCAAGCGCTCGAGGCCGGCATGTCCAGGGTGATGAACCGGGCCATCCAGCCAAAATGGACCGCCGCCTCCTCCGGCGTCAGGGACACCACCGGAACCTTCAACCCGTCGCCGACCACCTCGGCGATCTCGCGGGCTGTCACGCCCTCCTCGGCCACCGCGTGGTAGCGGGCGCCGGGCTTGGCGTGCTCCAGCGCCAGCCGGTAGAGGCGGGCGACGTCCAGGACATGGCCCGCGGCCCAGCGATTGGCCCCGTCGCCGACATAGGCCGAGACGCCCTTCGCGCGGGCGATCTCCACGGCGGGGGTGATCAGGCCTTGCTTGACCGGGTCGTGGACCTGGGGAAGGCGCATGACCGAAACATTGACGCCGGTCGCCAGGGCCGCCTGGCCGGCGACCTCCGAGGCGCTGCGCGGATTGGGGTACTCCAGGTTGAAGACGTCCTCGACGGCCGGCCGGCCGTCGCCCGGGCTGCCCATCCCCGCGCCCGAGGTAATGACCAGCGGGCGGTCGGTTCCGACCAGCGCCGAAGCCAGGGCCTCGATGGCCCGGCGGTCCTTGTCGCAATTGGCCAGGAAGTTCTCGAAATCGTGGTCGAAGGCGCAGTGAATCACGCCGTCCGCCTGGGCCGCGCCGGCCCGCAGGCTGTCAGGATCCTCGAGGCTGCCGCGATGGCTGTCGGCCCCAGCGACGGCCATTTGCCGGGCCCCGGCCTCGGACCGCGTCAGGCCCACGACCTGATGGCCGGCTTGAAGAAGTTCGGGAATGACGGCGGAGCCGATGAAGCCGGTGGCCCCAGTGAGGAAAACACGCATGGAAACACTCCGATATTAGCTGTTCGAAGGACCATGACGCCCTGGACCGATACTGTTAAAGTAGTGACCTTATCAGGGTATAATAGCCAACAGGCTCAACATGACCGTCGATATTGACAATCGGCTGGGGACCTATCTGAAAAGCCGGCGCGGGCGCATGGATCCGGTCGCCCTGGGGTTTCCCGCCTCGCGCCGGCGCACCACGGGGTTGCGGCGCGAAGAGGTGGCCCAGCGCGCCAACATCAGCGCCACCTGGTATACCTGGCTGGAGCAAGGCCGGGGCGGGGCGCCGTCGGCCGACGTTCTGCATCGCATCGCTGTCGCGCTGATGCTGACCGATGTCGAGCGCGAGCATGTCTTCCTGCTCGGCCTGGGGCGGCCTCCCGAGGTTCGCTACAAGGCGCCGGAGGGGGTATCGCCCCGCCTGCAGCGGGTGCTGGACGGCATGACCTCCAGTCCCGCCATGATCAAGACCGCCACCTGGGACATCGTCGCGTGGAATCGGGCCGCCGCCGCCGTGCTGACCGACTATGGCGCGTTGGCGCCCGACCAGCGCAACGTGCTGCGGCTGATGTTCGGCAATTCCCAGGTCCGCGCCGCCCAGGAGAATTGGGAGAACGTCGCCCGGTTCGTGGTCAGCACGTTCAGGGCGGACGCGGCCCGCGCCGGGGCCGTTTCCGAGGTCAGCCAGCTCGTCGATGAGCTGTGCCTGACCAGCCCCGAGTTCAAGCGGTTCTGGTCCGAAAACGACGTCGGCCTGCACGGCGAGGGCGCCAAGCGGCTCCACCACCCTATCCTGGGCGTGCTAGCGCTAGAATATTCCGCCTTCGCCGTCGATGGACGGCCCGACCTCAGCATGATCGTCTATAATCCGGTCACGGCGGCGGACGCCGAGCGTATTGGTTCGCTGATCGCGCGGACCTAGAGCAAGTCGCGCGATATAGGAATCGCACGGCTTGCCCTAGACTTTTGTTTTCGCATCGCTTTTGCGGAAAACCGGTGGCCACTTTTCCGCGCGATGCTCTAGGCTTCCGGCGCCGGCCCGGTCGAATCCCGGACGATCAGGGTATGCGGGTGGACCAGTTGCCGGGGCTCGCCGGTCTTGGCGCGGTTGCGGCGAATCTCTTCCAGCACCAGGTCGACGGCGGCGCGGGCCATGGCGGCGATGGGCTGGTGGACGGTGGTCAGGGCCGGCCAGATATTGGCGGCGATCGAGGTGTCATCGAAACCGACGATCGACAGGTCGCCCGGCACGTCCAGGCCCAGGCGGTGAGCGACGCCGGCTGTGGCGGCGGCCATGTCGTCATTGCTGGCGAAGATGGCCGTGGGGCGATCCTCGACGGCCAGCAACCGCTCCGCCGCCTCCAGGCCGGAGCGATAGGTGAAATAGCCCTGCTCGATATGCACGGCGTCCTGCGTCAGGCCTGCGGCCTTGAGGGCGGCCATGAAGCCGTCCAGCCGCTGCTGGCTGACCGTCTGGTTGGGGTGGCCCTTGATGAAGCCGAAACGCTTGTGGCCGAGATCCAGCAGATGCTGGCCCAGCTCGTAGGCGGCGGCTTCGTTGTCGATGCGGATGGTGGCCATGTCGGCGCTGGGCATGCCTGGGGCCACGGCCACGGCGGCGGCGCCGGCCGCCTTGACCTCGGCCAGGACCTGGGCGTTCTCGCACAGCGGCGCGGGCAGGATCAGGCCGTCGACGCCGGTCTTCAACAGGCGGGTCAGGGTGGCGCCAGCCAGTTCGGGCTCGGCGCATTTCTCGATCACCACCTGGGCGCCCGTGCGGCTGCTCTCGTCCAGCGCACCGACCAGGAATTCCGACAGGTAGCCCGTCGAGGGGTTGTCATAGAGCAGGCCGATGCGGGCCGGCGCCGAGCCGGCCAGGCTGCGGGCTGCGGGGTTGGGGGCGTAGTTGAGGTCGCGGATCGCCGCGTCGACCAGGGCCTTGGTCTCGGACTTGACCGTGGTCTCGCGGTTGATCACCCGCGACACCGTCATCGGCGAGACGCCCGCCAGGGCGGCGACGTCGCGGATGGTGGCGCTCTGGGTCGTCCGGCGCCTTTGACGCTCGTTACGTTCGTTCATGAATAGCCCGTCCCTTTATCGCGGCGGAGACTAGCCCTGTTCGGCCTCAACTTGAAAGACGCGCGCTTTTGTCCGCGGACGGTCTGTCCTAGGCTGCGCCCAATGATCCCCTTCGGCGCCATCATCCTGACCGGCGGCGGCTCGCGTCGCATGGGCGCCGACAAGGCGTTGCTCGACTGGAACGGTCAGCGGGCGGTGGACTGCGTGGTCGCCCTGGCGCGCGCGGCGGGCGCGGCGCGCGTGTTGACCGCCGGGCGCGATCACGGGTTGGAGCATGTCGAGGATCCCGCGCCCGACGCCGGGCCCGTGGGCGGGGTGCTGGCGGGCTGCGCGGCGCTGGCGGCGAGCGGCCTGACGCGAGCGCTGGTGCTGGCGGTCGATGCGCCGACCGTGACCTTGGCCGACCTCGCGCCGCTGCTCGCCGCGCCGGGGGCGGGGGCGTTTTACGAGGGGCTGCCGGTTCCGATGGTGCTGGCTTTGACCGCCGTGCCGGGTGACGCGGAGGTCGGCTGGCCGTTGCGGCGGCTCGTCGAGCGGGCGGGGCTGGTCGCCGAGCCCTGCGACGAGGCCGTGCGGTTGAGGCTGCGCGGGGCCAACACGCCGGAGGAGCGGGCGAGGTTGATTGTTTTCCCTTCTCCAAGGGGAGAAGGATATTGAGGGCTGGCCACCTCCAGGCGCCGCGTCAGTAAACGTCGCGCCGGTACCGCCCCTCGTCGCTCAGCCGCTCCACGGCCTCCGCGCCCAGCACCGCGACCAGCGCGGCATGGACGTCGCCCGACATCCCCTCCAGCGACCCGCACACATAGATCGCCGCGCCGTCCGCCACCCAGGCCCGCAAGGCGTCGGCGGCCTGCATCAACCGGTGCTGGACATAGATCTTGCGGGTCTGGTCGCGGGAGAAGGCCAGGTCGAGACGTTCCAGCACGCCGCTGGCCCGCCAGGCCTCGATCTCGTCGCGGTGGAAGTAGTCGTGCGCCTGGGTCCGCTCGCCGAACACCAGCCAGTTGCGGTGGCGGCCAGCGGCGGCGCGGCCCTTCAGGTGGGCGCGCAGGCCGGCCAGGCCCGTGCCGTTGCCGATCAGGATCAGCGGCCGATCGTCGGTCGGGCCATGGAAGCTTCGGTTGGTTCGCACCCGCGCGGCGATCTCGGCGCCCTTCTCGGCGTGGACGGTCAGCCAGCCCGAGCCCACGCCCAGCCTGCCGTCGGCGCGTCGCATGGTCCGCACCAGCAGCTCGACCCCGCCGTCGGCCGGTAGCGAGGCGATGGAATATTCACGGTGGGGCAGGGGCGACAGAGCGTCGATCAGGGCCTGAGGCGTCGTCGGGGCCGCGCCGTCGTGCGGCAGGCGCCGCCAGGCCAGGACCGCCGCCAAGGTCGCGCCCTCGTCGGCCAGCACCCCAGCGTCCGGGTCCAGGGCCAGGCCCGACAGCAAGGCGGCGACCTCGGCGGGGTCGTTGCACGGCCCGATCTCCAGGATGTCGCCAGCCTCCCAGGTCGCGGCCTCGGCGGGCTCCAGCCGGATGTGGAACGCCGCCTCGCCGGGGCTGCCCGGATTGAGCTGTCGACGCTCGGCCAGGCGCCAGAGACCATAACGGGGTCGGGTCCAGTCCGGGCTGTCGGTGACGCCGGCCATTACCCCAACCTGGCCCTGCCAATGGCGCAGGGCGGCGTCGTCGCCTTCATCGACCTCGACCCGGTCGAACAGCGGATGGGCCCCGCGCCGGGCCAGCCAGGCGTCGAGCGTGCGGCCAAAGGCGCAGAAGTGGGCGTAGCTGCTGTCGCCCAGGGCGAGGACGCCAAAGCCAAGGTCGTGCAGGTCGGGCGCCGCGCTCATCACATCACGCAGGAAGGGGCGGGCGGTGTCGGGGGCGTCGCCTTCGCCGGTGGTGCTGACCACGAACAGGGCGCGCCCAGCTTTGGCCAAGTCGGCGGCGGTAACGTCGGCCAGGGCCTTCAGCGTCACCCTCGCGCCGCCGTCGCTGAGCAGCTTGGCGGTGGCCAGCGCCAGCTGCTCGGCGAAACCGGTCTGGCTGGCATGGGCCAGCAGGATCGCCGCGCCCTCTCCGGCCGACAGGGCGTGGGCCTCGCGGCGGACGGCGCGACGGCGGCGGGCCTCGCGCAGGGCGATAGCGATGCAGAACAGGGCATAGACGCCCAGCACCAGGCCGGCGGCGCAAAGCCGGCGGGTCTCGGGAGACAGGGCGAGCCAGGCGCTCATGCGTCGAGCATCGCCGTCAGGGCCGGCGACAGGCGCTCTTCCAGTCCGCCAGGACCGTCGGCCACGACCAGCACGGCCAGGCCCCGCACCGTGGCCAAGGCCAGGGCGACGTCGGGCGTCATCACGGTCAGGGCTGTGGCGTAGGCGTCGGCGCGCATGCAGCTTTCGTCCAGGACCGTGACGCTGACGGCGCCGTGTTCGACGGGGGCGGCGGTGGCGGGATCCAGGGTGTGGGCGTAACGCCGGCCGTCATGCTCGAAGAACCGGCGGTAGTCGCCCGAGGTGGCCACCGACAGGCCGTGCAGGGCGACCAGGGTGCGCGGGTTCTCATTGGCGACCGGTGGCCGCTCAAGCTCGACCCACCAGGGCTGGCCGTCCGGCTTGGCGCCGGTCCCGCGCAGTTCGCCGCCGACGTCGACGAGGTACGAGCGGGCGCCGGCGCGATCGAGCGCGGCGGCGACTTGATCGACCGCGAAGCCTTTGGCGACGCCGTTGAGGTCCAGCGTCAAGCCGCCGGGCTGGAACAGGCGGTCGCCGTGGAGGATCAGGCTACGCCAGCCGGCGGCGTCCTGGGCCTTGGCGATCGCCTCGGGCAACGGCGGCGCGCCGGTAAACGGGCGGGGCCCGAAGCCCCACAGGTCGACCAGGCCGCCCAGGGTGGGGTCGAAGGCGCCCTCCGTGGCCTCGGCGACTTCCAGAGCGCACCGCAGCACTCGAAGCATGGCCGGGGGTAGGGCAGTCCAAGTTCCGGCGGCGGCGCGGTTATAGCGCGACAGGTCGGAGTCAGGCTCCCAGGGGCTCATCTCACGCACGACGGTGTCGAGCTCGCACTGGACCATGGCGGTCAGGGCCCGCGCCTTGGCGGTGGGCGGGGCCACCAGCTTGACCGACCAGGTTGTGCCCATGGTCTCACCACCAAGCGCCAGCACCGCGCCGCCGATCGGGCGGGCGGGCGGCTCGGCGAGCAGGGGGACGAGGACGCGGGTCATGGGGAGGGGCCGGCCCCACCGTCGTCATCCCCCGGACAGGTCGGGGGATTGACGACGTGGAGTGTTGGCCGACTAAGGCCGCAGCGCTTCGAGCGTGGCGGTGTAGCTGGCGCTCGTGCCGTCGCCCGCCAGGGGCGTGGCGGGGCCTTGCTGACCGGCGCCAGGATCGCCCATGCCAGGACCGCCGGGCGCGCCACCGGGACCACCAGGGCCGCCGCCTTCACCGCCGGCGCGACGACCGGTCTCGCCGGAACGCGCGACAGCGTTCATCCAGTAGAGGCCGGCCTCCGGGAAGGTGACCTTGAAGCTGCCGTCCGCGCCGGTCTTGACCTTGAAGTCGCCCGGCGTGGCGCGATAGCGGGCGTTGCCGGGGGCGAAGGTCACCTCCAGATCGGCCGCCGGCTTGCCGTCTAGCAGGAACTTGAAGGTCGCCGCCTCGCCCGACACCAGGTCGTTGGGATGGGTCACCGGGATCAGTTCCAGGCCCTTGCCGGTCGGCTTGAACACCGTGGTGGTCGGGGCGTCACGGGTGACGAAGGTTTCGTTGCGGTTGAAGCTCTTGATCGTCTTCAGGTCTGCGGCGCCGGCCGGAACCTGCTTGGCGAAGTCCTCGGGCGTGCCGCGGAAGCGCTTGACCGCGCCGTTCTCGGTCCAGCTGGCCATGATATTGGCCGAGGCCGCGCCGATCTTATAGGTGCCCGGCTTGGTCAGCTGGACATCGAAGGTCGAGCGGTACTTGGCGGTCAGGGCGTTCTGAATCTTGTCGACCGAACCGTCCGGCGCGGTGACGACCACGCCGTCCAGCCGCATCGGGTTATGGTCGGCGTAGAACAGCTCGTTCGAGATCGCCGCGTCGAAGCTGACCCAGATGTCGCCCGACAGCACGGTGGCCGTGGGCGCGATCCAGCCGCGATGGGCTTGGGCCGCGAAGGGCAGGGCCAGGACGAAACCGCCCAGGGTCATGGACGCGGCGACGGCGAGAAGGCGCTTCTTGAAGGTCATGGCGTTTTCTCTCTTCTATTTGACGGCGACGGTGACGGCGCCGAGTTCGGCTGTCCCCTTGGCGGAGGCGGGCTTGCCGGGTTTGCCCCAGGCAAAGGGCACGCGGACGGCCTCATGGCCGCCGACCTCGCGAGCGGCCTCGACGACCAGGTTATACTGACCGGGCTTGAGGTCCTTCAGCGGTCCCTTGGCGCCGCTGAACACCAGCTTCTGCGGACCGGGCGCGCGGGTGGCGCCGCTCAGGCCGTCGGCCGGGAAGCTCATGGTGCGGCCGGCCTTGCGCCACCACTGGCGCATGTCCTTCAACCATTTGACGCCCTTGTCCTCCTTGGAGTCGGCGTCATACCAGACCGCCAGCGTCGCTGCGGCCGAGGCGTCCGGCGCCTCCACCCAGATGGCCACATAGGGCTTGTGATATTCCGCGACCGTCAGGCGCGGCACCTCGACGGTGACATTAAGGTCGGCGGCCAGGGCCGGGGTCGCGACGGCCGCGCCGGCGCCAAGAGCCGAGAAAGCGAGCAGGGACAGGGTGCGCTTCATGGATGGACGCTCACAGGTGGACGAAAAGAATGACGAGCAGCAGCGGGATCACCAGGCCGCCGGCCACCAAGGGCCAGGTCAGGGGCCGGGCCCGCGCGTGGAACTGCAGCAGGATCAGGCCGGTGACCGCGAAGATCACGCAGGCCCCGGCGAAGATGTCGATGAACCAGCCCCAGGCCTTGCCGGCGTTGCGACCCTTGTGCAGGTCGTTCAGCAGGCTGATCGCGCCGCGCGTGGTCTTCTCGTGCTCCACCGCGCCGGTTTCGCGGTCGATGCTGATCCAGGCGTCGCCTCCGGGACGGGCCAGGGCGACATAGACTTCTTCCGCCGTCCACTCGCCGTCGCGGCGGGCGATGTCGGCGTCGACGGCCTTGTCCAGCCAGGTCTCGACCCGGATCGGCAGCGGGCGCTTGCCCTCGGTCGGGCCCTTGGCCAGCAGGGCGATCAGGTCGGCGGGCAGGGTGGCCTTGTGGTCGATGACCACGGGCTTGGCCTCGATCTGGCCGGCATGGTTGAGGGTGAATCCCGTCACGGCGAAGCCCAGCAGGCCGACCAAACTCAGGGCCGCGCTGATCCAGTGACACTGGTGCAGTTGCTTGAGCCAGAACGAGCGGCGTTGCGGGGCGGGAGCGGTCTTCACGGTATCCGGGTCGGCGGGAGGAGGAGCGCAGCTTCATGCCCATATTTGAGAACGACTTGCAAGAGCAAGCTCTGCGCAGGGTCTGATCTCGGCTTTTAGGCCTCCCAAATACGGCGCCTGCGACGATAGCGCACGGGGACGGACCCGGCCTCGGAGACTAGATCTGTTCATGTGTTGTTAAGAAATGCCGGGGGCCGTCGCGTGCAGAAAATCCTAGTCGCCGAGGACGATATCCTGCTGGCGACCCTTCACGAGATTACCCTGAGCGAGGCGGGCTTCGACGTGTTGGTGTGCCGCGACGGGCAGCAGGCGCTGGAGGCCATGGACGCCTTCGATCCCGACCTGCTGATCACCGACTTCTTCATGCCCCGCATGAACGGCGGCGAGCTGATCAAGGCCACCCGCCGTCGTCGCGGCGCGCGCACGGCCGTGCTGCTGGCCTCGGGACGCGAAGAGCATTCGATGCAAGCCGACGAGCGCGGCGACGCCCGCCTGGAAAAGCCGATCACCCCCGGCCGCCTGCTGAGCGCGGTGCGGGCGCTGGAAGAGCGCTTCGTCGGCGGCGCGCTGGCCGCGTAAAGTCCGCAGCCAGGCGGCCTCGATCCCTCAATCCTTTGGGCACAGCGCCTTGGGCGTCCAGTCCGAGGTGAGGGTCGTCGGCGGACTGCCTTCGCCATGCAAGATCAGGGCGAAGCCCTGCCGCGTTTCTCGGCCAATCGCCATCAGCAGCATGGGCGGGCCACGCGGCACCATCAGCGAGTGGCCTTCGCCTCGGGCGACCTGAACGCCGGCGGGCGTTTCCAGACAGCTTGCGCCACGGATTGCATAGAAGGCTTCGGGTCCGGAATGCGCATGCACCGGCGCGGTCATGCCAGGCGCGAAGGTCGATTTCAGATATTCGGCGCTAAGCTCGCCCGGCGCCGCCTCGATCGGCAGCGGGCCGATGTCGGCCAGATGGCGTCCGCCCTCGCGTTCAAGGCCCTTGCCCCCCACATCGAAGAGCCAGACCCGGCCAAAGGCCTGAACGACGGCGCCGTGCGGCGGCCTGACGCGTTCGGCGGCGGGCAGGTCGGCGAAGGTGTAGATGTTCCAATAGAGCGGCCCCGGCGGCGGCGTCCCCAGATCCTGGTGGGCGACGAGACAGGCCGGCCCCGGTGTCTCGCCGGCCTGCCCCTGACAGGTCCGCGAGGTGGCCTGGGCTTGGGCGGAAAGCGGTGAAAGCGCGAGAAGCGCGAAAACACCCAAGGAGACGGTCAGAGGTTTGGAGGTCCAACTCATGGTTCTCGTCTCGATGAACAGTGCGGTCAGTTTTGCCAAATCCAGCGCCTGACATCCAGCCATAGTTGTCCCCGCTACGCCGGCTTCAGACCTGTCAGCTAACGCGGGTCGGTCAGGGGCAGGAGGAGCCCGCTGCGTGGGCGGCCGTCAAAAAGGGAGCGAACCCGGTAGTCTCTGCAAAAGGCGACCTCGACAAGGCCGGCCTTAGGGGAGAAGTATCCTGCCTTTCGTCGTGGGAGTATGCCCGCGCGTCGCATTGGGGTCGTTTTTTGAAAACGCTGTTCCTTACCGCCTCCGCTCTCGCCCTGGTTCTGACGGGCGGCGCTTCCGCCCAGGACCGCGTGCCCGTCCAGGCGCCGCCCACCCCGCAGATCGCGGCCGCCCAGGATATCGCCTATCCCGGCGTGCTGAAACTGTCGGTCGACGCCACCGATCTGGACCGCAAGATCTTCCAGGTCCGCGAGACGATCCCGGTCGCAAAGCCAGGCCCGATGACCATCCTCTATCCGCAGTGGGTTCCCGGCGGCCACTCGCCCCGCAACGACCTGGACAAGCTTGCGGGCCTCGTCATCACAGCCAATGGCGCGAGCTTGCCCTGGACCCGCGACCCGGTCGCCGTCCACGCCTTCCATTTCGACGTGCCGGCCGGCGCGACCGAGATTCAGGTCAGCTTCCAGTTCCTCACCCCGGTGAAGGCCGATGTCGGCCGTATCCTGGTGACCGACGACATGCTGAACGTGCAGTGGCTGCAGCTGGGCTTCTACCCGGCCGGCTACTACATGCGCGGCATTCAGATCGAACCGACCGTCAAGCTGCCGGAAGGCTGGGGCTTCGGCACCGCGCTGGAGAAGGCCTCGGCCAGCGGCCAGACCACCACCTTCAAGACCACCACCTTCGAGACGCTGGTCGACTCGCCGATGTTCGCCGGCCGCTATTTCAAGCAGGTCGACCTGGACCCGGGCGCGGCTACGCCGGTGCGGCTGAACATCGTCGCCGACAAGCCCGATCTGCTGGAGATCAAGCCGGAAGCCCTGCAGATCCATCGCAACCTCGTGCAGCAGGCCTACAGGCTGTACGGCGCGCACCACTACGACCACTACGACTTCCTGCTGGCCCTGACCGACAAGATGGGCGGCATCGGCCTGGAGCATCACCGCTCCAGCGAAAATGGCGTCACCCCCAAATACTTCACCGACTGGGAAAAGACCTATGTGGGCCGCGACCTGCTGGCCCACGAATACACCCACTCGTGGAACGGCAAGTTCCGCCGCGCCGCCGACCTCTATACCCCGACGCTGAACGAGCCGATGCGCGACAGCCTGATGTGGGTCTATGAGGGCCAGACCCAGTATTGGGGCAACATACTGGCCGCCCGCTCGGGCCTGCAGACCAAGCAGCAGGGCCTGGACTCTCTGGCCATGACCGCCGCCCTCTATGACACTCGCGCCGGCCGCAACTGGCGCAATGTGGAAGACACCACCAACGACCCGATCATCGCCAATCGCAAGCCGGCCTCGTGGACCAGCTGGCAGCGCAGCGAGGACTATTATTCGGAAGGCCAGCTGGTCTGGCTCGACGCCGACACCCTGATCCGCGAGAAGACCGGCGGCAAGAAGTCGCTGGACGACTTTGCCAAGGCCTTTTTCGGCGTCGAGAACGGCTCCTACGTGCCGCTGACCTACGACTTCGACACCGTGGTCACGACGCTGAACGGCGTGGTTCCCTATGATTGGTCAAGCTTTCTGAAGACCCGCATCCAGGGGCTCTCGGCGCGCGCCCCGCTGGATGGCCTGACACGCGGCGGCTACAAGCTGGTCTATACCGACACGCCCACCGAGTTCTTCAAGGCGGCCGAAACGCGCGGCAAGGTCGTCAATCTCAGCTATTCGCTGGGCATTTCGGTCGGCGCGCTGGGCGTGCTGTCGGCCGTCAACTGGGACACCCCGGCCTTCAAGGCGGGCCTGACGGCCGGCGAGACCCTCGTGGCGGTCAACGGTACGGCCTATAGCGACGACGGCCTGAAGGACGCGGTCAAGGCCACGACCAAGACCGGCGCGGCGCCGGTCGAGCTGCTGATCAAGGACGGCGAGCGCTATCGCACGGTGAAGATCGACTATGCCGGCGGCCTGAAGTATCCGCGCCTGGAACGCATCGAGGGCACGCCCGCGCGGCTGGATGATATCTACGCGGCGCGGAAGTAGGCTGATTTCGCCCCGGCTTTCATGCGAAGGTCGGGGCGTCTTTCCTTTTCGTCCCTGTCGCGAGTTTCCGATGAACCGTATCGCCGCCCTGGCCCTGGGCCTTTGCCTGTTGTCGAGCCCCGCCCTGGCGCGGCAGGCCTCGCCGCCGCCGCAACTGGTCAACGCGGTCGACACCGCCAAGACGCTGGCCGACGGTCAGGCGTTCATGGTGAAGAACGCCAAGGCGCCTGGCGTGATCACCACCGCCTCGGGCCTGCAATACAAGATCACGACCTCGGGTCCGAAGACCGGCCCGTCGCCCAAGCTCGGCGACATCATCAAGGTGCATTACGAAGGCAAGCTGCTGGACGGCAGGGTGTTCGACAGCTCGTTCGAGCGCGGCAAGGCGGCGATCATGCCGTCGGACGGGCTCATCCCGGGCTGGATGGAGGCCCTGCCGCTGATGCATGTCGGCGATGAATGGACCCTGTGGATCCCGGCCAGCCTAGGCTACGGCGAACGCAACACCGGTCCGATCCCGGCCAACAGCGTGCTGGTGTTCCGCCTGCAGCTGATCGGGATGCTGGCGGTGGATTAGAAAAGGGGCTGGAGTGGCGGCGCACTTGCCCCCACCTGGCGATTGCGTCGCCTGTCCGCCCCCACAGGGGGCGGAGTTTCGCGCGACCTGAGCTCCGCCCCCTATGGGGGTGGACAGACGGCGAAGCCGTCAGGTGGAGGCAAGTCAGTGAGCCACCTAAATCCCCGCCCTTGATTTCATCAGCGGCTGAATCCGCGTCCCGAAGTTCTCCACCCCCGCAACGAAGTCGTCGAACACCAGCAGCACGCCGGCCGTGCCGTCGACGGCGGCGACCTCGTCGAGCATGCGGGCGACGCTCTCATACGACCCCACCAGGGTGCCCATGTTGAGGTTCACCGCCGATTCCGGGGCGGCCAGCTGGGCGGTGTTGGTGGTGGAACCGGCGGCGGCGTTGGGGGCGGCCTGGTTGGTCAGCCAGGCTAGCGCCTCCTGGTCGGCGCCGGCGCGATAGGCCTGCCACTTGGCCATGGCGGCCTCGTCGGTCTCGTCGGCGATGATCATGAACAGGATGTAGGAGGCCACGTCGCGGCCGGTCTTGTCGGCGGCGGCCTTGAGGCGGTCATTGACCGAGCCGAAGGCGGTGGGGGTGTTGATCCCCTTGCCCAGGGCGAAGCTGTAGTCGGCATACTTTGCGGTGAAGGCCAGGCCCTCGTTCGACGAGCCCGCGCAGATCAGCTTGGTGTCCTTCGGATGGGGGCTGACCCGGCAGTCGGTCATCTGGAAGTACTTGCCCTTGAAGTCCGACACCCCGGTCTCCAGCAGCTCGCGCAGCACCGTCGCGTATTCGGCCAGGTAGTTGTAGCGATCGGTATAGTGGCCCTCGCCCGGCCACAGGCCCATCTGGTCATATTCGGCCTTCTGCCAGCCGGTGACCAAGTTGATGCCGAACCGGCCCGGGGCGATCGAATCTATCGTGGAGGCCATGCGCGCCACGATGGCCGGCGGGATGGTCAGGGTGGCGGCGGTGGCGAAAATCTTGATCTTGCTGGTCACGGCCGCCAGGCCGGCCATCAGGGTGAAGCTCTCGAGATTGTGCTCCCAGAACTGGGTCTTGCCGCCAAAACCGCGCAGCTTGATCATCGAGAGGGCGAAGTCGAAGCCGTAGGTCTCCGCCTTCTGGACGATCTCCTTGTTGAGCTCGAACGTCGGCATGTACTGCGGAGCCGCTTCGGAGATCAGCCAGCCGTTGTTGCCGATCGGAATGAAGACGCCGATTTCCATATCAATTCCCCCTGCCTAAGCTTGATGTTGTGTTGAGCGATCACTCGCCCATTTTCCGTCTCCCCGGCGAAGGCCGGGGCCCAGAGCAAGCCGCGCGATATAGGAATCGCACGGCTTGCTCTAGACTTTTGTTTTCGCATCGCTTTTGCGGAAAACCGGTTGCCACTTTTCCGCGCGATGCTCTAGGTGAAACCCACGAGCCGCTCAGGATGAATCTGGGTCCCGGCCTTCGCCAGGAAGGCGGCTTGGGGCGTGCAAAAACACCTCACGCCCCCTCCAGAAAATCGACGAGCGTCGCGTTGAACGCCTCCGCCGCCGTCACCGTGAAGCCGTGGCCGCCCCAGGGTGCGATGTCGAGCGTGGCGTGGGGCAGGCGCTCGGCCAGGCGGCGCGAGCAGGACAGCGGCACCAGCATGTCGTCGGCGCTGGCGCTGACCAGCACGGGGCAGGCGATGCGCGGCAGGTCGGCGTCGATGTCGAAATCCAGGAGCGCCTGAATGCGGGCGCGCATCACGTCGGGATCCGGGAAGCCTTGGATATGGTGAACCTCCTCGGCCTCCAGCCGGGCGTGGTTGGCGCTCAGCCAGTCGGCAGGAAAGAGGAACAGCGGCTGGGCGTGCACATAGGCCGCGATCCCCGTGTTGTTCAGCAGGGCCAGGCGGGTGTCGAAACAGCGCTTGATGTGCGGGTCGGGCCGCGACCAGCCGTTGACCACCACCAGCTTGCCGATGCGGTCCGAGTGGGTCAGCGCCATGGCCAGGCCGGCATTGCCGCCCGCCGCGTGGCCGACCACGTGGGCGCGCTCCAGGCCGATGGCGTCCATGACCTTGACGATGTCCTCGCCCATCGCCGCCACGGTGTGCGGGTCGGTCAGGATCCGCGCGCTGCGGCCCGTGCCGCGATGGTCGTAGAGCACCACGCAGAACCGCTCGAGCAGCGCGTCCATCTGCGGCGCCCAGAAGGCCCCGGAGCCGCCGAGCCCGGCCGACAGGATCACCGTCTGGCGATCGGCGGCCGGGCCGCCATTGACCTCGTGGTACAGGCCGTCGACGGTTCCGGAATTCATCTACTTGCCGATGTGGGCGACGGTGGCGATCTCGACCAGGAAGTCGGGCCGCACCAGGCCGCACTGGATGCAATAGCGCGCGGGCTTCTCGCCGGGGAAGTATTCCGCATAGACCAGGTTGATGGCGGCGTAGTCGGCCCAGTCCTTCAGGAAGATGTGGTTCATGGTCACGTCCTCCATCGTGCCGCCGGCGGTTTCGATCACCGACTTGATGGTCTCCAGCACCTGCCGCGTCTGGGCCGAAGCGTCGCCGACATGGGCGACATTGTTGTCCTTGTCGAAGGCCAGGGTGCCCGAGACATAGACGATCCCGTCGGCCAGGGTTCCGGGCGAGAACGGGGCGATGGGCGTACCCGTGCCGGGCGGGGTGATGACGGTCTTGGGCATGTCTCTCTCCAGATTCTCAAAAGCGTGTCATCCCGGACAGGGCCCGCAGGGCCGCCGATCCGGGACCGCCGGAAGCGCCTGCGTTCACGCGTCGGTCCCGGATCTGCGCGCTACGCGCTTGTCCGGGATGACAACGGTTGCTGCTGCCCCACCGCCCCCTTGAAGTCTGCGGTCGTCGATACCCAGCCGAAGAAGGTCTCGATGTTGTAGAGCGCCGCCTTCTGCACGAAGTCCGGGCCCGCTTGATGCGTGGCGTCCTCAAGCACCGTGCCGAAATATTCCAGGAAGAAGCCGTCCCTCAGCGTCGACTCGACGCAGACGTTCGTCGCGATCCCCACGAACACCAGATGACGGACGCCGCGCGAGCGCAGCACGCTGTCGAGCTGGGAATTGAAGAAGCCGCTGTAACGGGTTTTGTGCAGCTGGATGTCGCCGGGCTGGGGCTTGAGAGCGTCGACCAGCTCATAGTCCCAGCCGCCTCGGGCCAGCAGCTTGCCCAGCAGTTCGGGCCGGGCGCGCATGGTCTTGAGCGCGTTGGACTTGTGGAAGTTGGGCGAGCCCGGACCGCCGGCCTCGACATAGTCGCTGTCCCAGCCGTTCTGGAAATAGATCACCGGCATGCCCGCGCCGCGCGCCACGTCCAGCACGTCCTTGATCTTGTCGATCACGGCGGCCGCGCCGCTGATGTCGAAGCCCGCCAGGTCGAGATAGCCGCCCGGTGAAGCATAGGCGTTCTGCATGTCGATGACGATCACGGCCGTCTTGTCGACCGGCAGGGCGATCGGCTCGGGGCGGGCCGGCAGCATCAGGGTGTCGGGTGTCGTCATGCGCGCTCATTCCTGCGGTCAAGGATGGCCCTAGAGGTGAGCGACGCAGGTAAGACCATCGCGAGACGCGGCGCAATCGATCGATGATCGCCGAACGCCAAGTGCCCCATGGGGCGCCCAAGTCTTGGGCTAATTCAGAAATGGCTTACTCATTACCGACGCCCGTCTCAGGCGTTTCAGGCTTCGCGCCCGCCGGCGGCTTGGGTAGAGACAAGCTGAGCACGCAGACCAGGCCCGTGGGCCGATAGTCGAACCTGGCCTCGCCGCCCAGGTCGGACTTCAGGCTGGCGGCGATCAGGCGCGAGCCGAAGCCCGAACGGCTGGGGGCCGAGACGGTGGGACCGCCGCGCTCCTCCCAGTGCAGGGTGACATGATGGATGGCGCGCGGATCGGCGTGCCAGACGATTGTCACCGAGCCTTCGGGCGCCGAGAGCGCGCCATATTTGACGGCGTTGGTGGCCAGTTCGTGGAACACCATCGACAGGGCCAGGGCGGCGTTGGGCGACAGGGCGACCGGCGGGCCGGCCAACACGGTCTGGCCCTCGTAGGGCTCCAGCGTCTGGTGCAGGATATCCTCCAGGTCGGCCCCTTCCCAGACGCTCTTGGTCAGCAGGTCGTGGGCCCTCGCCAGGGCCAGCAGGCGCTCGTTGAAGGCCGGCAGGCCGGGCACATCGTCCGGGCGCCCCAGGCTCTGGCGGGCCAGGGACTGGACCGTGGCCAGGGTGTTCTTCACCCGGTGGTTCAGCTCGTTGATCATCAGCCGCTGGCGCTGGCGGGCGCGATGCTCGTCGGCCTCGCGGGCCCGCAGCTGGGCGGCGGCGTCGTGCAGCGCGGCGCGCACCTCGGCGATCTCTTTCAGGCTGTCGGGGGCGGTCGACACCGTCTCGCCGGCCGCCACGGCCTTGGCGTCGATCACCAGGCCGCGCACCGCCACCGAGATATCGCGCGAGAACAGCGAGGCCACGGTCGCGCCGATGGCCAACAGCACCAGGCCCGCCAGGGTCAACAGACCCACCGAAACCCAGTTGGCCCGATCCAACTCGGCGCGCGGCACGCCGATGATGAACGCCCAGCCGCTGGTCGGCGATCGGCTGAAGGCCGAGAGGGTGGGCGTGCCGTCCAGGGTCCGACTCAGGATCACGCCGTCATTGCCCCGGGCCAAGGCCGCCCGCATGCTGCCGCTGGCCTTGTGGCCCAGGAAGCGGTCCTGGTCGCGAGACCGCGACACCACCGAATGGCTTCGATCGACAATGGTCGCCACCCAGGTCGGCGGGATGTTCTGGGCGGCGAAGATCGACGAAAAGGCCTTGGGCGACTGGATGTAGGCCAGGTCTTGCAAATGGCCATCGACGATCACCGGCATGTCGATCGCCACGAAGGCTTGCCTGGGATCGGCGCTCAGGACCAGGTTCGAGACCGCGGTTCGGCCCGAGCGCACCGCCTCCCAGCGATAGGGCGGCGTCTTCGACGGGGGCAGGGCGGCGCCGGGCGGCGATTGGGTGTTGAGCAACTGGCGCTGGCCGTCGAGCAGCACGACCCAGCCATCGCCGCCTTGCACCGCCGCGCGGGCCTGGCGCTCGAAGGTCGGGAGGTCGCCGGCGATCAGGGCGGGCGAGACCGCCAGGGTCTGCAGGATACTCTGCCCCTGGCCGATCTGGCGGTCGGTGGCCAGGGCCAGGGCCCGGGTCGTGGCGACCAGTTGCCGCTCATCACGGGCGCGGCTGTCGGAATATTCGGCGCGCGCCAGCAGGGCCATGAAGACCATGGCCGGAACCACCAGGCTCAGGGCCATCAGCAGCAGGCGCCGCCGCACCGTGCTGGCCGCCGGCGGGCTGGCTTGGACTGTCTCTTTCGCCAAACGGACGCGCTCACCCTGCTGTATCCGCCGCCAACAGAGAATGCCGGCCGCGTCGGGTCAAGCGCTTCCGCGTCCTCGAGCGTCGCGCGAGCTTCACGGCAACCTTCGGCCGCGCTTGGAATTCATTTGCGTACCCACGGCGAAGATGTCGGGGATTTTGGGAGACATCACACCATGCGCATCGTCACCATCGCGGCCGTCGCCGCCCTCGCCCTGACCGCCACCGCCTGCGAGAACAAGGCCGAGGAAGCCCAGAAGGCCGCCGCCGCCAGCGACGCCGCCGCCATGTCCAGCAAACAGGCCGCAGCCGCCGCCGAGACCGCCGCCCAGGCCAGCGCCACCGCCGCCGCGACCGGCGACGAAGCCACCCAGAAGGCCGCCGGCGACGCCGCCGCCGCCGCGGGCGACCAAGCCGAGAAGGCTGGCGACAAGGCCGAAAAGGCCGGCGACAAGGCCAAGGACGCCGCCCACTAAGCGTTCGCCGTCGAAGACTGAAGGGCCGGCCCCGCTTGTGCGGGGCCGGTCTTTATATTGCGCGGAGCAAACCCGGCTCGCGCCGCGTTGTTCTCGCATGACCAAGCCCCGCAAGACCCGCCGCAAGACGGCCACCGTCGTCGACGCGTTTTGCCTGGCCACGACGGCTGGAGAACTGGCCCTGGCCTCGTGGCAGGTGGTGGGCGCGCGCACGCCGATGATCGCCCAGGCTTTGCGCGACCCGATGCGCGGCGACTACGCCGAACTGACCAAGATGGTGTCCGAAAAGCCCCTGGCCTTCGCGCGCGGCGCGGCGGCGGGCGGCGCGGGTCTTTTGGCGATGGTGGCGGACTCCAATCGCTATCTCGGCGAGGCCTGGAAGGCGCCGGGCCTCGGCGTGGTGGCCGCTCCCGTGGCCGCGCCCATGGCGGCGATGGCCTTTTGGGGACGAATGATGTCGCTAAGCATGGCCTGGCAGGCGGCGATGATCACCCCGGTGCACGCCGCCGCGACAGCCAATGCTCGACGCCTTGGACCCAAGGCCGTGTCGAAAACGAGCGTTTTCCCCTAGCCCTGAACCG
Source organism: Caulobacter sp. DWR3-1-2 (assembly GCF_049896225.1). NCBI lineage: Bacteria > Pseudomonadati > Pseudomonadota > Alphaproteobacteria > Caulobacterales > Caulobacteraceae > Caulobacter > Caulobacter sp. DWR3-1-2. Next base: position 339,264 of record NZ_JAFCTW010000002.1, on the reverse strand, counting down.
GAAATGGCCTTCATCCTGGGTTTTCTGAACCGAAGGCGGCGCCTAGATCGCCTCGGAACCGCGCGAGGAGCCCTGTGAGCATGTCCGGACCCGCCGTCGATTTCGACCGCATGACCACCCTTGGCGACGTGGCGCGCTACCATCGCGATGTGCGCCCGGAGGCCACGGCCCTGGTGTTCGAAGGGCGCTCGACGAGCTTCGCCGACTTCGACCGCCACACCGACCAGGTCGCCAACGCCCTGTTGGCGGAGGGATTGAGCGCCGGCGACCGCATCGCCTATGTCGGCAAGAACAGCGACCACTATTTCGAGCTGCTGTTCGGCGCGGCCAAGGCCGGGGTGGTGCTGGCTCCGATCGGCTGGCGCCTGGCCCCGCGCGAGATCGCCTACATCCTCGGCGACGCCGAGGCCCGCATGGTGTTCGTCGGCCCCGAACTGATCGCCCATGTCCAGGACGTGGCGGCCCTGATTCTCGACCAGCCGCTGCTGATCGCCATGGAGCCCGGCGAGGACGGCCATCCCGACTTCGCCACCTGGCGCGACGCCGCCTCCGCCGATGCGCCGACCGCGCGGATCATGCCGGCTGATATCGCCGTGCAGCTCTACACCTCGGGCACCACCGGCCGCCCCAAGGGCGCGATGCTGACCCACGACAACATCCTGGGGCCGCGCAAGCTGGCCGCCGCCGCCGACATGGACTGGAACCGCTGGGGTCCGGACGATGTCAGCCTGGTGGCCATGCCGGTGGCCCATATCGGCGGCACCGGCTGGGGCGTGGTCGGCCTGGTTAACGGCGCCAAGGGCGTGGTGGCCCGCGAGTTCGACCCGACCAAGGTGCTGGACTTCATCGAGAAGGACCAGATCTCCAAGATGTTCATGGTGCCGGCGGCCCTGCAGATCGTGGTCCGCCTGCCGAGCGCCCGCCAGGTTGACTACAGCCGCCTAACCCACATCCTCTACGGCGCCGCGCCTATCCCGTTGGACCTGCTGCGCGAGTGTCTCGAGGTGTTCGGCTGCGGCTTCGTCCAGCAGTACGGCATGACCGAGACGACCGGCACGGTGGTCTATCTGCCGCCACAGGACCACGACCCGGCCGGCAACGCCCGCATGCGCTCGGCCGGTCTGCCGATGCCGGGCGTGGAGCTGAAGGTGCTCGGCGAGAGCGGCCAGGCCCTGCCGCCGGGCGAGGTCGGCGAGATCGCGGTCCGTTCGCCCGCCAACATGGCCGGCTATTGGAGACTGCCCGAGGCCACCGCCGAGACCATCGCCGCCGACGGCTGGCTGCGCACGGGCGACGCCGGCTATATCGACGGCGACGGCTATCTGTTCATTCACGACCGGGTGAAGGACATGATCATCAGCGGCGGCGAGAACATCTATCCCGCCGAGGTCGAAAGCGCCGTCTACGGTCATCCGCACGTCGCCGAGGTGGCGGTGATCGGCGTGCCCGACGACACCTGGGGCGAGGCGGTCAAGGCGGTGGTGGCGCTCAAGCCCGGCGCCCCGGCCGATCCGGACGACATCATCGCCTTCGCCCGCACCCGCATCGCCGGCTTCAAGGCGCCCAAGACCATCGACTTCGTCGAGGTCCTGCCGCGCAACGCCTCGGGCAAGATCCTGCGCCGCGAACTGCGCGAACCGTACTGGGCTGGCAAGGAAAGGCGCGTGAACTAGCATGGCCGACGGCGGTCGCCTGGCGAGCTTCGTTTAGGGTCTGATCCAGCCGGAGACCGGGCCACGCATCGACTTCCGCCAGCCGGCCGGCGAGCCCGCCTTGGCCGCCCCGGACTCGGTGTCGTGGCGGGTGTTCAAGAACCCGGTCTCGCTATTCGTCGGCGGCGTTGCGGCGGTGATCCTGGAACTCGCCGAGCCGCGCGTGCGCACGGGGGTCTGGCAATACAGCAGTTTTCGCACCGATCCCCTGCCGCGTCTCAAGCGCACGGGCCTGGCGGCGATGGTCACGGTCTATGGCGCGCGATCGGCCGCCGAGACGATGATCGCCGGCGTGCGGCGGATGCATGACCGGGTGGCGGGCGATACTCCAACCGGCGCCACCTACCGCGCCAACGACGTCGAGCTGCTGGACTGGGTGCAGGCCACCGCCAGCTTCGGCTTCCTGGAGGCCTACCGCGCCTACGCCGCCCCGCTGACTGACGACGAACGCGACCGCTTCTACGCCGAGGCGGCGCCGGCGGCCGCCCTCTACGGCGCCGTGGGGGCGCCGGGTTCGGTGGTGGGATGGGAGGCTCAGCTCGTGGCCATGCTGCCGAAGCTCGAGCGACACGAGATCGTGTTTGAGTTCCTGGACCTGATGCGCCAGACGGCGATCCTGCCAGCGCCACTACAAGGCCTGCAGGGCGCGCTGATCCGAGCGGCGGTGGCGATCACCCCGGCGGAGGTTCGGGCGGTCGTGGGGCTTGGGCCTGAGTGGGACCTGGGGCCGGTGGAGGGCCGGTTGGTGCGCTGGGCCGGCGCGGCGGCCGATCGTTTACCAATCAAGGGCATGCCAGCGGTGGAGGCGTGCCTGCGGATGGGACTGCCGGCGGATTATCTGTATCGGCGCAAATGAGACCCTCTCCTCTCCGGGAGAAGGTTTTTAAGACTGCGCCGCCCGCTAGTCCGTATTCCCCTGGTGCTCCGTGCGGCCCTCGACCTCGGTGCGGGAGAACACCTCCTCCTGCCCGTCCTGCAACAGCTCCGCGGCGTTGTCGCGGTCCTGCTCGGCCTGGACCAGCACCAGCCGCAGGGCCTCGACCTCGGTGGGAGCCTCGACCACCATGCTGCGGAGCGGCGCCTGGGGCGGGGCGTCGCCCAGTCGGACATCAATGCGCCAGCGTACGGTCATGGGAGCCTCTTCAAGAATTGGACGTTCGTTCGCCCCACAGGTAACGCACCATTGCACCGGTCGGTGTTTCTGGCGAGGTTGCGCCAAAGCTTCAGTTAGGAAGATTCCATGGCGGATGGTGGCGGGCGGCAGGGCCTGGGTCGGCGCGAGTTCATGGCCGGCGCCGCAGGTCTGGCGGGGTTCGCCGTTATCTCGGTGGGGGCGGGAGCCGGCTCCGCCCGGGCGGCCTCGCCGCGCGTCGAGGCTCTGATCGTTCAGATGACCCTTGAGGAAAAGGCCGGTCAGCTCTCGTGCTATTCCGACACGATCCGTCCGCCGGTCGGCGACATCAATCCGGCGGTCAACGCCCGCAACACCCAGCAGATCCTGGCCGACACCCGGGCCGGCAGGATCGGCGTGCTGATGAATGGGGTGGGCGTCGAGGGCGCCTTGCTGGCCCAGACCGCCGCCGTCGAACAGTCGCGCCTGGGCATTCCGCTGCTGCTGGCCGCCGATGTGATCCACGGTTTCAAGACCATCTTCCCCATCCCCCTGGCCGAGTCGGCGAGCTTCGACCCTGTCCTGGCCGAGCGCACGGCCCGGGCGGCCGCCGTCGAGGCCAGCGCTCACGGCCTGCACTGGACCTTCGCCCCGATGGTCGACGTGGCCCGCGACCAGCGCTGGGGCCGGGGGGCCGAGGGCGCCGGAGAGGACGTGTTCCTGGGCGAGGTGATGGCCCAGGCCCGGGTGCGCGGCTTCCAGGGCCGCGACCTGACCGCCCCCGACAGCCTGTTGTCCACCGCCAAGCACTTCGCTGCCTATGGCGCGGTGATGGCCGGGCTCGATTACAACGCCGTCGACATCTCAGACGAGACCCTGCGCGAGGTGCACCTGCCGCCGTTCAAGGCCGCCTTCGACGCCGGCTGCCTGACGGTGATGTCGGCCTTCAACGACATCAACGGCGTGCCCTCCACCGCCAACCGCCACCTGTTGACCGATGTCCTGCGCGGCGAATGGGCCTTCAAGGGCGTGGTGATTTCCGACTACACCGCCGACCAGGAGCTGGTGGCCCACGGCTACGCCGCCGACGACAGGGACGCCGCGCGGCTGGCGATCCTGGCCGGGGTGGATATCAGCATGCAGAGCGGGCTCTACAGCCGCTACCTGCCCGAGCTGGTCGCCCAGGGGCGCGTGCCGATGGCGGTCGTCGACGCCGCCGTGCGCCGGGTGCTGAGCCTGAAGGAGGCCGTCGGCCTGTTCGACCGGCCGTTCCGCTCGATAAACCCCAAGGTCCAGGCCGCCCAAACCGCCACCCCGGCGGCGCGGGCGCTGTCGCGGGAAGCGGGCGCGCGATCCATCGTCCTGCTGAAGAACGATGGCGGCCTGCTGCCCCTGGCGACCCAGGGCAAGCGCATCGCTCTGATCGGGCCGTTCGCCGAGGACCGCGCCAACATCCTGGGCCCGTGGGCCTTTTTCGGCGATCCGGGCCTGAGCGTCGACCTGGCCACCGGCATCCGCGAGGCCCTGGCCGATTCGGCGTCGCTGACCGTCGCCCGCGGCTGCGATGTCGAGGCCACCATCCGCGGCGGCTTCGACCAGGCAGTGGCGGCGGCGCGGGCGGCCGACATCGTGCTGCTGGCGGTCGGCGAGGGGCAGAACATGTCCGGCGAGGCCCAATCGCGCACCGAGATCGGCCTGCCGCGCGTCCAGCAGCAACTGGCCGACCTGGTCGGCGCGGTGGGCAAGCCGACGGTGGTGCTGCTGCGTCACGGGCGGGCCCTGGTGCTGGAGGGGGCCGTCAAGGCCGCGCCGGCGATCCTCGCCACCTGGTTCCTGGGCAGCGAGACCGGCCACGCGGTGGCCGATGTGTTGTTTGGCAAGGTCAATCCGTCGGCCCGCCTGCCGGTCAGCTTCCCGCACGAGAGCGGCCAGGAGCCGTTCTTCTACAATCACCGCACCACCGGCCGGCCCGCGCCCCAGGCCGACGACAGCCAGGAGTACAAAGCCCGCTGGCGCACCACCCGCAACGAGGCGCTCTATCCGTTCGGCCATGGCCTGGGCTATGCGCCGTTCGCGCTCAGCGATGTGCGGTTGTCGACCACGCGCCTGGCCTGGGACGACAAGCTGGCCATCACCGCCAATGTCACCAACATGGGCAAGGTGGCGGGCGAGCATGTGGTCCAGCTCTATGTGCATGACCGGGTCGCCAGCCGCACTCGGCCGGTGCGCGAGCTGAAGCGCTTCATCCGGGTGGCCCTGAAGCCCGGCGAGAAGCGCGAGGTGCGCTTCAGCCTGGAGCGCGGCGCGCTGATGTTCTTCGGCGAGAACGATCGCTGGATCGCCGAGCCGGGGATGTTCGACCTGTGGGTGGCCAATAACGCCGTGGATGGCTTGGCGGCGAGTTTCGAGTTGTTGGGGGGATGAGCGGGTTTGTGGAGGCTATTTGACATCTCGAGCCCCACCCATCATTCATCCTACAAATAAAGTCCCCGGAGTTCGCGAGGCCCCATGACCGCCGCCACCCCCATCCGCGTGGCCCTGATCGGCCTGGGCAAGATTGCCCGTGACCAGCACCTGCCGGCCATGGCCGCCGACCCGTGCTTCGAGCTGGTAGCGATCGTCAGCCGCCACGCCGAACAGCCGGGCCTACCCAGCTTCCACACCCTCGATGAGTTACTGGCCAGCGAGGTCGCCTTCGACGCCGTGACGCTGTGCACCCCGCCCCAGGTGCGCCACGGCCTGGCCCGCCAGGCGCTGGAAGCGGGGAAGCACGTGATGCTGGAAAAGCCCCCCGGCGCGACGCTGAGCGAGGTCGAGGACCTGCGGCAGTTCGCGCAAGCGAAGGCTGTCACCCTGCAGGCCACATGGCACTCGCGCCACGCCCCCGCCGTCGCCCCCGCGCGCGACTGGCTAGCCGGCAGGAGGATCAGCGCCGCCCGCATCATCTGGAAAGAGGACGTCCGCGTCTGGCATCCCGGCCAGGACTGGATATGGGAGCCGGGTGGCTTGGGCGTCTTCGACCCCGGCATCAACGCCCTGTCGATCGCCACCGCCATCCTGCCCCGGTCGTTCTTCCTGACCAGCGCCACCCTGCACGTTCCCGAGAACCGCCAGTCGCCAATCGCCGCCGAGCTGGACTTTGTCGACACGGCGGGCGTGCCGATCACCGCAGTGTTCGACTTCCTGCAGACCGGCCCGCAGAGCTGGGACATCGAGGTCGACACCGACGGCGGCGCCCTGCGGCTGTCGCACGGCGGGTCCAAGCTTTGGATCGACGGCCTCCTGATGCACGAGCAGCCAGAGGCGGAGTATCCGAGCCTCTACACCCGGTTCGCCGAGCTGATCGCGACCGGCGCGTCGGACGTCGATGTCACGCCCCTGCGGCACGTGGCGGACGCTTTCCTGCTGGGACGCCGCGTCGCCGCTCCCGCCTTCGTGGAATAGCAAGGTCGCGCCGCCCTGCAACCTGGGCGACGTTCTCTTGCATAGAAGGGGCCCCGGACGTTAGGTACCGTCCGGAGCGTAACGTTGACGGCCGACCAGGGTGTCGGAACGAGCGCGCGGCCTGGGGAGAGATTAGGCTGAAGTTCCTGGACGCCCCCTTGCCGCCGCCGCTGGCCGCCGCCTTGCGAGCTTGCAGGCCGCACTTCATGGCCGCGGCGGTGTTCAGCGCCATGATCAATCTGCTGCTGCTGGCCCCGACCATCTACATGATGCAGGTCTATGACCGGGTCGTGCCGACCGAGGGCCGCCTCACCCTGCTTTACCTGACCCTCGTTGTGGCCTTCGCCCTGGGCACCCAGACGGCGCTGGAGTCGGTGCGTTCGCGCTTGCTGACCCTGGCCGGCCTGCGCGTGGATCGCCTGCTGGCCGGCGACATCCTGCAGAGGCTGATGAGCGCCCTGTCGCCCGGCTCGTCGTCGCAGGGCATGCGCGAGTTCGACATCGTTCGCCAGGCCCTGTCCGGCCCCATCGCCATCGCTGCCTTCGACATCCCCTGGACACCGATCTACGTGATCGTGGCCTTCATGATCCACCCGGCCCTCGGCGCGATGACCATCGTCGGCGGCGCGATCCTGGTAGCCCTGGCTGTCCTCAACGAGCGCGCCACTCGCCTGCGGGCCCGCGAGGCGTTCTTGGCCCAGGCCCAGGCCTATGCCTCGCAAGAGGCCGTCGCCGCCAACGCTGAGGTGGTGCGCGCCTTGGGCATGCGCGGCGCCCTGGGCGAGCGACAGTTGGTCGACCGCCGCAAGGGCCTGGACCTGACCGCCAAGGCCCAGTTCACCGGCGGCGGCTATTCGGCGGCCACCAAGTTCACCCGAATGTTCCTGCAGTCGGCGGCCTTGGGCCTGGGCGCCTGGCTGGCGGTGGACCGGCAGATCTCGGCGGGTTCGATCATCGCCGCCTCCGTGCTGATGAGCCGGGCCCTGCAGCCGATCGAGCAGATGGTCGGCGCCTGGACCACGGTGGGCCAGGCGCGCGGCGCGCTCAACAACCTGATCAAGCTGTTTCCAGCCCAGAACCTTGAATTGCCGAGCACGCTGCTGCCAGCGCCCTCGGGACTCCTAACCCTTGAGCAGGTGGTGATCCGCGCGCCCGGCGATGGCCCACTTTTGCTGCGCGGCGTGTCCCTACGCTTGGCGCCGGGCGAGATCCTCGGGGTTGTCGGCCCTAGCGGCGCCGGCAAATCCACCCTGGCCCGCGTGACCGCCGGCGCGATCACGCCCGACGCCGGCGCGGTTCGGCTGGACGGCGCCAAAATGAACGATTGGGACGGCGATCGCCTTGGGCGGTTCATCGGCTATCTGCCGCAGGACTCCGCCCTGATCGCCGGTTCGATCAAGGACAATGTCTCGCGCTTCGCGGCCTGGGCGGGCGGTGATCCCGCCGTCATCGACGCCGCCGTGGTGGCAGCCGCCCAGGCCGCGGGCGTGCACGAGCTGATCCTGCGTTTCCCCAATGGCTACGACACCGTGCTCGGGCCGGGCGGTCGCGGTCTGTCGGCGGGTCAAGCCCAGCGCGTGGCCCTGGCCCGCGCCCTCTATGAAAGTCCGCCGCTGCTGGTGCTGGACGAGCCCAATTCGGCGCTCGACGCCGAGGGCGAGGCGGCGTTGAACCAAACGATCCTGGCTGCCAAGGCCCGGGGCGCGGCGATCATGATCATCGCCCACCGCACGGGCATCCTCAACATCGCCGATCGCCTGCTGGTTCTGCGCGACGGACAGGTCGAGCGGATCGGGCCGCGAGCCGAGGTCATCGCCCAGATGGCTGCGGCCGCCAAGACCCCGCCCCGTCCTGCCACCAACGGCAACGCCATGTCCCTGCGGGCCGCCAAGCGATGACCGTGCCGTCTCCCAACACCGCCCTGGCGACGGCGCGGATTTCTGACGATCCGGCCCTGATGATCCGTCTCGGCGCGGTGGTCGCTGGCGTGTTCTTCGTCGGCTTCCTGGGCTGGGCGGCGTTCGCGCCGCTGGACGCCGGGGCCTATGCCCACGGCGTGGTCGCCGTGTCGGGGAACCGCCAAGCCGTACAAAATCGTGAAGGCGGGGTGGTTACCGGCATCCGGGTCAAGGAAGGCCAGACCGTGGTCAAGGGCCAGATCCTGGTCGAGTTGTCGGCGTCGGAACTGCGGGCCAGCGAACGCGGCATGACCGGCGAGATGTTGACCCTGCTGGCCCAGCGCGCCCGCCTGGTGGCCGAGCGCGACCGCCGCCCCACGATCGCCGTCCCGCCGGAGTTCGCCACGTTGGCGCCCGAGGACAAGCCCCTCGCCGAGGACTCCCTGCGCCTGCAGCGCCAGCAGTTCCAGGCCCGTCGCGGTTCGCTGAACACCCAGCGCGGCGTGCTCAACCAGCGCGTCCTTCAGTTGGGCCAGCAGACCAACGGCGCCGAGCGCCAGCTGGACGCCAATCGCGAGCAGCAGAAACTGATCGCCGAGGAGCTGACCGGTGTTCAGGAACTGGCCAGCAAGGGCTATGCGCCCAAGACCCGCGTTCTGGCCCTGCAGCGCAGCGCCGCCTCCCTGACCGGCGAGGACGGGGCCTATCGGGCCCAGATCGCCCGATCCAACGAGCAGATCGGCGAAACCCGCCTGCAGACCCTGTCGCTGGAACGTCAGATGATGGAGGAGGTCTCCGGCCAACTGCGCGACGTGCAGGTGCGGCTGGACGACCTGCAGCCCAAGGTGCTGGCCGCTCGCGAACAGCTGGCCCGCGCCACCGTCCGCGCGCCCAGCAGCGGCAAGGTGGTGGGCCTCAATGTCTTCACCGTCGGCGGCGTGGCGGCGCCGGGCCAGACCCTGATGGAGATCGTGCCTCAGGATCGGCGGCTGGTGATCCAGGCCAAGGTCTCGCCCAATGACGCCGACGACCTGCAGCCCGGCCAGAAGACCCAGATTCGCTTCACCTCGCTGCACGAACGCGACCTGCCGCTGCTGAACGGCACCCTGACCGAGCTGTCGGCCGATAGCTTCACCGACGAGAAGAGCGGGGTGCAGTATTTCCGGGCCGAGGTGGCGGCCCCGCCCGAGGAGCTTGACAAGATCCGCCAGATCCGTGGCGCGCAGTCGGGCCTGCAGGCCGGCCTGCCGGTCGAGGTGCTGATCCCCCTGCGCAAGCGCTCGGCCCTGGCCTATCTGCTGGAGCCCCTGACCCAGACCTTCTGGCGGATGGGCCGCGAGCACTAGAGCATTTTTCGAGCGAAGTGGTTCCGGTTCGCGTGAAGAAAAGTGCGTCAAAACAGAAGATTAGAGCTCACGGCCTGACGCAGTCAGGTCGGGAAATGCTCTTGGACGGGCGTGGACCTTCCCTTCTCCCCTTGCGGCAGAAGGCGGCCTGAGAAGCAGGTCGGATGAGGGGTCGCGCCAGCCTATCGGCAATGCTGTGAAAACGCTTCGGTAGCCGCCCGTCGACCCGTCATCCGTCGGCTACGCCGCCACTTTCCCCGCAAGGGGAGAAGGAACGCGGCGGCAGTTCGATGACGTCCCCGGCGGATCCGCGGAAACAAAAAAGCCCCCCCCCAAGGCCCGCCTTCAGTTGGTTCCCCCCACAGGGTTTGGCGGCGCTGACAAACAGCCAGTCTCTGGCCTGGGCGGTGCGCCGTTCTTCGAACCGATGTCGCCAGCGGCCGTCGCGTCGGGACGAAAGTCTTCCCGGAGCGCTCGCGTCATCGACCAACGTTCTCCCGATGGCTGGATACCAGGAAGGCGTTCGGCGCGCCAAACGTTACATGCGGGTCCCTTTTCCTTGACCGCTTGTCTCAAAGGACAAACCTGTCTCGCCCCATGCGACGAACGCCCGCATGGGGCGGGTCTCGTAAATCAGCGACTATGGCTAACGGGGGGACACATGAGCGATTTCGAACAGCCGCGCGCGGGGCTGCCGTCCCTCGCCCGGTCGAATTTCAGTACCCGGAGCGTACCGGCCGAAGAGCGGCACGACTATTACCGGCGTGAAGTGCTCGTCGCGCTGGACGCCCGTGACCCCGAGCCCGGCTTCACCGCCAGCATCACCTCGCTGCGTCTGGGCGACCACGCCTTCTATGTGACCGAGACCGGTGGCCACACGATGTTCCGTACGCCGGAAATGATCGCCGCCGACGGCCACGACGCCTACATTGTTCAGTTCAACATCGCCGGCTCGCACACCGGCGACTTCGACGGCGTGCCGTTCGCGGCCGGTCCGGGCGAGGTGGGCATCTGCGACCTTTCGCGGCCCATGCTGCTGCACAGCACGTCGGTCAAGGTGCTCTCCACCTTCCTGCCGCGCGTCCAGGTCCAGACCGTCGTGCCGGGTATCGACCTGCATGGCATGGTGCTGGACGGCAACCGGGCGGGCCTGTTGATCGAACACCTGACCTCGGTGACCCGCTGGTTCCCGCAACTGATCCCCCAGACCCTGCCCGGCATCACCCGCGCCACCGTCGAACTGCTGGGCGCGTGCCTGGCCATGGAGGCGGGACGGGCCGATTTCGGGGTGCGCGAGTCGCCCGTGCTGCTGCGCGCCCGCGGCTATGTCGAGCACAACCTGCTGGAACCCAGCCTGAACCCGGCCAAGATCAGCGAAGCCCTGGGCGTGTCGCGCTCCACGCTCTATCGCCTGTTCGAACCCCTGGGCGGGGTCACCGCCTATGTCTGGGACCGCCGCCTGCACCTGGCCCGCGCCGCCCTGCTGGACCCCAAGCGGGTCCGCCGCATCAGCGAGATCGCCTTCCAGTGCGGCTTCAGCAGCGAGGCCCATTTCAGCCGCAGCTTCCGCAAGGCGTTCAACATCCGCCCCAGCGACCTGCGCTCGCTGCAGCCCAGCCTGCCCGACGAGCCAGATGGCCCGTTCGGACGGTGGACCGAGAGGGTCAAGGCGGGGTAGGGCCTGCACGAAATCTGCACGGCAAACGCGCGCGACCGCCTCGACGTCTCCGTTGACCCCAGACGCGGAGCCCTGAACATGGGCGCCATGCAGCGCACGATCCTGATCGTCGACGACGATCCCCACATCCGCCAGCTCCTGGTGTTCGCCCTGGCCAAGGTGGGCTTGCAGACCCGCGAAGCGGCCGACGGCGAAGCGGCCCTGGCCAGCGTGGCCGAGCGCGCCCCCGACCTGGTGGTTCTCGACATCAACATGCCGCGCCTGGACGGGCTGGAGGTCTGCCGCCGGCTGCGGGCCCAGGGCGAGCTGCCGATCCTGTTCCTGAGCTCGCGCGACGACGAGATCGACCGGGTGCTGGGCATCGAGCTGGGGGCCGACGACTATGTGGTCAAGCCGTTCAGCCCGCGCGAGGTGGTGGCCCGCGTCCAGGCCATCCTGCGACGCACCGGGGCCAAGGCCGAGGCGGCGACAGGCCTGGACGGTGTGATCACGCGGGGCCGGCTGGCCCTCGACCCCGAGGCCTGGAGCGCCCGCTGGGCCGGGGCCGAGTTGTCGCTGACCGTCACCGAATTCACCATCCTCAAGACCCTGGCGGCCACACCGACCAAGGTGTTCAGCCGCGACGCCATCATCGACCGTCTGCGCGGGCCGGGCTTCGCGGTCACCGACCGCACCATCGACAGCCATGTGCGCAACCTGCGGGCCAAGTTCGCGGGCGTGGGCGGTCACGACCTGATCGAGACGCGGGCCGGGATCGGTTACCGGCTAGGCGCTTGTGCTGGCGGCGTCGAGCCGTGATCCAGCCGCTGCGGGCCTGGCTGCGCACCTGGTGGCCGGCGCTTCGGCTGCGGGCCATCCTGCTGACCGTGCTGCTGTTCGCCGCCGCCATGCCAGCCATAGGCGCGGTGTTCCTGCGCACCTATGAGAACACCCTGGTGCGCCAGACCGAGGCCGAACTCGCGTCGCAAGGCGCGGCCCTGGCGGCGGCGGCCGGCGCCCTGTGGCCCGGCGCCGTGCGCGACACCACCCCGGCCGACCCCGACGCCCGCGACGATCCCGGCTATTACCGGCCCGAGGCTGTCAGCATCGACCTGCGCGCCTCGCCGGTGCTGCCCGAGCGCCCCGGCCCCGCGCCCGCGCCGCCCGCCGACCCGCAGGCCGTGGCCGCCGCCGACGCCCTGGAGCCGATCCTCGACCAGACCAGCCGCAGCACCCTGGCCTCGATCCTGATCGTCGACCGCCACGGCGTGGTGGTGCGCGGTCTTGGCCAAGGCGGCAGCCTGGCGGCCCTGCCGGAGATCCAGGCGGCGCTGGCGGGCCACTCGCGCACCGTGCTGCGGCGCAATGGGGCCTATCATCCGCGCTATTCGTTCGAGTGGCTGAGCCGGGCCTCGGCCCTGCGGCTGCATCACGCGCGGGCGATCCGGGTCAATGGCCAGGTGGTGGGGGCGCTGCTGCTGTCGCGCTCGCCCCGCGCCCTGTTCCGGGGCGTCTATCAGGACCGGGGCAAGATCCTGCTCGGGGCGGGGGCGACGGTGCTGCTGATGGTGCTGCTGTCGGGCCTGGTGTCGCGCGGCGTGACCCGGCCAATCGAGGCCCTCAGCGCGGCCACCAAGGGCGTGGCGGCGGGGCAGGGCGAGGTTCCGGAGACCCCGGTCACCGCCGCGGTCGAGATCCGCGCCCTCTACCAGGACTTCCGGGTGATGGCCGGCGCCATCGCCGTGCGCTCGCGCTACCTGCGCGACTTCGCCGCCGCCGTCAGCCACGAGTTCAAGACCCCCCTGGCCGGGATCACTGGCGCGGTCGAGCTGCTGGACGACCATTTCGCCACCATGAGCCCCGAGGAGCGCCACCGCTTCCTGGGCAATATCTCGGCCGACAGCGCCCGGCTCTCGGCCCTGGTCGGCCGGTTGATGGACATGGCCCGCGCCGACATGGCCATGCCCCAGGCCGGCGTGGTCTGCGCCGTGGCCTCGCCGGCCCGCCGGGTGGCCGACGCCCAAGGCCGCGACATCGCCGTGGTCCTGGACCTGCCGGACGACCTCCCGCAGGTCGCCGCGCCCGAGGCGACGGTGGAGACCGTGCTGACCACCCTGGTGGAGAACAGCCGCCAGGCGGGGGCGGGGAGGGTCTGGATCTCGGCTTTGGTGATGGGCGAAGACGTGGTGCTGCGCGTCAGCGACGACGGCCCCGGCGTGCCGCCGGCTGACCGGGAGCGCCTGTTCGAGCCGTTCTTCACCAGCCGGCGCGAGGCGGGCGGCACGGGGCTCGGCCTGTCGATCGCCCGATCGCTGCTGGCGGCGAGTTCGGGGCGGATCGGGCTGGTCGAAGGGGAGGCGGGGGCGGTGTTCGAGGTGCGGTTGGCGACCGCGCGGGAGGGCGGCTGATGGTTGGCAAGGTTCGGCGCGGCGGGCTGCTCTGGCCTCTCCGCATTTGCGCGGCGGTGTCCGTGTTGGCGGGGGTCCTCTTCGTGATGTCCGCGATCCCGCCCCAATTGTCGCCGGCGCCGCCGACCATGGACGTGCTACTGCTGACGGCCATTGGCGGGACCGCCGTCACCATCGTGTTGCTGATCCTGTGGGTGCGCCACTGGACGGGTTTACTGCTGTTGCTCTTGCTGCCGCCGCTGATCGTGCCGCTGAGCAATGGCGCGCTAATGATTCCCGCCACCGATACCGCGCGCCTTCGGTTGGCGGATGGGCGGGTCGTGCATCTTAGCGTTGGCCCCACGCTGACCGACGTCACCTACGATCTCTGGCAGGAGGAGCAGGGTGGGTGGCTGTGGCGGCGAACGATGGCCGATCTCAGCTATTCGGAAGACGGCCGCTTCATCAACGACGGGCGGCTGGCGCTCTCACGTGACGGGCGCCGGCTCCTAGTGGGGCGCGGCGGGATTTGGACCGACTGCGTGGAGGTGCGCGATTATCAGCCCTGCGCGCTGGGAATTGCCGACACAAACTGGTCGGACCCTGACTTCGAGACACGGATGCGAGGGAACTCGGCGGTGATCGGCGCGACGTTGAAGTAAGGCGTGGTCGGGCTCGAGTTGATGAAGGTTCAGGCAGGGATTTCCCGGCAAGCGGTGAAACCTCTCACCCTCCCACCGCTTCGCGGTGGGCCCCTCCCTCTCTCGAAGAGAGAGGGTTTCGCGCAGGCGCCTCACCCTCTGCTGAGGTTGGAAATGTGGCTTCTTGCCCCGCATCCGCCTCGGATGGGGCCACACCTTAAACCTTTGGAGGATCGGAGCTCTGGCGGCTGGCGGTGTCAAGGACCGCCTCTGGCGGCCGCGTCGCGGCGGCGCGGCGCGCCGTCCTTTACACCGTCGGACGGCGGAGCAGGCTCCGCTGAGGGTTTGAGGCGGGGCGTCGGCGATGCGCGTGGAGGGAAGAGGGGCTCAAATGGCGACCCCCACAAACCCGCTCATCCCGGCGAATGCCGTGACCCAGATGGGTGGCTTTGGGCCTGACGCCATCAGCTCTGAGCGCCTCCAACCCACTTCAACGCCATGGGATCTGGGTCCCGGCATTCGCCGGAATGAGCGGATTTTGGGATGGCTGGCGGCCTTTCTTCGCTCCCCCGCTCCCCCGTTGCGCGGGTGAGGAGAGGCCGGCGCCTTCCGCGTCGTCGCGCGTTACCCCGCCATGACCAAGCCCACAGCGCTCCTCCTGGCCGCCGTCCTCGCCGCGCCGCTCGTCGCCCAGGCCGCCGCGCCGGCGGCCAATGTCAAGGCGGCGTTCGGCAATACCGTGCTGACCATCGACCCCGACGGGCGGTCGCGGAAGATCTGGTTGAAGCCCGACGGGACCTGGACGGGCCTCAGCCGCCGGGGCCTGGACCTGGCCGGCAAGTGGAGCGTCAAGGGCGACAATGTCTGCCTGAAACAGTCCAAGCCCAAGCTGTTCGGTAGCCTGTGCGAGACCTTCCCGACCGATCCCGAGGTCGGCCTGACGTCCAAGGACCCGACGGGCAAGACGATCCAGCTGAAGCTGGTCAAGGGGCATGTGGCGAAGTAGGCGGGCGTGGGATCACACCCACTTGCCCCACCTGACCGCTTTGCGGTCTGTCCGCTCCCATAGGGGGCGGAGCTCAAGCGCATTTGAGCTCTTCCCCCTATGGCGGAAGACGATCGCGGAGCGACCCGTAGGGGGCAGTCTGTGCCCCCGGCTCACAACCGCCCCTGTGCGGCCGTCCTGGAGGGTGAGGATCGGAAACGTGCGTTTTTGTGCAAGGCGCTGATAGGGTTGGGGTCTATCTTGCGACAGGTGGGGATGGACGGCCGCCCTGTGGATAACTTCTGCCGTTTTTCCTCACCCTCTCCCTTTGGGATAGGGTTCCAGATGTGCGCCCCCCGCTAGCTCCACCCACCCCCCAGCGCCTTGTAGATCGCCACGACGTTGGTGTTGACGCCCGTCTCGGCCACGGTCAGCGAGTCTTCAGCGGCCAGCAGCGTGCGTTCGGCGTCGAGCAGCACGAGAAAGTCGATGCCGCCTTCCTTGTACTGGATCCGCGCCAGCTCGGCGGCGCGGCGGGAGGCGGCGGCCTGGTTGGTGAGGCTCACGAGCTGGGCCTGTTGCTGGCGGTAGCCGACCAAGGCGTTCTCCAGGTCCTCCAGCGCGCCCAGCACGGTCTGGTCATAGATCGCTAGGCTGGCGTCATTGCGGGCCTGCGCCGCCTTCAGCCGCTGGTGGGCGCCGCCCAGGTCGAGGGGCGGCCAACTGACGGTGGGGGCCACCGACCAGGCCTTGCTGGCGCTGTTGCCAAAGCCGCCGGCCGAGCCCGACAGGAAGCCGATGAAGCCGGTCACCCGGACGCGCGGGAAGAGGTCGGCCGTGGCCACGCCCACCTTGGCGGTCTGGGCGGCCAGGCGGCGCTCGGCGGCCTGGACGTCGGGACGCCGGCGCAGCAGATCCGTCGCATCGCCGATCGGCAGGGCGGTGATCAGCGGCGTGACCTCGGCGTTCTGGACCACCAGGGTGGCGTTCAGGGCGCCGGGCCGCTGACCGGTCAGCACGCACAGCCGGTAGTTGGCGCGCTTCTCGGCAGTGATCAAAGCCGGGATCACCGCCTCGGTGGCGTTGAGGCGGGCCTGGGCGCTGGCGACGTCGATCGGGCTGCCGGCCCCGGCGTCGTAGCGCACCTTGGTCAGCCGCACCGTCTCGCGCTGGGTCTCGAGGTTGCGGTTGGCCACGGCCAGGCGGGCCTGGGCGCCGCGCAGTTCGAGATAATTTCGAGCGACTTCTGCGGCGATGGTCACCTGGGCGTCGCGCAGGTCGGCCTTGGCCGCCCCGGCCTCGGCCCGCGCCGACTCCACGCCCCGGCGAACGCGGCCGAACAGGTCGATCTCCCAGCCGGCGTCGAAGCCGCCCGTATAGGTCTCGCCCTCGACCCGATCGCCGTTCGAGCCCGGCTGCTGCTGGTCGCTCTTCTGATAGCCGCCGCTGGCGGTGACCCGCGGCAGCTGGTCGAGACGCGCGTCCTTGAACAAGGCGCGGGCCTCGTCGACCCGGGCGACCGCGACCTTGAGGTCGAGATTGCCGGCCAGGGCCTGGCTGACCAGGCCATCGAGCACCGGGTCGCCGAACAGCTTCCACCAGTCCGCCTCCGGCTGGGCGGCGGAATAGGTGGCGGCCGGGGCGTTCTGCAAGACCACCGGCGCGGTGACCGGGGTCTTGTAGTCGTGACCGACGGCGCAGGCCGAGAGCAGGGTCATGCTGGCGAACAGGCCCAGCTGGACCCGGAGGTTTCGCCAGCCGTAGTTGGGGGTGAGAGCTTGAGACATCAGTGCGCCTCCACGGCGGTCGTCGGGGTTTTCGCCGCCTTCAGCGCCGCCTTGCGGGCGGTGTTGCGGCGGATGACGAAGTAGAAGATCGGGGTCAAAACCAGGCCGAAGACCGTGACGCCCAGCATGCCGGAGAACACCGCCACGCCCATGGCCCGGCGCATCTCGGCGCCCGCCCCGTGGGAAGTGACCAGCGGGGCCACGCCCATGATGAAGGCGATCGAGGTCATCAGGATCGGCCGCAGGCGCAGGCGGCAGGCCTCCAGCACCGCCTGCATCGGCGTGTCGCCGTGCTCCTCGCGCTCCTTGGCGAATTCGACGATCAGGATGGCGTTTTTACAGGCCAGCCCCACCAGCACGATCAGCCCGATCTGGGTGAAGATGTTGTTGTCGCCATGAGCCAGCAGCACGCCGGCCAGGGCCGACAGCAGGGTCATGGGCACGATCAGGATGACGACCAGCGGCAGGGTCCAGCTTTCGTACTGGGCGACCAGCACCAGGAAGGCCAGCAGCACGCACAGTGGGAAGACATAGATCGCCGTGTTGCCGGCCAGGATCTGCTGATAGGTCAGCTCGGTCCATTCGAAGCCCATGCCGTTGGGCAGTTCCTGCTTGGCCAGGTCTTCCAGCGCCTTCTGGGCCTGGCCCGTCGAGTAGCCGGGGGCCGGGCCGCCGTTGATCTCGGCCGTGAGCACGCCGTTATAGTGGCTCTCGCGGTCGGGGCCGGCGGCCTCCCTTAAGCTGACGAAGGCGCCCAGCGGGATCATCTGGCCAGAGCCGTTGCGGGTCTGCAGCCGCAGCATCTGTTCCGGCTGCATGCGGAATTTCTGGTCGGCCTGGACATTGACCTCGTAGGTGCGGCCAAAGCGGTTGAAGTCGTTGACATAGAGCGAGCCCAGATAGACCTGCATGGTCTCGAACAGGTCGGTCAGGCTGACGCCCGAGGCCCGGGCCTTTTCCCGGTCGATGCTGGCCTCGATCTTCGGCACCCCGACCTGGTAGGTCGAGAACACGCCGGTCAGGGCGGGGTCCTTGCGGGCCTTGTCGATCAGGTTCTGGGTCTGTTTGTTGAGCTCGTCGGGGCCGAGGCCCGCGCGATCGACGATCTGCATGCGGAAGCCGCCGATCGTGCCCAGCCCCTGCACCGAAGGCGGGGGGAAGACCGCGATCTGGGCGTCGGGAATGGCGCCGAACTTGGCGTTCAGCTGGCCGACGATGGCCGTGGCCGACATCGACTTGTCCTTGCGCTCGTCGAAGTCGGCGAGCGGGAAGAACACAGCGCCGGAATTGGGGCTGTTGATGAAGCCGTTGGCCGACAGGCCGGGGAAGGCCACCGAGTGCTTGATGCCCGGCACCTTCATGGCGATGTCGCTCATCTGGCGGATCACGGCCTCGGTGCGGTCCAGCGAGGCGGCGTCGGGCAGTTGCACGACGGCGACCACATAGGCCTTGTCCTGCTGGGGCACGAAGCCGCCGGGGGTCTTTGCGAAGGCGCCGATCGTCAGCAGCAGCAGCAGGCCGTAGAGCACCAACCCCGCGGTCGACTTGCCCAGGGTGAGGCCGACATTGCGGACATAGCCGTTCGAAGCCTTGGCGAACATCCGGTTGAAGGGGTTGAACAGCCAGCCCAGGGCCGTGTCGATCATCTTCTGGAAGCGGTCCTTGGGGGCGTCGTGGCTCTTCAGGAGCACGGCGGCCAGGGCCGGCGACAGGGTTAGGGAGTTGAAGGCCGAGATCACCGTCGAGATGGCGATGGTCAGGGCGAACTGCCGGTAGAACTGGCCCGACAGGCCGCTGATGAAGGCGGTGGGGATGAAAACGGCGCACAGCACCAGGGCGGTGGAGACGATGGGTCCGGTGACCTCGCTCATCGCCTTGCGGGTGGCCGCCGCCGGCTCCAAGCCGTTGGCGATATTTCGCTCGACGTTCTCGACCACGACGATGGCGTCATCGACGACGATGCCGATGGCCAGGACAAGGCCAAACAGCGTCAGGGCGTTGAGGCCAAAGCCCAGCATCAGCAACACCGCGAAGGTGCCGATCAGCGAGACGGGCACGGCGATCAGCGGGATGATCGAGGCGCGCCAGCCCTGCAGGAACAGCACCACCACCAGCACCACCAGGATGATGGCCTCGATCAGGGTGTGGACCACCGAATTGATGGATTCCTGCACGAAGGCGGTGGTGTCGTAGATGATCTCGTAGTCGACGCCCTCGGGGAAATCCTTCTTCAGGTCCTTCATGGTGGCCTTGATGTCGGCGGCCATATTCAGGGCGTTGGAACCGGGGCGCTGAAAGATCGGCATGGCCACGGCCAACTTGTTGTCGAGCAAGGAGCGCAGGGCGTAGTTGTTGGCACCCATCTCCACGCGGGCCACGTCGCCCAGGTGGGTGATCTCGCCCTTGTCGCCCGAGCGAATGATGACGTCTCGGAACTGCTCCTCGTCGGTCAGGCGGCCGGGGGCGTTGACCGACAGCTGGAACTCGGCGCCGCCCGGGGTGGGGGGCGCGCCCAGCTGGCCGGCGGCGACCTGGACGTTCTGCTCGCGCAGGGCTTTCACCACATCGCCGGCCGTCATGTTCAGCGAGGCCAGCTTTTCCGGGTCCAGCCAGATCCGCATGGAATAGGAACCGGCGCCGAAGATCTGGACGTCGCCCACGCCATCGACGCGCTTGAGGCGGTCGCGAACGTTCAGCTGCGCGTAGTTGCTGAGGTACAGCATGTCGTAGCGGTTGTTGGGCGAGATCATGTGCACGACCAGGGTCAGGTCGGGCGAGGCCTTGTCGGTGGTGACGCCGATGCGCTGCACCTCCTGGGGCAGTTTCGGCAGGGCCTGGGCGACGCGGTTCTGCACCTGCACCTGGGCCTTGTCGAGATCGATCCCGAGCGCGAAGGTGACGGTCAGGATCATCGCGCCGTCTGAGGCCGACTGCGAGGACTGGTAGATCATCCCCTCGACGCCGTTGATCGCCTGCTCCAGCGGAGCGGCGACGGTCTGGCCGATGACGGCGGGGTTGGCCCCCGGATAGGCGGCGCGCACGACCACGGTCGGCGGCGCCACTTCCGGATATTCCGAGATCGGCAGGCGCGGCAGCGCCACCAGCCCGGCGATGAAGATGACGATCGACAGCACGGCGGCGAACCGCGGCCGACTGACGAAGAATTTGGAGAAGTTCATGAGCGGCGCCTTTTACGGGCGAAAAGGGGGAGGAGGCGAGGAGGGAGTAGGCGCACACGTTCCGCTCATCCCGGCGAATGCCGGGACCCAGATGGAAAGGCGGTGTGGCTGACGCCAGGCGCGCCGAGCTACTCCAACCCGCCCCATCGCTTGGGGATCTGGGTCCCGGCATTCGCCGGGATGAGCGGTTTAAAGGATCAGTTCTGGCCCACACTGTTGATCATCGCGACGCGCTGGGGCGCGGTCTCGAACTGGCGCAGGTCGCCGGCCGTTTCGGTCTTGATGACCACCGGCTTTACGACATCGCCCGGCTTGACCTTCTGCAGGCCGCCGACGATCACCTTGTCGCCGGGCTTCAGACCGGTGCGGATGATGCGCAGGCTGCCGGCCAGCGGGCCGATCTCAACGGGGCGGTACTCGGCCTTGTTATTGGCGCCCACCACCACGACGTAGCGCTTGCCCAGGTCGGTGGCGATCGCCCGGTCTGGGGCCAGGGCCACCACCTGCGAGGTGTCGCTGACCATCCGGATGCGGGCGAACAGGCCTGGGGTGAAGCGGCCGTCTGCATTATCGAAGATCGCCCGGCCATTGATGGTGCCGCTCTTGGCGTCCATGGCGTTGTCGATGAACTTCAGCTGGCCCTGGTGGGGATAACCGTCCTCGGTCATCAGGCCCATATAGACCGGGCTGGCCTTGCCGCGTTCAGCCGAGGCGTACTTGAGGAAGGTCTGCTCGTCGGCGTTGAAGGTGGCGTAGATCGGGCTGTCGCTGACCACGGTGGTCAGCAGGTCCGAGGGCGTCACCAGGTTGCCGCGGGTGATCGCGGCCTTGGAGACCCGGCCGTCGATCGGCGAGACCACGCGGGTCCATTCCAGGTTCAGGCGGGCCGTCTGATAGGTGGCTGCTGCGGCGGCGACATTGGCCTGGGCGGCTTTCTCCTCGGCGGACAACCGGTCGAATTCGCTCTGGGCCAGGGCGTTCTGCTCGATCAGCCGGCGGCCGCGCTCGCGGTTGACGACGGCCAGGTTCAGCTGGGCCTTGGCGCGGTCCACCTCGGCGGCGGCGCGATTGGCCTCGGCCTGGTAGGGGCGCGGGTCGATCTGGAACAGCACCTGGCCCTTGCGGACCCGCGCGCCTTCCTCGAACCGCGCGCCGTCGATGTAACCCCCGACGCGAGGGCGGATGTCGACGGTGTCGACGGCTTCCAGGCGACCGGTGAAGTCATCCCACTGGCGCAGGTCCTTGAAGTCCACGGCGGTGATGGTGACCTGGGCCGGTGGCGGAGCGGCTTCCGGCTTGGCCTGGGCGGTGCAGGCGGCCAAGACGGCGGCCGCAGCCAGGACGGCGAAGGATTTGAGAGCGGGGGAGACGGGCAAGGACGAGAGGGGGGCGGGATGCTTGCGCATGGAAACACCTGAAGACGGACGATGGGGAGGCGGAACGGAAGCGGTCAGTGGGCTATTCGAGGACAGGGCGCTTGGCCGAGCGGGTCGTCCGGCGGCGGGGTTCGGCGGCCTGGGCGATCCAGGCCTTGGCGGACGCCAGCCACGGTCGGTTCGCGATGGCGCCCAGGGGGCGGGCGGGGTCCTGGCTTGCACTGGGGGACATGGCTCGCGCTCCGTTCTGGGTTAGGATGAAAATGTCGCAGTGGCTGTTGCTTGACGTGGCGGCCATCTGTGACGATTTAGATGGATGTGACGGTACCGTTCGGTATCATTCACGCGGTGAGAGATACTGACCGGTAACTCTCACGTCAAGGTGAGGCGCATTGAAAATGGCTGAGAGAAATTCTAGCGGGGGCAAGATGGACGCCATGGAGGCGCCGGTTTGCGCCCCGTTGTCCAAACGACCAGCTCGCGACCGGATTTTCGAAACGGCCCGCGAGCTGTTCTATCAGCACGGCATCCGCGCGGTGGGCGTCGAGGCGATTGCCCACGAGGCCGACGCCACCAAGATGACGCTGTATCGCAACTTCCCGTCCAAGGACGAGCTGGTCGCCGAGGTGCTGCGCGAGCAGGAACGCGACTACTGGATCTGGTGGGATGAAGTGACCGGTTGCACGTGCGGCGACCCCCGCGTGCAGCTGGAAGCGATCTTCGACGCCTTCGAGACCAAGGCCTGCAACGCCGATGTTCACGGCTGCCCGCTGTCGAACGCCGCCCTTGAACTGCACGAGGCGGATCACCCGGCCCAAAAGGTGTCGGTGGCCTACAAGCAGCGGCTTCATGCCCGACTGGTCGATCTGTGCAAGCAGGCCGGCGCGCCGGACGAGGACCTGGCCGACAGCCTCATGCTGCTGATGGAGGGCTCTTACACGGCTCGCGTGACGCTGGGTCCCAACGGCCCCGTGCGGGCCGTGGCGCGAGCGGGACGGGCGCTGATCAAGGCGCATCTAGGCGCCTAGGACTTGCCGAGACGGGACGCCCCCCCGTCACAGCGCGTAGTCGCGCCGGGCGGATCATCCATCCCCCGACGGATCCGCACGGCGCGGGCCGGCGGAGCCCAAAGGGGAGGAAGGGCGCAGACTTCTAAAACCTACTAATGTAGTAGGAATTAAGTCGAGGCAGTTTTTCTGGGTCGACCTTCAGAACATTGAACGACCCGAGAAACTGACAAGGGCGTGAGGAGTTCTAGCTCGCATAAGTCGCATTCCAGTCATACCCATGTCGTCAAGTTGTGAGAATGCGAGCCTATAAGATGTGTCCACGCTACCCCCACCCAGGGCGAATGCCGGCCTGATCCCGCAACTTCGGGGCCCGGTCCAACCGCTCGAAGATCCCCTCGTTCGCGCCTCGATGGGCGCACCCCAAGTCGTTTTGCGTAAGGAGCTCCCGATGGCTCTGCTGATTTCCGTGACGCCGGCCGAGCAGGGCTGGTCTGTCCGTTCCGAAGCCCTCGAGGCCGACCTCACCTTCGAGCGCGGCGGTCGCGCCGAGGCCGCCGCCCGCGATCTCGCCAATCGCGTCGCCGCTTCTGGCCGCTCCGCCGAGGTGAGAGTGTTCCTGCGCGACGGCGCCGAGGCCGGGCGTTTCCTGCATCCCGCGCGGGCGTGGGCGAGCTAGAGCCTTTTTCGAGCGAAGTGGTTCCTGTTCGCGCGAAGAAAAATGTGTCAAAACAAAATATTAGAGCTCACGGCCTGACGCAGTCAGGTCGGAAAATGCTCTAGAAAGGGTCCGGCCAGGGCCTCTACAGCCAGCCGTTCTTCTTGAACCGCACATAGAGCACGCCGATGATCGAGGTGATGCCAATTATCACCGCCGGGTAGCCCCAAACCCACCGCAGTTCGGGCATGTGCTCGAAATTCATGCCGTATACGCCGGCGATCGCCGTCGGCACAGCCAGGATGGCGGCCCAGGCGGCGAGTTTGCGGGTGATGGCGCCCTGGCGCTGCTGTTCCAGCAGGGATGCGGCCTCGAACACCGAGGTGATCACCTCGCGCAAGGCATCCACCATGTTCTCGACCTTCTGCGTGTGATCGTGCACGTCGCGGAAATAGGGTCGCACGTCGCTATCCAGACAGGGTGTCTCCAGGTGCTCCAGGCGGCCGCTGACCTCGGCCATGGGACTTAGCACCCGTTTGAATCGGATCAGGTCGCGACGAAGGTGGAACAGGCGCTTGACCTCCGCGTGGCTGAGGAAGGTCTCGAGCGTGCGGCGCTCGATGTCGAGCACCTCGTCCTCCAGCGCCTCGATGATTGGCAGATAGCCATCGACCACGAAGTCCAGCACCGCGTGCAGCACGTAGTCCGAGCCCTTGGCCAGCAGGTCGGGCGAGGCTTCCAACTGCTGGCGCAGGTCGCTATGGGCCCGGGCCGATCCGTGGCGGACGGTGATGATGTGGCCCTGCCCGACAAAAATCGCCGTTTCGCCGTAGCAGATCTTGTCCTCGACCAGTTGGGCGGTTCGCGCCACCACGAACAACTCCCGGCCATAGACCTCGACCTTGGGCGACTGGTGAGCGTTGAGAGCGTCCTCGACCGCCAGCGGATGCAGCTTGAAGCGGGTCGCCAACCGGCTCATCTCGGCCTCACTGGGATCGTAGAGGCCAATCCACACGAACTCGCCAAGCTTGGTGACCAGGGCTTGCGGGTCGTCCAGCGACACTTCGCGTTTCCGGACGCCGTCCTTGTAGATGTAGGCCGCGACGACGCTCATGCGGGGGTGCTCTCCTGAAGGGCGACAGCGACGCTCAAAGACTCAGCGCCAACGCTTCGGCTTTCAACCAGTTCATGTAGGCTCTCGCCATCGCAATCGGTCGAGGGCATGATGGTTGCGGTAACATGAGCCGCGCCAATAGCGGCCTTCAGGGGGACGATGCGATGGGCAGCGACACCACGGCGACGAACGCCGGCAAACCGGCCAAGGGCGCCAAGGATGACCGTCCCGTCGGGCGCAAGGACGCCCTGGTCATCGGGGCCGCCTCGGTGGGCACGGTGTTCGAATGGTATGACTTCTACCTCTACGGCTCGCTCGCCACCTACATCACCAAGCATTTCTTCTCGGGGGTCAACGAGACCACGGGCTACATCTTCGCCCTGCTGGCCTTCGCGGCGGGCTTCGCGGTGCGGCCGTTCGGAGCGCTGGTGTTCGGGCGGCTGGGCGATCTGTGGGGGCGCAAGAACACCTTCCTGGTCACCATGCTGCTGATGGGCCTGTCGACCTTCGTGGTCGGGCTGCTGCCTAGCTACGCGCAGATCGGCATCGCGGCGCCCATCGCCCTGGTCGTCATGCGCCTGGTCCAAGGCCTGGCGCTCGGCGGTGAATATGGCGGGGCGGCGACCTATGTGGCCGAGCATGCGCCCGCCGGACGGCGCGGCCTCTACACAAGCTTCATCCAGGTGACCGCCACCTTCGGCCTGTTCCTCAGCCTGGTGGTCATACTGCTGACCCGCAATGCGTTGGGCGATGACAACTTCCAGGCCTTCGGCTGGCGCATCCCGTTCCTGATCTCGGTGCTGCTGCTGGGCGTGTCGCTATGGATCCGCCTGCAATTGGCCGAAAGCCCATCGTTTCAGAAGATGGTCGACGAGGGCAAGGGCAGCAAGAAGCCCCTGGCCGACTCGTTCGCCAAGTGGGGCAATCTGAAGATCGTCATTCTCGCCCTGGTCGGTCTGACGATGGGGCAAGCGGTTGTCTGGTACACCGGCCAGTTCTACGCCCTGTTCTTCCTGGAGAAGATGCTCAAGGTCGATGGCGGCACGACCAACCTGCTGGTGGCCATCGCCCTGCTGATCGGCACGCCGTTCTTCGTGTTTTTCGGCTGGCTGTCGGACAAGATCGGCCGCAAGCCGATCATTATGCTGGGCTGCGTCCTGGCGGCCCTGACCTATTTCCCGCTGTTCAAGACCCTGACCACGGCGGCCAATCCGCAACTGGCGGCGGCGGTGGCCAGCGCGCCGGTGACCGTGGTCGCTGACCCAGCCGACTGCTCGTTCCAGTTCGACCCCGTGGGCAAGACCGTATTCAACCGCTCCTGCGACCTGGCCAAATCCTACCTGGCCAAGGCCGGCGTCACCTACGCCAACCAAGCCGCCCCGGCCGGCGCGATCACCCAGGTGCGGATCGGCCCGGCGGTGCTCGCCTCGTTCCCGGGCCAGACCCTCGACAAGGCCGCCTTCAAGGCCCGCAAGACCGCCTGGGAGAAAGAGCTCGGTGCGACGCTGAAGGCCGCCGGCTATCCGGCCAAGGCTGACGACGCCCTGATGAACAAGCCCCTGGTGGTCGGCGTGCTGGCGATCCTGGTTCTGTACGTGACCATGGTCTACGGCCCGATCGCCGCCATGCTGGTCGAACTTTTCCCAACCAACATCCGCTACACCTCGATGAGCCTGCCCTACCATATCGGCAACGGCTGGTTCGGCGGCTTCCTGCCGACCACGGCCTTCGCCATGGTCGCCGCCACGGGCAATATCTACTACGGCCTATGGTATCCGATCGTCGTCGCCGGACTCACCGCGGTGATCGGCACGCTGTTCCTCAAGGAAACCAAGGACGTCGATATCGAAGCGTAAGCAAGGGGGGCGGACGGCCCCTCACGCGCCCCTCAACAAGCCGTCGATGTGGCTGGCCTGGGCGGTCTCGCGGCGCGCTGCGGCTGAAGACCATGTCGGCGACCCGGGCTCGGCTGCTGGCGGCCGCCAGTCGGCCCACCACGGTGACCCAGGTGGCGCTAGATCATGGGTTCTGGGAACTGGGGCGCTTCGCCGGCGCCTATCGCGGCATGTTCGGGGAGGCCCCGTCGGAGGCCCCGTCGGAGACCCCTCGCCGGGCCGGCGGCGGCCTTATATTGCAAGTACCTGCTGCGCGGGCTGGTGATCAACCGGCCCAATCAGGTCTGGTGCTCGGACATTACTTACATCCCGATGCGCCGGTGCTTTCTGTACTAGAGCATTTCCCGACCTGACTGCGTCATGCCGTGAGCTCTAATCTTTTGTTTTGACGCATTTTTCTTCACGCGAACCGGAACCACTTCGCTCGAAAAATGCCCTAGTGGCGGTGATGGACTGGGCGACGAGGAAGGTGCTGTCCTGGCGGCTCTCCAACAGCATGGACGCCGAGTTTTGCATCCAGGCTCTGGAGCAGGCCTTGGCCCGTTACAGGCCGCCAGAGATCTTCAACACCGACCAGGGCAGCCCGTTTACCTCGCCCCGCTTCGTCGACGTGCTGAAGGACGCCGGCGTGCGGGTCTCCATGGACGGCCGCGGCCGCTGGATAGACGACGTCTTCATCGAGCGGCTCTGGCGCAGCCTCAAATACGAGCGCGTCTAAATCCATGCCTTCGAGACCGGCTCGGAGCTGCGGGCCGGCCTGACCAAGTGGATCGGCTACTACAACACCAACCGGCCCCACTTGGCCCTATCCGGGGCTCGCCCCGGATAGGGCCAACCTCGAGCACAAACTGGCGGCGTGATCTGAACCTGAGCCAACCCTAGCCAAGCCGCCAAACTGTGCGGACCACCGGCGCCACCTCATTCCTGCAAGCCCAGGTTGCCATCTATCCGGGGCCCATTGATTCGCGCGAGGCACCCGTCTCGTCATCGAATTCGAAAATGGGACCGAAAACGGGGCAGCAGAAACGACGCGTAAATATTATCCAGTAAAAACAATATGTTGGATGAGGGCGGTGGCGGTGAGAGAGGGATTCGAACCCTCGTTAGGCTTTCACCTAAACACGCTTTCCAAGCGTGCGCCATCAACCACTCGGCCACCTCACCATGCGCACTTGATTCGAAGGCGGTTGAAGGCCCCCGTCGCAGGAAGGGGCGCAATATACTCAGGAAGGTTGCGGGGGCAAGCGGCCATGCGAGGTGAAACGGAGCCACGGGCGACTTATAGTGCCTGGCCCGCGTCAAAGGACCCGTGATGACTCCCAAAACCTTCGACGCCGCCGCCATGGCCCTGCCCGGCGCGACCATGACCGTCCAGTGGGGCGACAACCACGTCTACAAGGTTGGCGGCAAGATGTTCGCCGTGCTGGGCGGGGCGATAGGCGGCAAGGGGTTTTCGTTGAAGGCCTCGGATGTGGCGTTCGAAGTGCTTGGCGAGACTGGCCAGGCCGTTCCCGCCCCCTATCTGGCTCGGGCCAAATGGCTGTATTTCGAGGACCTGGCGGGCCAGGACAAGGCCGAGGTCAATGATTGGCTGAAGACCGCCCACGGCCTGATCGCCGCCAAGCTTACCAAGAAGGTCCGGGCCGGGCTCGGGCTCCAGAGCTCACGACCTTACTGCGTCAGGCCGTGAGCGCTAATCTCTTGTTTTGACGCAGTTTTCTTCACGCGAACCGAAACCACTTCGCTCGAAAAATGCTCTAGGACAGACTGGCCTGGTCGTCGCGCGGCAGGTGGGGTCCGGTCGTCACGGGCTGAGCCTCGAGGATCTCACGGATGCGGCGGACGGCGACCGAGGCCGGGCTACGGCGCTGGCGCCAGAGCAATAGCGCCATGGCCCCGCCCGTCGCCGCCGCGAAGGCGATCGGACCCAGCAGCCAGGCGGCGGCGGCCAGGGCGAAATAGTAGCCGCGCACCCCGGCGTTGAACGACGACAGGGCGGGGTTGAGCACCGCCCCGGTCGCCTCGGCATAGTCTTCCAGCACCTTGCGCGGGGCCCACATCGGCGTGGCGCCAATGGCGGCCAGGCAGTAGTTCATCTGGCGGATCGCCCAGATGAAGTCGAGCAGGCCACGCGCCAGGGCGATCAGCACCAGGCCCATCTTGATCTGGAACACCAGGGTCGAAGCCGGGGCCAGCACGGCCAGGCCCTCGATGCTCTTCAGCGCGCTGTCGCCGCCAAACAGCACCCCGGCCGCGGCGGCGATTAAGATCAGGTTGGACGAAGCAAAGAACGAGGCCGAGTTGATGGCGTGGCCGAGCAGCTGGCCATCCAGTAGGGCGATCTCGCGCACCGCCATCTCGGCCATCCAGCGCCGGCGGATCACCGTCATGTCGGTGTTGATGACGTTCTTGGCGTGGCCCAGGCGCTTGAGCAGCGGTTCGTAGAACAGCCAGCAGAACGCGAAGAAGCCCAGGACGACCAGATCGAAGGTCGGCAGGGGAAAGGCGTGCAGGGCGTGACGGATCGAAGCGTGCATGGGGTGAGCTTAGGTCTGGAACGAGAGTCGGTGAAAGGGGCGAGGGACCGCTATCAGTCTTCGAGGATCAGGCTGTGCTTGCCGGTGTCGCGCAGCAACAGCGCCACCACCAACCCCACGGCCATGATCGCAGAAACATAGAGGTAGAAGCCGCTTTCCATGCCCTCGCGCTTGAACCACAAGGCGACATATTCGGCGGTGCCGCCGAACGCGGCGTTGCCCAGGGCGTATGGAAGTGCCACCCCCAGAGCCCGCACATGGGTGGGGAACAACTCGGCCTTCACCACGGCGCTGATCGAGGTGTAGCCCGATTGCACGACCAGGGCGGTCATGATCAGGGCGAAGGCGATCAGCGGGCTGGCGGCCTTGGCGGTCAGGGTGAACACCGGCCAGGCGATCAGCGCCCCGACCCCGAAGGCGAAGACCAGCATGATCTTGCGGCCCAGGCGATCCGACAGCCAGCCGAACAGCGGCTGCAGGAGCATGAACCCGAACAGGGTCGCCAAGTTGACCGCCCCGGCCGTGGCCTTGTCGAAGCCGGTGGTGTTGGTCAGGAACTTCAGCATGTAGGTGGTGTAGGCATAGAAGGCCAAGGAGCCCGCCGCGCTCAGCCCGATGATCGCCAGGGTTTGTTTGGGATGGCGCGAGACCAGCGGCGCGGCGAGCGCCACATAGGTCATGATCAGCAAGACCACCGAGACGCCTTGGGCCGCGCCCGCGAAGGACCAGGCGGTGAAGCCAACCACCATCGCCGCCACGGTCAGCAGCAGCAGGGTGGTCACCGAAGCCACCTGCCGGCTGCTGATCGGGTCGTGCTGGGCGACGTTCCGGTGGGAGACGCTCTCCTCGATGCCGGTCCGGATCCAGAAGACCACAACCGCAAGGGCGGCGCCGATGAAGAACGGCACGCGCCACCCCCAGGCCGCCAAGTCGGACTTGTCCAAGGTGTTCTGGAGGATCACCAGCACCAGGGCCGCGACGAGCTGACCCATGATCAGGGTCACATATTGGAAGCTGGACCAGAAGCCTCGTCGCTTCTTCCCCGCCATCTCGCTCATATAGGTGGCGCTGGCGCCGTATTCGCCGCCCACCGACAGACCTTGCAGCAGGCGGGCCAGCAGCAGGATCACCGGCGCGGCGTCGCCGATCGTGGCGTGGCCGGGGCACAGGGCGATGATCAGCGAGCCAGCGCACATCAGGCCGACAGCCAGGGTGAGCGCGGCCTTGCGGCCCTTGCGGTCGGCATAGAGCCCCATCAGCCAGGCGCCAACAGGACGCGCGCCGAAGCCCACGGCGAAGATGGCGGCCGTCTGCATCAGTTGGGCGGTCTGGTCGCCCTTGGGAAAGAAGATCTTGGCGAAGTAGATCGAGAACGCGGCGTAGGCGAACCAGTCATACCATTCGACGAGGTTGCCGGCCGAACCGCCGAGGATGGCGCGGACGCGGCGCCAGGCGGTCATGGGGACCCGATCAGGGGCGACGGGCGAGGTCGCCGGTATGGTGGTGTCGGTCATGTTGGCCCCGCGACTCTGGTTGTCGCGACCTTAGGCGAACAATGGTCTTTGGGGGAGGGGGCAGCGATCGGGGACGCACGCAGGCATGCGTGCGTCCCCGTCCGTTCCGTGGACGGCTAGATCCGGCCCATCAGCACCAGGATGATCAGGATCACCAGAATCAGGCCCAGACCCCCGCTGGGGAAATAGCCCCACGAACGGCTGTGACCCCAGGTCGGCAGGGCCCCGACCAGGGCAAGGATCAGGATGATGATGAGGATCGTGCCGAGCATGTCCGTCTCCGTTGTATCCGAGCGCTCTGCGCGCCCGGGTTCGGGAGAGGGAATGCCGAGGGTGCGGTCAAGGTTCCAGAGGGGCTGGCGAGGCTAGCCGGCCGCGATATCGATCCGCTTCCAGGTCTGCGACTTGCAGAACAGCCGGCCCACCAGGCAGCCCTTGGCCTTCATGGTGGTGGCGTCGGGGAAATCGGCGGTGCCCGTCAGCACCATGTTCAGGTCGGGAACGAACACCTTGCCGCGCCAGCTGCCATTCTTCTGCAGCTCGAAGTCGCGAAGCAGCTGCAGACCGATCAGGCTCGGTGTGCCGCCCTTGCGGGCGTCGGCCTGGGCGTCTGAATTGGCCCAGACCACCTTGCCGCAGGCCTGGCCACCGCCGCAGGGCTTGATCTCGAGATGGACCGTGTTCTTTGGATTGCGCCAGACGCCGTAGGTGAAGCTGTCGCCTGGGCCCTCCGCGAAAGCCGGGGCGCCGCACGCCAGGCCGACGACCGCAGCCAGGGCCGCAAGGGCTAACTTGATCGCGCGCATAGAAAACAACTCCACCCGTCGACCGGGTTTGTCGTACAGCCCGAGCCTTTGATCAAGTGAAGTGGTGTCGATCCCGCTCAGCCGCTAGGGCAATCCTCGGACTTGCGAAGGCCCATTGCCCATAGGGCGCCGATCACCGCGCCCTTGACGCGGGGCAGCAGCAGCAGGGTCAGGCCGGCCAGCGGCAGCACGGTCAGCGGCACCACCAGCGCCGGCGACATTTTCCAGATGAACGGGAACAGCAGCAGCGGGGCGACGAACAGGTGGCCGATGATCAGGATCGTGAAATAGGCCGGGCCATCATCGGCCGGGTAACGCGCCAGGTCATGGCCGCAAACCTCGCAGTCCAGATCGACCTTCAGATAGCGCGTGTACAGCCGACCTTCGCCGCAGTTGGGGCAACGGTGACGGACACCGCGCTTCATGCCGGTCAGGACGCTGGGAGGAGACTTCTTATTCATGGGCGTGGATATGCTCCCGCAGCGGGCCTTGCGAAAGGGGGCGCGCGGTCGCATGCGCCATTTTGAATCAGGTTTCGTAGAGATGAGTATGCGTGTGCCCAAGCATTCACTCGCAAGATGAGCGAGTAAAGCCGCCAGACTTTCGCCACATTAACCACTGGCGCTTTGTGGGTTACGGGTAAGTAGCCGCCGATCTTGAAAAATCTGACAACAAGCGCGGCCTTGGGCAAACGCGACTTAACTACACCGGGGTTCGCGGAGTCCGGTTGCCGGACTCCGCGAAGCTTGGCCTGCGGCTATTTGGCGTCCTTGGCGGTGTCGCTGACGGCGTGGCCAGCGGCCGACACGTCCTTGCCGACGCCTTCGACGGTGTTGCAGGCCGAAACCATCAGGGCGGCGGCCGTGACGGCCAGGATCAGGATCTTGCGCATGGGAGGAGGTCCAGACTGGAGGGAAGTGCGGCCGAGATTAGCCACGCGAAGCGCTGCTGTTCAAGCCTCCGCGCCGTCCCAGCGAGTTGTCATCCCGGACAAGCGCTCAGCGCGAAGATCCGGGACCGACGCGTGAACGCAGGTGCTTCCCGCGGTCCCGGATCTGACCCCGGCATTCGCCGGGGTTGTCCGGGATGACAAATCAAGGGTTTCGGTTCGACTAGATGCTACCGATGGCCCGGCCGATAGTCCTCCTTTACATGCCCTTGAAGCTGCGCCTCCGTGAACAGCACGGGCTTGGTTCGCATGGTCGCGAACAGCGGCGTCTGGTCGGCATAGTGCGGCGAGGCGGCATCCAGGGTGGCCGACCCGAACTGGTGGATGCTGTCGGAATGGACCACGCCCTGTTTGTCCCAGCTGACGAACATGATGAAGGTGTCGCCGGCGTCGGCGGAGAAGGTTCCGTCTTTCTGCGGAATGCCCCAGACCGCGCGATAGGTGTCGGCCGCGCCGTCGATTGGCAGGTCGACCTTGCCGTGGCGGATGCGATTGACCTGGCCCCATTTCGGATCGAGGCGGCCGAAGCCTTGCTTCAGCGTGACGATCGCCGCCTTCAAGCTCTCCAGCGGTGTCGGGACGGGATCGCCGTTCATCTGCGCCACCAGGATGGGCTGGGCCATCAGCGAGGCCAGGGCGGCGGCGCGGTTGTTTACGTCGGTGCGCCGGTCCCAGCCACGCAGGATTGCCTGGGCGGCCTTGAGGTCGGCGTCGTTCCCCGGATCGGCGGCGATCGCCTGCCGCACCATGGCCACGACGGATGAACGCTCGCTGTAGGCGATGTCGAACTTGTAGCGCCGGAACGCTTGATCGGTGATCGCATGGTCTGCCCCGACCAACTCCTGGATGCGCAGGGCGCGGTTTGTCACGTTGGTCTGCAAGCCTTCGCTGGCCGGGAAGTCGGCGGACCTCAGATTGTCGGCCGGGTCACTGGCCAGGAATGGGCTGTTGTTGGAGTTGTAGACATAGCCCGACCGGGGGTTCCACAGTTGGGGAATGGTCTCGACCGGGCGATAGCCTTGCCAGACGAGATCGGAGCGATCGCCGGGCAGGATCTTTGTCCAGTCAACGCCCTCCCGGCGGTTGGGGTATTGTCCATTGTGGACGAAGCCGATGTTCCCGGCGGCGTCGGCATAGATGTAGTTCAGGCTGGGCAGGGCGTGGGTGGCGATGCCGGCCCGCCACTCGGCCAGGTTCCGCGCCTTGTTCAGCCGCCAATATTGCAGTGGCTGGCGATACTCGCCCATGCCGGCATAGCGCAGGGCGAACAGGCCGTGCTTGGTCTCGAGCACCGGACCCTGGACGGTGCGCAGGGCGTGCTTGGTCACCGGGATGACGATCGGCCCCCACAGCTTGATCCGCAGCTTGACGTCGTGCCGCGTGAAGTCGCGCCACTGGCCGTCCAGTCGATACTGGTTTTTGTTCTGCGGGTTGATCACCAGCCGGTAGGCGTCGAACAGGTCGGGTTTGGAGACGGTGTTGGCCCAGCCCAGGGTGGCGTTGTGGCCATGCAGCATGAATGGCGCGCCGGGGAAGAAGCCGCCAGCCACGTGCCAGCCTTCGCCGCTCTCGACCACGGCTTCGTACCAGGCGACCGGGCCGGTATAGGGCTGGTGCGAATTGACCAGCAGACGGGTGAAGCCGTCGGCGGCGCGTGACGGTGCGACCGCCAGGCCGTTCGAGCCCTTGGGTGGGGCCTTCTGGGCCTCCTCCGGCGCGTTCAGCCGCTTCAGCTCGCCATCCAGGCCATAGAAGAACGGCTGCTTGAACACGAAGCCCGCCAGAACGTCCTTGCCGCTCAGGGGCAGCAGGCCCGGCGTCACCGCGTCGGGATGTTGGGCGGCATAGAGGTTGACCCCATCGGCATAGGCCTCAAGCAGGGCGCGCAGATAGGCGGGAAGCTTGGGATAACCCGCCTCGACGGTCGGCCACACATCGAGCAGACCCACCAGATAGTCGGTGACGGCGGCCTTGGCGCCGTCGCGGTGCGCCAGGGTCCCGCGGGTGGCCAGCACCACGCTCTGCACGGTGGCGAAATCGTCCTCGGACTGGGCGTAGGCCAGGCCGAAGGCGGCGTCGGCGTCGCGCTTGCCCAGGATGTGAGGCACGCCCCATTCGTCGCGCCGGATGCGCACGTCATAGGCGCCGGCCTTGGCGATCAGAGCCTGGATGTCGGGTTTGGGCGGCTGGGCGGCGCGATCCAGGCCGATCAGCCCCAGCACGGTGATGACCGCCAGGCAGACGATGACCAGCAGGCCTCGAAAGATCCAACGCATTACGTTCCACCCCTATCGTTCTTTTGCGATGATGATGGGCGCGGATCACGGCTGGCGATAGCCGGACCTTAGGGAAGCCCATTAAGCGCGTCGCCGCCGGAGCCGCCGGAGCCGCCGGAGCGCAGAGGGCCGTCGACCACCTCGAAGTCGCGCGAGCGCATCTGGCCCTCGGCCAGATGGATGCCTCGGCATCGTGGTGTCTCGCCAACCGCGCTCGTAAAGCCTGGTCATCGAAGTCCCCGACGACGGTAGGGTTGCCCGTTCGTCTGACGCTGCGCATGTCGTCCGGCGATCACACCGTCGTGCTGCGGCATCCCAACATCGTTAACCGGCAGGCTTTTCGCCCACGTCCATCGGGAAATTCGGCGACCGCGATCAGGGTTTTACCCTATGGATGAACGGCGCGCGCTGTTGCAACCTGAGCGGGCTTGCAGATGCCGGGTGGCCTCCCCCGATTCCCCCCGGCATGTCGGTCCGCCCAATTCCGAGGGGGTATGACCAGATCGCAGGCTGAGAGCCGGTCGGGGTGTCCCGACGCATAAATCCGGCCGGCTCTCCACCGCTTGCAAACCGCCTCAGACGATCACGGCGCGGCATTAGCCTGACGCGGCGCTTCCTCGACAGGCATGTCGAGATCGCCGAGGCCGGCGGTCTTGACCGCCTCACGCAGCTTGGTGATGGGCTCACCGGCCAGGGTCGAGAACGAGAGCTCGCTCTCGACGGCCCGGTTCTCGGCAAGGTTGGCGAAGGCGGTGGGCGAGGCTGGATCCTTGTTCAGCGACACCGCATAGGTCTTGCCTGGCAAGGTTCGGCACAGCAGGACGAAGGTCTTGGTGTCGTTCAGCAGGCGCGGGGTCTTCAGGCACTCCAGCGCGTCGCCGCTGGCCGAGGGAGCATAGGCAAAGTCGCGCGGGATCATCGGCTGGTCAAACACCACCTTCAACACCAACACGCCGGGCGCGATCGCCTGGCCTGCGGCGGGCCAGGTGCCCACGACCCTTGGCTTGGCCGTCGGCGGCATCACCAACACCGGCGACACCGAGGTCGGCTCCTCGCGCGGCCGGGGCGTTGAAGGCTTGGGTGGGGACACTGCGGATTGCGCCAAGGCGGGGCCGGAGGCGAGGCACAGGGTCAGGGCGAGGGTCAAGGCGCGCATATATTGTATCGTGCCGCTAAAGCGCGGCCTTCTCAAGGCCGAGGAAGCGTCTGGCGAGGCGCTAGCGCGCCTTTAGTTCAGATTGAATCGGCAGCCAAATATTCCGTCTCCCCGGCGAAGGGGAACTGGAGCGAAGCATCTGTGTAGCCAGACACGCGCTAGCGCGTCAGCCAGGGCTTGCTCTTGTTGCTCGAATTAGCCGCCGCCGCCTGCTCGCGCTGGAACTTCCCGCCGCGCGGCGGTTTCGGCTTGGCGGCCAGGGCGGCCTTCTTCAGGCGCAGGGCGCGCTGGATCGGGGTCTCGCCGGGAACTTCGGGGGAATCTTCAGGCTGGTCGGTCATGATCGCTTTCTAGCATGAGCCGCGACCGACCGCGATGTCGCTGGCGCCGACTCTCGGCCTGAGGCATCGTCGCGGCGTGGGCGACGTGGCGATTAACGGAAAGACCTGGAACGAGGCCGAGCACGACCTGGTGGTCGGCGACTATTTTGTCATGCTCGACAAGGTGATGACCGGCCGCGCCCTTGATCCGGCCACCCACCAGCGGGCTCTGCGCTTCGTGACCAACCGCTCGGGCGGGGCGATCACCTTCCTGCAGGGCGAGATCTCGGCGATCCTGACGCTCGTCGGTCTGCCGACCCTCAAGGACCATCCGCCGCGCTGGGACTTCGGCGACGTCCTGGTCGATGCGATAGACCGACATCTGACCGCCAAGCCCGCCGCCCTGAAGGACCTGGCCCAGCCGCCGGCCCTGTTGGGTCGCGCCGCCGCGCCCGTTCTGGCCGAAGGCGCGCCGGCCCAGGCCGTGCCGGTCCGTCCCAGCGAGCGGACGCGCGCCCTCATCGCCCGCTTCGACCCCGCCGACCGCGACGGCGACGCCCGCATCCTGAGCCGCATCGGCGTCGCAGCCGCCTTGGCCTATGAGCAGACCCGCCTAACCGCGCGCGGTCGGCCCGACCTCGCCGACCAGGTCCGCCTGGCCCTGCCCCCGGACGATGAGGGCTGCGACCTCGTCAGCTTCAGCCGCACCGGCGCCCCGCGCCGCATCGCCGTCAAAACCACCACGGGAGGCGCGGCGACGCCCTTTCGGCTGAACCAGGGCGAGGAAGCGTTGAGCCGCGAGCAGCCCGAAGCGTTCCAGGTCTACCGGCTGTACGACGTGGCGCGGGAGGCCAGGGTGTTTCGTGTGCGCGGCGCGCGCGGCGCCGTCTAGAGCATTTCCCGACCTGACTGTGTCAGGCCGTGAGCTCTGATCTTTTGTTTTGAAGCATTTTTCTTCACGCGAACCGGAACCACTTCGCTCGAAAAATGCCTTAGGGCACGTCGTTTCGCGCCCAAGGCCCGAACGCCGGACGCTGCTTCAGCCGCGCGTAATAGGCTTCGACCGCCGGCAGTTCCGCGCGGTCCATCGGCGTTGCCACCCAACGGTGCACTGACACGCCCATCACCACGTCGGCCACGCTGAAATCGTGTCCGGCGACGTGGGCGCCGGTGATCCGCAGTTGTTGTTCGAGGATGGTCATGACCCCATTCCAGGCCTGGACGCTGGCGGCGATCTGCGCCGCGTCGTCATAGCCCGGCGTAGGACGGCCCAGGGCCAGGAAGGCGTAGCCCCAGGTCGGGTTGAGCTCGGTGGCCTGCCAGTCCATCCACTGCTCGACCACGGCGCGCGGCCGAACCACGGCGGGCAGCAGGTGGCCGCCGCCATAGCGGGCGGCGAGATACCGGCAGATGGTGTTGCTCTCGTAGAGCGCGCCCTGCTCGTCGATAAGCACCGGCACCAGGCCGTTGAGGTTCAGCGCCAGGAATTCCGGGTTCTGGGTCGAAGCGAACCCCTTGCCCCAGTCCTCGCGCTCATAGGCCAAGCCAAGCTCGTCGCAGGTCCACAGCACCTTGCGGACATTGAGGGACGAGGTGCGGCCGAGGATTTTCAGCATGTGTTCTCCAACGATGAAGCCGCGTGAATCGCCATTCAAACGCACTTCACCTATGCTGGCTTTGATGACCCGCGACGCCGTTATCGCCGTTCTGCGCACCGCCGAGGCGGCTTTGCGCGCCATGGGCGTTTCCCGAGCGGCTCTATTCGGATCGACCGCTCGAGGTGAGGCGCGACCGGACAGTGATCTGGACATCCTGGTCGAATTGGACCCAGCAGCGAAGATCGATCTGCACGACTATGTCGGAATCCAGCATTTTTTGGCCGACCTGTTTGTCGAGCCCGTTGATGTGGTCAAACGCGAGAGCTTGAAGGCGCATGTGCGCCCATCCGCCGAGCGCGATGCGATCTATGCCTTCTGAACGAGACGTTCAGGCCTGGAC
Source organism: Caulobacter sp. DWR3-1-2 (assembly GCF_049896225.1). NCBI lineage: Bacteria > Pseudomonadati > Pseudomonadota > Alphaproteobacteria > Caulobacterales > Caulobacteraceae > Caulobacter > Caulobacter sp. DWR3-1-2. The sequence continues at coordinate 301,511 of NZ_JAFCTW010000002.1, read as the reverse complement.
CGATATTCTGGAAAACGCGCGTCTGGCGCTCGCTTTCACCATCGGTCTCGACGAAGCCGCCTTGGCCCATGATACCAAAAGCTTCTACGCGGCGACCCGCTGCCTTGATGTGACCGAGCGCTAACGCTTCGCCGACTTGCCATGGCGGGAGATCATGGGCTCGGGCAATGTCTACCGGCATGACTATGACGACGTATCGCCGGCCTTAGTCTGGGCCACCGTCACCTACCGCCTTCCACAGCTGATCGCTGCCGCGGAGGGCGCGTTAAACGGTCAGGGGTAGCCAGCTTGGCCTGGATCAATCCCCGTCCATCTTCAACGCCGCGATGAACGCTTCCTGCGGGATTTCGACCTTGCCGAACTGGCGCATGCGCTTCTTGCCGGCTTTTTGCTTGTCGAGCAGCTTGCGTTTGCGCGAGGCGTCGCCGCCGTAGCACTTGGCGGTGACGTCCTTACGCAGGGCGCGGACGGTTTCGCGGGCGATGATCTTGCCGCCGATCGCCGCCTGGATGGGGATGACGAACATGTGCTGCGGGATGAGCTCCTTCATCTTCTCGCACATGCCCCGGCCCCGGCTCTCGGCGCGGTCGCGGTGGACCAGCATCGACAGGGCGTCGACCGGCTCGGCATTGACCAGGATCGACATTTTGACCAGGTCGCCGGGCTTGTAATCCTCGACCTGATAGTCGAACGAGGCATAGCCCTTGGAGATCGATTTCAGGCGGTCATAGAAGTCGAACACCACCTCGTTGAGCGGCAGCTCATAGACCAGCATGGCGCGGTTACCGACATAGCTCAGCTCGCGCTGCACGCCGCGACGGTCCTGGCACAGCTTGATGACGCCGCCGAGATATTCGTCCGGGGTGAAGATCGTCGCCTTGATCCACGGTTCGAGAATGCTCTCGATGTGCATGGGGTCGGGCATGTCGGCGGGGTTGTGGAGCTCGATCTCCGTGCCGTCGCGCATCTGGATCTTGTAGACCACCGACGGGGCGGTCGCGATCAGGTCGAGGTCGAACTCGCGCGAGAGGCGCTCCTGGATGATTTCCAGGTGCAGCAGACCCAGGAACCCGCAGCGGAAACCAAAGCCCAGGGCGGCGCTGCTTTCCATCTCGTAGGTGAAACTGCCGTCATTGAGGCGCAGGCGGCCAACGGCGGCGCGCAGGGCCTCGAAGTCAGCGGCGTCGACCGGGAACAGGCCGCAGAACACCACCGGTTGCACGTCCTTGAAGCCGGGCAGGGCCTTGTCGGTGGGCTTCTTCTCGTCGGTGATGGTGTCGCCGACGGCGGCGTCGGCCACTTCTTTAATTTGGGCGGTGATGAAGCCGATCTCCCCGGGGCCGAGGCTCTCGACGGGGGTATTTTTGGGCTTGAAGACCCCGACCCGGTCGATCAGGTGGGTGGAGCCGTGCTGCATCATCTTGATCTTCTGGCCGGCGCGCAGGCGGCCGTCGATCACCCGGACCAGCACCACGACGCCCAGATAGGCGTCGTACCAGGCGTCGACCAACAGGGCCTTCAGCGGCGCGTTCTCGTCGCCCTTGGGCGGCGGCAGGCGGGTGACGATGGCTTCGAGCACGTCATGGATGCCGACGCCTGACTTGGCGCTGGCCAGCACCGCGTCGCTGGCGTCCAGGCCGATCAGGTCCTCGATCTGGGCGCGCACCCGCTCGGGCTCGGCGGCCGGCAGGTCGATCTTGTTGAGGACCGGGACGATCTCGTGATTGTTGTCGATGGCCGAATAGACATTGGCCAGGGTCTGGGCCTCCACGCCCTGCGAGGCGTCCACGACCAGAATCGAGCCTTCGCAGGCGGCCAGTGAACGTGAGACCTCATAGGCGAAGTCGACGTGGCCGGGGGTGTCCATCAAATTGAGGATGTAGGTCTGGCCATCGTCAGCCTTGTACTCCAGGCGCACGGTCTGGGCCTTGATGGTGATCCCGCGCTCCTTCTCGATGTCCATGTTGTCGAGGACCTGGGCGGTCATTTCACGCGCCGTGAGGCCGCCGGTCTCCTGGATCAGGCGGTCGGACAGGGTGCTCTTGCCGTGGTCGATGTGGGCCACGATGGAGAAGTTGCGGATCAGGTTCAGAGGCGTCGAAGTCATGGGCGTGCGTCTAGCATATTTGCGGGCGTTCGCGAGCGTAGTTCCTCCCCCTGTGGGGGAGGTGGCCCGTAGCGCCGGAGGGGGAGCGGGGGGCGGGGCGCCATCGTGGGGCTGCCTGTCGGCCGATCACTCCCCCCTCCGTCGGCTGCGCCGACACCTCCCCCCATGGGGGGGGGAACGGTGGCATGGTTAACCGTGCCTTAAGCTCCCGGCCGCAAACCGGACATGAAGGCTTGGCACTCTGAAGCCTGTCGGACATCACGAGAGCACCCCCATGGACCGCCGCAAGCTGATCCTTTCCGGTATGGCCACCGCCGGCCTCGGGGGCTGCGCCAGCACGTCCCAGCCGCGTGACCCGTACAACGCCAAGGCTCCGGCCTATGACACCGGCGCGGCCGCCACCTATTCGGCCGACGAGATCATCCGCAACGGTTCGGACTTCCTGGGCGTGGCCGCCGAGACGGTCGGCGCAGCGGTCGAGCGGGTGTTCCGCGACAATGGCCAGCCCACCGGCTACATCGCCGGCGAGGAGGGCTCGGGCGCCATCGGCCTGGGCCTGCGCTACGGCCGGGGTCTGCTCTACATGAAGGGCCGGCCGACCCAGGAAGTGTTCTGGCAGGGCCCCTCGGTGGGCTGGGACTGGGGCGGCAACGTCAGCCGAGCCTTCACCCTGTGCTATAATCTGCAATATCCGGACGCCATCTTCCGCCGCTTCCCGGGCGTCGAGGGCACGGCCTATCTGATCGGCGGCCTCGGCGTGAACTACCAGCGCGCCGACACCATCACCCTGGCCCCGATCCGCGCTGGCCTCGGCCTGCGCCTGGGGGCCAATGTGGGTTATCTGGCCTACAGCCGGCAGCGGAATCTCATCCCGTTCTAGAGTTTTCAGGTCCTCCCCCTGCCCACAGGGGCTGAAAGCGGCGCCGCCAGTTCATGGCTAGTTTCCCCTTCGGCGCCCAGGGTCGAGGCGTCCAGTCGAACATTTTAGCGGCTTCAGGCCAGTGTCACCGTCACGCTCTGCGCCACCATATTGGCCCGGCCGAAGATCGTCAGGAACGCGACGTCCGCCGCGTCGCGGCCGTAGGCGATGCGGACCAGGCCGTCGATCGGCGCCAAGCCCGTGGGATCCAGCAGCCGCCAGCGGTCGCCGACGAACACCTCGGCCACGGCGTGGAAGTCGGGCGGGTGCAGGCCCAGGGCATAGACGCTGGCGACTCGGGCCGGAATATCGCTGGCTCGGCACAGGGTGACGGCCAGGTGGGCGTAGTCGCGGCAGACGCCGGCGCGCTGGACATAGGTTTCCAGCGCCGTGGTCCGGGAGTCACTGCAGGGGATGTATTCCAGGTGGGCGGCGATCCAATCCATGATCGCGCTGACCCGTTCGCCGCCGCGCAAGCTGCCAAACTTCTGGCGGGCGATGGTCTCGAAGGTGTCGGACGGGCAATAGCGGCTGCCGCGCAGGAAGGGCAGGGTGTCTACCGGCAGTTCGGCGATGGGGTGCTGGTCCGAACCTGTCAGTTCCATCTCGCGCGGATCGATCTCGACCTCGGCGGTGTAGACCATGGACAGATGGCCCTGGTGGGTGAAGGCCACACGACGCTCGCCCGTCGTCGGGTCGTCGCGGCGGGTGACGACCAAGGGCGGGTCAAAGGTCAGGGTCTCGCCGATCACGCGCTGATCGGCGGCGACGGCGGCCTCGATCTGCAGCAGCGATTCAGAGCGTTCCGGGAACTCGTAGTCCAGCTGCGCCTCGATCTTTACGCGCATCGTCAAACTCTCCCGGGGTGAACCATGCCAACGGCTTGCCCGGGTGAAGGTTCAGACGGGCGTCCGGGCTTAGACGCGCTGTGGGTCGAAGAGTCCAGCTAGCCGCCCCACACCTGCTTCAAGCGCAGATCACGGCCGCAGCCGGTGCGATACAGGTGATATTGGACCGCGTGGTTCTTGGCGTAGTCGCGGTGATAGGCCTCGGCTGGCCAGAAGGTCTTGGCGTCGAGGATCTGGGCCTTCATCCCGCCGGACTTCAAGCGCACGGCGGCCTCGGCGCGGGATTTTTCGGCGATCGGGCGCTGGGCGGGGGTGACGAAGACGGCGGGCTTGTAGGACGGGCCGCGGTCGCAGAACTGGCCGCCGTCATCGGTGGGGTCGACCAGTTTCCAATACTTGTAGAGCAGGAAACCGTAGTCGAGCTTGACGGGGTCATAGGTGACGCGCACCGACTCGTAATGCCCGCTACGTTCGCTTGTGACGTCTTCGTAGGTGGGCTTGGCGACGTGGCCGCCGGTATAGCCGGACTCCACCTTCAGCACGCCGGGAATGCCGCGCATGTCGTTCTCCATGCACCAGAAGCAGCCGCCGGCGAACACGGCGGTCTGGGTCTGGGTCGCGGGCTTGGGCGCGGCGGCGAGGGCGGCGCTCGGCATCAGCAGGACGGTGAGCAGGACGAGCAGGCGGCGGATCATCGGGTGGCTCCAGGGTGCGTACCGATAGATACGGACGAGACCGCCGAAAGGTTACATCCCTATCGCCAGCCGAACCCGACGCTGCGCACCGAAGGCGCGGCGGCCAGGCGCGCGGCCAGGACCTGGGCGCGGTCGTCGCCCTGGTCGTCGATCTCCATGCGGATGGAAAGGCCCGCGCCGTCCGGCTGGGCGGTCAGGGAGCGCAGGCGGGTTTGCTGCACATTGGCCACGCCCAACACCCGCATCAGGGCGTCGGGCGTGTCGTCGGCGATCACCAAGAACAGACGGCGTTTGTCTTCTTCCGGTTGACTCACGGCCGCACCCACTGATGTTCGACGCTGGCCGAGGTGACGCCGGGCCAGGCGGCCAGGTCGCGGGCCAGCAGGCGGGCGGCCTGGTCGCTGAGATGGCGCACCCGTAAGGAGCCTTCGACGATCTGGCCGACCGGCTTCATCGACAGACCGCACAGCTCGGCGCCGCTGTCGGCCAGGCCCTGGCGGACCGCGTCCAGGGCGGAGTTCGCATCCTGGGCGGCTAGCAGCAGCTGGTGGATGGTGACGCCTTGGTGGTCGGAGTTGAAGGCGGGTGGGGAAGGCAGGTAGCTCATGGGTTCAAGGTCCTTGGATTTGAGAGGAGGACCGACGAGCGCACAGCAAAAACCCCGCTCCTTTCGGAAGCGGGGCTTTGCGGATCTTGCGATCTTCGGCGGTGTTGCGGGTCTAGTCCGCGCGCCTGTGCTGCCCCGTCCGAATCCGAACGGTTTTAATCTTGGCCTGCATCATAATGGCGCGCGTACGCGAGACCGCGAGCCCGGCGGTCAGGCCGGTCGCGATCAGAACGGTCATGGCCAGCTGCGCGTGCATCTTGGCGAACGGACTCCGTGTGCGGCTTTACAGGTAGCGCGGGGTTGGGCGCTGCGCAAGGGGCGGCCGTTGCGGCGCGGCGTTTGGTCCAGACTGCGCAAGAAATATGCGACGGCGCCAACTTGTAAGTCCTCCCCCTGTGGGGGAGGACCTATGTCCTACGACCTCAACGTCCCGCCCACCTTCTCCACCGCCGCCACGATCTTGCCCGACAGCGCCTCGATCTCAGCCTCCGTCAGGGTCTTGTCTCGCGGCTGCACCACCACCTCGAGCGCCACCGACTTGAAACCCTCCGGCACGCCGGGGCCCTGATAGACGTCGAACACGCGCACCGCCGTGATCAGCGCCTTGTCGGCGCCGGCCGCAGCCCTCACCAGGTCGCCCGCCGCCTTGGCCTTGTCGGTCACGAAGGCGAAGTCGCGGGTCAGGGGCATCAGCGCCGAGGGGCTGAAGGCGGCGCGCGCCTTGAGGGCTCTCTTCTTGGGCTCGGGGACGGCCTCCAAGGTAATCTCGAAACCATAGACCGGGCCGGCCACATCCAGGGCCTTCAGCACCGCCGGGTGAAGTTCGCCAAACTCGGCCAGCACCGCCTTGGGGCCCAGTTGCAGGCGCGCCGAGCGGCCCGGATGCCACCAGGACGAGGCCAAGCCCTGTGCGGTCTGCAAGGACGCGACCGGCGCGCCGATCTCCTCCAGCAGGGCCATCAGATCGGCCTTGACCGAGAACAGGTCCTCGGCCGGCGTCTTGGCCCAGCCGCGCGGGGCGCGGGGAACCAGAATGGCGGCGATGGGGGTCTTCTGGTCCTGCGGGCGATCGCCGAGGAACACCGGGCCGATCTCGAACAGGGCGATGTCCGAAAAGCCCTTGCGGGCGGTGCGGCCGGCCGCCTCGATCAGGTTGGGCAGCAAGGAGGGGCGCATGCAATCCAGGTCGGCGGCGATCGGATTGGCCAGCACCAGCTGCGCCGCGCCGCCGCCGAACAGCGCCGCCGTCTTGCGGCTGGTGAAGCTGAAGGTCAGGGCCTCGGCATAGCCGGCGGCGGCCAGGGCGCGGCGGGCCACGCGGACGCGGGCCTGCTGGGCGGTCAGCACGCCGCCGACGGCGCGGGGAACCTCGGGCAGGGGCGTGGAGGGCAATTCGCCATAGCCGGCGATGCGGGCCACTTCTTCCACCAGGTCGGCCTTGCCGTCCACGTCGCGGCGGAAGGTCGGCGGGGTGACGCAGACCAGGCTCTCGGCGTTCATGGCGAATGCGGTGGTCGAGACGTCGCTGGGGGGGGCGATGGCGAAGCCCAGGTCAGTCAGAATCTTCAGGCTGCGCTCAGGCGTGATGGCCAGGCCCGACAGCTGCTCGACATAGGCCGGGTCGAAGAGAATCGGGCCTGGCGCTTCGGGCGCTTGACCGGCCACCACGACCTCCGAGGCCTCGCCGCCGCACAGCTCGAGGATCATCCGGGTCGCCAGCTCCAGGCCAGGCACGACCGAGCCGGTGTCGACCGTGCGGGCGAAGCGGTACTGGGCGTCGCTGTTGATGCCGGTGGCGCGGCCGGTCTGCGCGATACGGATCGGCTCGAACCAGGCGCTTTCCACGAAGACCTCGGTGGTGGCGTCCGAACAGCCGGTGCTCATCCCGCCCATGACGCCGCCCAAACCGATCGGGCGATTGCCGGCGGCGTCGGCGATGACGCTCATCTCGGGCGTGATGTCATAGGTCTTGCCGTCCAGGGCGATCAACTGCTCGTCCTGGTGCTCGGCCGGCGAGGGCTGGTCGCCGGGGGTGACCTGCGCCTTGCCGCGTCCCAGGCGCGCCTCGATGACGTTGCCGACCAGCAGCTTGGCGTCATAGACGTGCAGCGGCCGGGCGCGGTCATAGGTGATCAGGTTGGTGATATCGACCAGGGTGTTGATCGGGCGCAGGCCGATGGCCTTCAGCCGGTCGGCCAGCCACCCAGGACTTGGACCGTTGCGGATCCCCCTGATCAGCCGGCCGCTGAAAACCGGGCAGGCGTCGCCATCGACCTTGATGCTGATCGGGCAGGGGAAGGTCCCCGGCACGGGGGCGATCGACAGGTCCTTCAGCGTGCCCACGCCAGCCGCCGCGAGGTCGCGGGCGATGCCGGCCACGCCCAGCCAGTCGGGGCGGTTGGGGGTGACCTCGAAGTCGATGACGGCTTCCAGGCCGAGCGCCTGGCTCGCGGGCGTGCCGACGGCGAGATCATCGGACAGTTCCAGTATGCCCTCGGCGCCGTCGTCGGCCTCCAGCTCGGAGCCCGAGCACAGCATGCCGTTCGAGACGACGCCGCGCACCGGCTTCTCGACCAGGGTGACGCCCAGGCCCGGCACATAGGCGCCGATCGGGGCATAGATGGTGGTCAGGCCAGCCCGGGCGTTGGGCGCGCCGCAGACGATCTCCTTGCGGCCGTCAACGGTGTCGACCTGGCAGACGCGCAGGCGGTCGGCGTTGGGGTGCTGGACCGCTTCCACGATCTTGGCGACCGTGAAGGCCGCCAGCTTGGTCGCCGGATCGGTGACGTGCTCGACCTCGAGGCCGGCCATGGTCATGGCGGCGACGACGGTGGTGGCGGACGCCTCGGTGTCGAGGTGATCCTTGAGCCAGGAGAGGGTGAATTTCATGGGTCTACCGGTTCTTCAGGTACGTGCGGGTCGCGCTCAGGATCTCGTCGGCGCAGACAGGCAGGGTGGCTTCGGTGCAGGTCGCCTCGCCGACGAGCGGCGCGGCGCCAGCGCGGGAAATCGAATAGGGCGCGGTGGCATGGAGCGTGCCGCCATCTTGGCGCCAGGCGAGGTGGTTGGTGATCTCCACCTTCACAAGGCCTTCGCCGGACTGCGCCAGGCTAAAGTCCTTCGCGGCGCCAAACGCCTTTTCCAGGGCGTCGAAGTTGCGATTGGTCAGGCCGTCGTCGCCGACCTTCCACAACGCGACCGGCGTCGCGGCAAGGGCGGGCGAGGCGGCGAGAACCGTCAGAGCCAGGCTGGCGACGCCGAGCGCGCGCATCAGCTAAGCCCGCTAGCCGCGTTCGGCGCGGCGAAGGCGCTGAAGCCGTAGTGGGCCAGCCAGCGGCCGTCGGACGACCACATGTCGCGCAGGTCGGGCATGCCGTATTTCAGCATGGCCAGCCGGTCGACGCCCATGCCGAAGGCGAAGCCCTGGTACTCGTCGGGATCGATCCCACAGGCCCGCAACACGTTGGGATGGACCATGCCGCAGCCCAGGATCTCGAGCCAGCTCGTGCCCTGGCCGATCTTGATCTCGCCGCCCCTCTCCCCGGGTTTTGGGCGGTCGCACTGCACATCCATCTCGGCCGAGGGCTCGGTGAACGGGAAGTGGTGAGGGCGAAACTGGGTGGTCACGGCGCCCGTCTCGAAGAACCGGGCCAGGAAGGTCTCCAGGGTCCACTTCAGGTGCCCCATGTGGATGCCCTTGTCGATCACCAGGCCCTCGACCTGGTGGAAGACCGGGGTATGGGTGGCGTCGTTGTCGACCCGATAGGTGCGGCCGGGCGCGATGATGCGGATCGGCGGTGTCTGCGACACCATGGTCCGCACCTGTACGGGGCTGGTGTGGGTGCGCAGCAACAGCTTCTCGCCGTCTTCCTTCTCGTTGAAGAAGAAGGTGTCGTGCATTTCCCGCGCCGGATGCTTGGGCGGGAAGTTCAGGGCCGTGAAGTTGTGGAAGTCATCCTCGATATCGGGACCTTCGGCCACGGCGAAGCCCATCTCGGCGAAGATGGCGATCATCTCGTCCAGGGTCTGCATGGTGGGGTGAACGCTGCCCTTGCGGCGATAGGGGGCGGGCAGGGTGAGGTCCAGGGTCTCGCTGGCCAGGCGCGCGTCGAGGGCGGCGGTTTCCAGCGCGGCCTTCCTGTCGCTCAGCGCCGTCTGCACGCGGTCGCGCAGCACGTTGATCGCCGCGCCGCGTTCCTTGCGCTCGTCGGGGCTCATGGCCCCCAGGGTCTTGAGCAGGCCCGAGATCGAGCCGGTCTTGCCCAGGGCGGACACGCGCACGGCGTCCAGGGCGGCGAGGTCGCCAGCGGCGGCGACTTGCGCCAGCACGTCGGCTTCGAGAGGTGTGAGATCGGTCATGACGGGGTTCCGTCTAGGCGGTTTCGGGGGCTGTTGGAACTAGCGACTGACGTCATTTCCCTCCTCCTGGGGGGGGAGGGGCAGGGGAAGAGCGTTCCGCCGAGGCCCAGACGGCAAAAAGCCCCCCGGCTCACACCGGAGGGCTTTTCCAGATCGCGATCGGGCGGACCCGAAAACAGACCTTAGGCGGCCAGGGCGGTGCGGACCTTGTCGGCAATGGCCTTGAACGCAGCCGGGTCTTGACCTGCGATATCCGAGAGGACCTTGCGGTCGATCACGATACCCGCCACGTCCAGGCCGTGGATAAATTGCGAGTAGGTAAAGCCCTCGACGCGGGCGCCGGCGTTGATGCGTTGGATCCACAGCGAACGGAAGGCGCGCTTGCGCACCTTGCGGTCGCGATAGGCGTACTGCCCGGCCTTGTCGACGGCCTGCTTGGCGATACGGATGGTGTTCTTGCGACGGCCGTAGAAACCCTTGGCCTGTTCAAGAACCTTCTTGTGCTTGGCGTGGGCGGTGACGCCCCGTTTGACGCGAGCCATATCTCAGCGCTCCTCTTAAAGGCCGTAGGGCATGTACGAACGGATGGTCTTGGTGTCCGAAGCACTCATGACCTTCGTTCCGCGGTTTTGGCGGATGTACTTGCCGTTGTGGCCGATCAGACGGTGACGCTTGCCGGCGACGCCGGCTTTCAGCAGGCCCGTGGCCGTGATCTTGAAGCGCTTCTTGGCGCCCGACTTGGTCTTCAACTTAGGCATTTCGCGTCGGAGCGTTTAACCGCCCCGTCCTCTAGAGAAGCATGACGAACCGCCATGGCATGCCATTAGCCAGGCGGTTCCGGAAAGGCGGGGTTAGTACGGGAAAGGGGCGGCGAAGGCAAGAGCCGTCTCCGCCCCTCGGCCCGTCGCGCTGTCGGTCAGTTCGGCGGATTGTGCTTTTCGAGGAAGGCGACGGTTTCCGACAGCATCTGCTGGCGGGTGCCCTCGCGCGAGAGCCAGTGGTCCTCCGCCTTGAGGGTCACGAACTCGACAGGCTTCTTGGCCTTTTCCAAGGCGCGGCGCATGGCTACGCTCTGATCGTAGTAGACGACCGTGTCATCCTTGCCGTGGATCAGCAGCACAGGGCCGTCGGCCTTGTCGGCGAAATTGACGGGGGAGCGTTCCCGGAGCTTGGGGTCCGACGACCGCTCGACGCCCATATAACGTTTCCAGTAGCGCACGGCGGTGCTGTCGGGGCCGCTCTGGCTGCTCTCCTTGGCGAGCATCTGGGCCATGTCCGAAACTCCGGCCACGGCGACGGCGCAGCGATAGACACCCTTGTCCAGGGTGATGCCGGCCAGGGCCGCGTAGCCACCATAGCTCGCGCCGGCGATGCAGACCCGCTTGGGATCCACGACGCCCTGTTGCGCGAGGTAGCGTACGCCGTCCGACAGGTCGGTTTGCATCTTGGCGCCCCACTCGCCATAGGCGGCCTCGATAAAGGCGTGACCGTACCCTGACGAGCCGCGGAAGTTGGCCTGCAACACGGCGTAGCCACGCGAGGCCAGGGCCTGGGCCCACCAGTCGAACCCGGCGGTGTCGCGCGACTGCGGCCCGCCGTGCGGCATGACGATCAGCGGCAGGCCTTTGGGCGCCCTACCGTTGGGCAAGGTCAGGTAGCCGCTGATCTCCAGGCCATCGGCGGCCTTGTACTTGATAGCCTTCACCGTCGCGATGTCGGCGCTGGTCAAGGCGGGATAGGCCGCGCCGATCCGCTTCACCTTCTTAGCGCCCAGATCGACGAGATAGTAGCCGCCCGGCTCTCCAGTACCCTCCACATAGACGATCAGCTTGGCGTAGTCGGGCGTGTTGGAGGTCAGGCTCACTTGGCGTCCGGCGAACACCTGACGCACCTGGGGCCAGATCGCCTTCAGGCGCGGCTCGAAGAAGTCATATTCGGTGTAGACGTCCGTATAGGACAGACCCACCAGTCGACGCTCTTCGTCGGTGATCGTGCCGAACGGTTTGTCGGGGCCGAAAAACTCGCCCTGTTTGCCATCCGCCAACGCGAACGGCGCCAGGCGCCACCGGTCGTTCTTCTCGTCCCAGAGGGTGAGGATAACCGACTTCTCGTCCAGCGACCGACCCACGAGGTCGGGCTGATCAATGGGCGCGATTTCGCTATAGGCCTGTTCCCAGCCGCCATGACGCAGTTCGAGCCGCCAGGCGCCGTCCTTGGCGCGATACTTGACCCGCGCCAGGACTGTCCCGTCGGACTTGGCCAGGAATTCCTTGGTCTCCGCGTCGCCCATCTGTTGCTTGCGCGCCATGCCCGTTTCCGGGTCCATGCGGTAGAAATCCAAATGGCCGTCGTCCTGCCAGCTCTGCGCCTCCTTAGCGTAGAGGCTGGCCCAGATCACAGGTTTGCCTTCCAACGTGCCGCCATGCGGCGTGTCCATCATCACGTTGAGGACCGATTGTTCCGAACCGCTGGGCAGTTGCACCATCGCGCCGGTCTTCACGTTCAGGCTCAGCGCCTGATACCATTCGCCGACATAGGCGATGTTGGCGATACCGACGGTTGTCGAGACCTGAATCATGACATGAGTGCCGTCGACCCAGCTTACCGCCCTCACCTTGCGCGGGCCTAGATTGGCCGATTGCAACACCGTGCCGTCCAGCCCCATGGCGACGACGGTGGCGGCGCCGCCCTCATTGGCGATGTAGGCGATGTCGGCGCCATTCGCCGAGATCGAGACGTCGCTCATAGCCGGCAGGCGGCCATAGGCGTCGATCGGCGACGCCACCGCCGCGCCAATTCCGACCAACGCGGCCAAGGCGGCGCCCGCGAACAACTTCAACATGAAAACCCCCGAACTCTACCCGTCTGGGGTAACCCGGCCAAGGTAGAGCTGTCCAGCCTATGCCGCCGCCTTGGCCCTGTGCTCGATCGTCAGGGCGAAGGCGATGGCCGGGATCATCAGCGCGGCGCCGAACCAGTAGGGCCCGCCGATGGCCAGGCCAAACAAGGGGCCGGCCAGCATGGGTCCGCTCATCCGGGCCAGCGAGCCGGCGGCCATGTTCAGGCCCAGCAGGGCGGGGGTTGAGAGCGTGGACATCGGGCCGCGCGGTTTACGCCAGATCACGCGCCCTGGCGACCGCTGTCCGAAATTTCACCGGGCGTCTTTGGCCGGTCAGTTCGGCGGGTTGTTCTTCTCCAGGAAGGCCACCATCGCGGTCAGCATCTGCAGTCGCGTCGCGCCTCTGGATAGAAAGTGATCCTCGCCGTCGAGCGTGACCAGTTCGACCGGCTTGCCCGCCTTCTTCAGGGCGTCGACCATCAGGGTGCTCTGGACATAGGGAACGGTGGTGTCGTCCTTGCCGTGGATCAGCTGCAGCGGGATCTCGATCTTGTCGGCCATCTTGGCCGGCGAGATCAGGGCCAGGTCGGGGTCCTTGAGGCCATCGGCGCCCATGAACCGCAGCCAGTAGCGCTGAGCCGAGTTATTGCCCGTCTCGAAACGCTTGCTGCCGTCGACCACGAACCGCTTGAGGTCCGAGAGGCCGGCGACCGACGACGCGCAGCGATAGACGCCGCGATCCAGCGTTGCGCCGGCCAGGGCCGCGTAGCCGCCATAGCTGGCGCCGACGATGCAGACGCGCTTGGGGTCGATTGTCCCCTGCGTGGCCAGATAGCGTACGCCGTCCGAGAGGTCGGTCTGCATGGTCTTGCCCCACTGGCCGTAGCCCTTTTCGAGGAAGGCCTGGCCAAAGCCGTCCGAACCGCGGAAATTGGGCTGCAGCACCGCATAGCCGCGCGAGGCCAGGGCCTGGGACCACCAGTCGAAGCCCGGCATATCGCGCCACGCGGGGCCGCCGTGCGGCAGCACCAACAGCGGCAGGTTCTTGGGCTCCTTGCCGCGCGGCAGGGTCAGATAGCCGGTGATCTCCAGGCCATCGGCGGCCTTGTACTTGACCGGGCGAACCTCGGAGACGCCGTCGGGCGTCAGCTTGCTGTAGATGTCGCCCAGCCAGCGGGCGCTCTTGGCGTCCAGATCCACCAGCGCGTAGGCCGGGCCCAGGGTAGGCGAGTCGACCTTGACCACCACCTTGCGCCGGTCATCCGACCAGGATTCCAGCGAGACCTGGTCGCCGGGAAAGGCCTTGCGCACGGCGCTCCAGTTGGCCTGGGTCTTGGTGTCGAAGAAGGTATAGCGGCGCTCGTCGCCGACCAGGCTGTAGCCACCCAGCAGGCGCGAGCCGTCGGGCGCGGGGATCGGGCTGTCGTAGTCGCCGCTGCCCGGCACGTCGACGTGGCCGCCGTCTGAGGCGTATTCGCGCAGCAGGGTCTTGTCGGTGTCCTCGTCATAGGCCCAGACCAGCACGCTGCGCCCGTCGCGCCCCATGCCTTTAACGCCAAAGGAGCCCATCTTCGAGACGGTCTTCTCGACCGTGGTCCACCCGCCGTCGCCCTTGACCTTCAGGCTCCAGGCGCCCTGTTTTTCGTCATAGATCGACTGGGCCAGCGGCTGACCCGCGGGAGAAACCAGCCAGTCGTCGGTGTTTTCGCTGCCGCCGCTGTCCAGCATCTTGGTGACGCCGGTCTTCAGATTAACCCGGTAGAGGGTGTTCCAACCGCGATTGTCGTTGAAATGCACGCCCTCGACGAAGGCTTGGGGTACGCCGTCGATGAACCGCACGTCGGGCGTTTCCAGAATGACGTTCATCGCGCCTTCCTGGTTTTTCAGCAGCAGGGTCTGCTTCTTGGTGACCAGGTTGAAGTCGAAGCCCATCAGATATTCGCGCTTGGGCCCGCTCAGACCAAAGACCTCGGCGGTGCTTGAGGTGGTGATCAGCACGTGCTCTTGCCCCGCCCACTGCACGGCGCGCAACTTGGTGTTTCCGAAGTTCATGGCGCTGAGCAGTTTGCCGCCCTCGGCCGCCTCACGGACGACCAGCATCCGCTTCTCGCCGTCGGTCACCGCGATCGCCAGGAGCTTGCCGTCAGGCGAAATCTCCACCTGTTCCAGGTTGGGCAGGCCGCCATAGACCGACAGAGGCGTCACCTCGGCCTGGGCGACGCCCGCCAAGGTGCTCGCCATGGCGACGCAGGCCGAAACGACGGCCAGAAAGCGTTTCAAAACTTAGGACTCCCCGATACCGGGGGCAACCTGCCCATTGTCGCGCTTGTTTGCAAGGTGCGGTTGCGGGCGGCTGGGCAAGGAAAAACGCCCCGGCCGATGGGCCGGGGCGTTTTGCAGAATGGGCCTGAAAGCCTGGTCCTAGCGCGGGGCCAGGATCATGATCATCTGGCGGCCTTCCATGCGCGGCTCGTACTCGACCTTGGCGATCTCGTCGAAGTCGGCCTTGACCTTCAGCAGCAGCTTCATGCCCAGCTCGGGATGGGCCATTTCACGGCCGCGGAAACGCAGGGTCACCTTGACCTTGTCGCCTTCCTCGAAGAACCGGCTCATCGACTTGGCCTTCACGTCATAGTCGTGAATGTCGATGTTGGGGCGAAGCTTGATTTCCTTGAGCTCGACGATCTTCTGCCGCTTGCGGGCCTCGTTCTTCTTCTTCTGCTCCTGGAACTTAAACTTGCCATAGTCCAGGATTTTGCAGACGGGAGGGTTCGCGTTGGGAACGATCTCGACCAGGTCCAGGCCAGCTTCCTCGGCCGCTTCGAGCGCGGCGGAAATCGGCATCTCGCCTTGCTTCTCGCCATTGTGGTCGATCAGCAGGACGCGGGGGACCCGAATGTCTTCGTTGATACGCGGACCATCCTTGACGGGCGGCGTTTGCATAGGACGGCGAATAGGGCGGCTCCGGTGTTGTTTAAGGGCGTTTGCACCACGATAGCATGAACGTAGCGCTATGGCGTTGAATAGGTTCGCGCGGCGCCCTGGGGACGCCGCGTTCGCCTAGTGATATATGACGAAGGAGTCCCGCGCTATCAAGGCGCCGCGCGTCCAAGGCCCCGCTTTTTGGGCCTTGTCGTGTCAGGAACGGGTAGGGGAGCGAGGCGTTCGGTCGGGCTGGCCTTCATTTCCAGCCGTGATCCGTTCAGTCCCGATGACCATCTCCCCCGTGGCGGCCCCCGTCGCCTCCGCCTCCGCGCCCGCTTCAGCCGCGCGCCATACGCCGATCGAGGACGTCCACGCCCTGCTGATCGGCTCCAGTTTCATTGCCGTGGGCCTGACCCTGCTGAAGGCCGCGGGCCTGTCGACCGGCGGGCTGGCGGGGGTGGCGCTGATCATCTCGTACCTAACCCACTGGCCGGTCGGGGTGCTGTTCTTCCTGATCAACATTCCGTTCTATGTTCTGGCCCAGCGCACCCTGGGCTGGGTGTTCACGGGCAAGACCCTGGTCACCAACCTGCTGCTGATGGGCCTGGCCTGGGCCATGCCGCACTGGCTGAAGATCACCGGCGTCGACCCGTTGTTCGCCGCGATCTTCGGCGGCACGATCATCGGCATGGGGATCCTGGCCCTGGCGCGGCACAAGTCCAGCGTCGGCGGCATCGGCGTGCTGGCCCTGTGGCTCTACGAGAAACGCGGGATCAGCGCCGGCAAGGTGCAGATGGCGTCGGACTGCGTGATCGTGGTCGCGGCCTTCGCGGTGATCTCGTGGGACAGGCTGCTGCTGTCCATCCTGTCGGCTGTCGCGCTCAGCGTGGTGATCATCGCCAATCACAAGCCTGGGCGGTACGAGGGGTATTGAGATCGGAACTGAGCTGGGGACATTCACTTGTGCGTGTCCCCACTCGGAGGCATGACGCCAAGACCCGGGGACACGCACAAGTGCATGTCCCCGCCCGGTCCTCAGTGCGGTAGCAGCGAGATCGCGGCGCTGGCCACGGTGCTGACGGGCAGGGCCTTGAGGTCCGGCGAGCGGATTACCGCCACATGGCCGCGCGGGCCGCACAGTTCGGGATCGGAGGCGTCGGAGAACAGGGCGATGGTCGGGGCGCCGGCGGCGGCCAGCAGGTGGGTGGGGCCGGTGTCGTTGCCGATCGCCAGGGCCGCCTTGGCGCCCAGCACGGCCAGTTGGGCGAAGTCGGTGCGGCCGGTCAGGTCGCGGGCCTGGCCGACCGCCTTTTGGATCTGGCGGGCCATGGCGCTTTCCTGCGGGCCGCCGATGATGACGATATCCAGCCCCCGCGCCTTCAGCAGCGCCGCGAGCTGCGCATAGCTCTCGACCGGCCAGCGCTTCTCGGGCCGATGGGCCGAGCCGCCCGGCACCAGTAGCACATAGGGCTTGGCCGCCGTCGCGCCAGCCACTGGGCCGCGGGGCTCCTTGGTGCGGCGCAGAATCCAGGTCAGGTCCGGCGGCGGGGCGCTGCCGGGCTCGGTGGGGGCGTCGGGCCAGATGCCAGCTTGCTTCAGCTGGTCGGCCTGCCGCTCCAGGGTGTGCATGTGGTCGCGGGCCTTGCCGCGCTGGGGCAGGGCGCAGCCCGTGGCGATGCCCGACCACTGTGGCGGAAAAGGCCGCAGGGCCTGAAAGTACCAGTTGCTGCGGCTGTTGGTCTGCAGGTCATAGACCCTGTCGTAGCGCGCCTTGCGCATCCGGCCGAGCATGGCTGTCAGGTCGCCGA
The DNA here is from genome assembly GCF_049896225.1 of Caulobacter sp. DWR3-1-2. Taxonomy (NCBI): domain Bacteria; kingdom Pseudomonadati; phylum Pseudomonadota; class Alphaproteobacteria; order Caulobacterales; family Caulobacteraceae; genus Caulobacter; species Caulobacter sp. DWR3-1-2. The sequence continues at coordinate 284,404 of NZ_JAFCTW010000002.1, read as the reverse complement.
AATCGCCGGGCCGCCCGTCGGTCTCGATGGTGTTGAAATAGGGCGACAGCCTGGCCAGGGCTTCGAAGGGCGGGGTGGTGAGCAAGGTGATCTTGGCGCGCGGATGGGCCTCGCGAATCTTCTTCATCGCCGCCAGGGCCAGTACGAAATCGCCGAGGGCGCCCAGCTTGATGACCAGGACCTTCTTGACTTCCTTGCTCAACTCTTCGTCTCCAGAACGCGCGCGTAGACCTTGAGCGTTGCTTCGACCATCGCGTCAACAGAATACAATTTACGGGCGCGGGCCCGGGCCGCCATGCCCATGATCTGACGTCGCGCCGCGCCCGCCTCGCAAGCGTTGGACAGGGCCTCGGCCCAGGCTTCCGGGTCGCCCGGCTTGACCAGCCAGCCGGTGTCGCCGTTCAGCACGGTCTCGCGCGCCGCCCCATGATCGGCGGCCATCACCGGCTTGCCCATCACCTGCGGCTCGACCGCCGTGCGGCCGAAGGCCTCGGGCTCCAGCGAGGGCGCGATGGCCAGGTCGGCGACCAGATAGGCGGCCGGCATGTCGTCACAATGGCCGCACAGCTTGACGCTGTCCTGCAGGCCCGCCTGGGCGATCATGTGTTCCAGCTCGGCCCGATAGGCCTTGCGGCCCTGGTCGTCGCCGACCAGCAGCAGCAGGATGCGCAGCTCGCCGACGGCCTTGAGCTTGGCCAGGGCTTCGATGGCCAGGGCCTGGCCCTTCCAGCGGGTCAGCCGGCCGGCCAGCACCACCTTCAGGCGGCGATCCTCGGACGATACGCCCCAGGCCTTGCGCAGCGCGTCGACCCGCTCGGCCGAGACCAGGCCGGGCTCAAACCGGGTCAGGTCGACGCCGCGCGGGATCGCCACCACCTTGTCGGGCAAAATGCCGTGCTCGGCGATGACGTGGGCGCGGGTATATTCGGAATTGGCGATCACCAGGTCGCCCTTGGTCATCACCGCGTTGTACCAGCGCTTGAGGCTGGACTTGGCGTTGTAGACTCCGTGATAGGTCGCGATGAACGGCACCTTCGTCGCGTAGGCCGCCCACAGGGCGCTGAAGGCCGGAGCGCGCGAGCGGGCGTGGACCAGGCTGACCTTTTCACGGCGGATCAGGTCGACCAAGCGGGCGGCGTTGCCCAGCATGATCAGCGGGTTCTTGGTCTGGGCCGGCATCTGGGCCAGGCGACCACCATCGGCCTCAAGGCGCGCGGCCATCCGTCCGCCCTTGGTGGCGACCAACGCCTTGCCGCCCTGGGCGATCACGCCGTGGGCCACGTCGATCGTCGTCTGCTCGGCGCCGCCCGTTTCAAGCTCGGGGGTCACTTGCAGAAGCGTGAAATCATCGGGGAGAATGGACACGCGTTGCTCTGGCGAGGGTTACGGGGTCGTAGTTATCGAAATGAACAAGGCCGCGCCATGACCGATTCCGTTGAATACCACGCCCGAGACGACAATTTCAGGTTGGCCTATCACAAGGTTATCGGCGATGGCCCGACCGTGGTCTGGTTGGGCGGCTTCCACTCGGACATGACGGGGACCAAGGCGCAGGTTCTGGCTGACCAGGCCCAGGCCACCGGCGGCGGCTTCGTACGCTTCGACTATTTCGGCCACGGCGCATCGGACGGCGATTTCGCCGAGGGCACCATCAGCCGCTGGCGCGAGGACGCCCTGTCAGTGATCGACGACCTGACGACGGGCCCGCTGGTGCTGGTGGGCTCGTCGATGGGCGGCTGGATCGCGTGTCTGGCGGCCATCGCCCGGCCCGAGCGTGTCAAGGCCATGGTGCTGATCGCCCCGGCTCCGGACTTCACCGAAAAGCTGATGGAACCCGAACTTTCCGCCGAGGCCAAGACGGCCATCGCCCGCGACGGCTTCTGGACCCGGCCTTCCGACTACGAGGACGGCGGCTATCCGATAACCCGCGAACTCCTGGAAGACGGCGCGCGCTGGTCGATCCTGCAAGGCGCCGTGCCGATCGACGTCCCCGTGCGCGTTTTGCAAGGCGGTGCCGATCCGGATGTGCCCTGGACCCACGCCCTGGAACTGGCCAACAGCCTGACCTCAAGCGACGTGGTCTTCACCCTGATCAAGGACGGCGATCATCGGCTGTCGCGGCCCCAGGACCTGGAGCGGCTGGTGGCGGCCGTGGCCGAGGCGCGGTCACGGATCGCGACGGAAGGCGAAGGCGACCTGGTCTCCCGCCGCCTCGCCCGAGCCGCCCGCATCCGCGGTGCGCCGAACCTGGAGGCCCTGGCGCCGGCGCCGTGGGCGAGCGCCGAGGAGGAGTAGGGCGACCCTAGCCCCCGCCCGCCAAAATCGCCGCCAGCCCCTCTCGATAGGTCGGATATCTCGGCCGCCAGCCCAGCTCGGCCTTGGCCAGGGCGTTCGAGACGCGCTTGTTCTCGGCGTAGAAGCGGCGGGTGGCGGGCGACAGGCCCAGTTCGTTGAACGGCAGGTCCGGCGGCACGGCCACGCCCAGCAGGCCGGCGGCGTGTTCCATGACATCCTGCGGCGGGGCCGGTTCGTCGTCGCACAGATTATAGACGCCGCCCGCCCTGGGCCGGTCCAGCGAGGCCAGCAGGCCGGTGACGATGTCGTCCAGATGGATGCGGCTGAACACCTGGCCAGCCTTGACTATACGCCGGCCCTCGCCGGCCCGCAGGCGGTCCAGCGCGCTGCGGCCAGGGCCGTAGATGCCGGGCAGCCGGAAGGTGGTCACGGTCAGGCCCATGCCGCGCCCCACCTCCTGCCAGTCGCGCTCGGCGCCGACCCGGCGGGCGCCCTCGACCGACTGGGCCTTCAGCGGGCTGCTTTCGAACACCCAGCGGCCCTCGAAGTCGCCATAGACCCCGGTGGTCGACAGATAGCCGATCCAGTCGGGAAAGGCCTGGGCCGCGGCCAGGGCGGGGATCACCGCCTCCAGGCCGGGGCAGCCCTCGGCCGTGGGGGGAGCGGTAATCAGCACGGCGTTGACGCCGGTCAGGGCGGCGGTCATCGCGGCGCGGTCGTTGGCGTCGATGGTCTCGATCCCAAGGGCGCGCAGCGACACGGCGCGGTCAGCGCCCCGCGTCGTCCCGACGACGCTCCAGCCCTTCGCGACCAGGGCCTTGCAGAAGGCCAGGCCGACATAACCCAATCCGAACACGAACAGACGCAAACGCTAAGTTCCTGAAAATGAGGGGGCGAATGAACGGGCAAAACGAGCCTCGGCGCAACCCCAGTTGCTCCCCCTTTGGGGCCTCTGTGGGGGAGGTGTCGGCGCAGCCGACGGAGCGGGGAGTGATTGGACGCGGGCCACGAACAAGATCGACGACCCCAATACTCCCCCCACCGGCCTTCGGCCGCCTGCCCCAAAGGGGGAGGAGTTTGCAATGTCCACCATCATGCGCCGCAACCCTCCCTCAGACCGCTTGCCAACCGCGGGGCGCTCTGCCATAAGCCGCCTCCTCGTCGCGGGGCGCTGTTTCAGCCCTCGCCGATGCGGGCGTAGCTCAGTGGTAGAGCACAACCTTGCCAAGGTTGGGGTCGAGAGTTCGAATCTCTTCGCCCGCTCCATTCTCCGGTTTTCGGAGCGTGGAACGAGACCCAGAAGATCCCGGATGCGGGCGTAGCTCAGTGGTAGAGCACAACCTTGCCAAGGTTGGGGTCGAGAGTTCGAATCTCTTCGCCCGCTCCAATTTCCTCCCCAGAATTTGAAGCGTGACGCATCCGGTGGGCCTTGGGTGCGCTGCGGAACCCACTGTGAAGCTAGCCGTTTATAAACGGCGTTCACCTGCGTCGGGCCGGTGAAGGTGTAGGAACGGCACATGACTCGAATGAACCTTGGACGCGCTCGCCTGGCCTCTATGACGGTTGCTGCGGCGGCGCTTATGCTGGCTGGCCAGGCGCACGCCCAGGCAAGAGCCAAGATCCAGGAGACCGCAGCCGAGCGCCAGATCCAGCCGGAGGATCCGAGCAGGGATCCGGGCAAGGTCCCCGCCAAGGTGGTGCAGAAGAAACCCGCCGACGAGACCAACGAAAGCTGGAAAGACGGCGCGCGCAAGAAGACCCTGGAGATCGGCACCCAGCCGGCTCGCGACGTCGGCGTGATGAAGCGCGACGTACCGCCGATCCTGGCCAAGGCCGCCAGCGACCCTTACAACATCAAGGGCCTGAAAACCTGCAAGGCGCTGGCCGCCGAGATCGCCAGCCTGAACGGCGAACTCGGCCCCGACTACAACGTCGGCAACGAGTACAAGGAAAACCGCGTCGGCCGTCTGGCCGAGGCGGGCGGCAAGACCGTGGTCAACGCCATCATCCCCTTCCGCGGCCTGGTGCGCGAGGTCTCGGGCGCCGCCCCCGCCGAGCGCCGCATGAACGCCGCCCTCGACGCCGGCTTCGCCCGTCGCGGCTTCCTGCGCGGCGTCCACGCCAAGCAAGGCTGCAAGACGACGTTCTAGCCGTTTGGGCGGCGCCGCGATTCCTGCTCTAACCGCGAGGCTTTAGCGGGGAACTTCCAATGTTCAAGTGCGTCCTTGTAGGTCTGGCCTTGACCCTCGCCCTGAATGGCGCGGCGGCCGCCGCGACGCCCAGCGCCGCCGACCGGCTGGATCAGGCCGTCAAGGCCTATGAGGCCGCCGGAGCGGGCGAGGACGACGGGGAGGGCGGGGCCGACGAGGCTTCGCGCTTCAAGTTTCCGCCAGTAGGACCGGCCGCCGACGCCACGCGTAAGGCTCAGCTGACGGCCGCCCGCCAGGCCCTGGACGGCGTCGACCTGGCCGGCCTGACCCCCGACCAGCGCCTGACCCACGCCATCCTCAAATGGAGTCTCGACGAGCGGCTGGAGGGCCTGTCGTTCGACGAGGCGCGGATGCCGTTCAACACCGACGGCGGCTTCGACGTGACCCTGCTGTACCGCGCCAACGGCATGCACCTGAAGAGCGAGGCCGAGGCGCGCCAGTGGATCGGCCTGCTGGCCGCCACGCCCGACTGGTACGCGGCCAATATCACCAACGCCCGGCGCGGGATCAGCACGGGCTTTGTCCAAGCCGTCCCGACCGCGCGGGCCGTGCTGGACCGCGCCCGCCGAACGGCCGCCACGCCGCTGGTCGACGAGCCGCTGCTGGCCCCGCTGCGCGACCTGCCCGCGTCCATCCCCGCCGATCGCCGAGCCGCCCTGCTGGCCGAGGGGTCCGAGGTGCTGGCCGACAAGGTGGCGCCGGCCCGCGCGGGATTCGTGACCTTCCTGGAGACCGAATATCTGCCGTACGCCGCCAAGAGCCTGGCCGCCACCGACCTGCCCGACGGCGCGCGCTACTATGCCTTCCTGGTGCGCCGCCATACCACCACGACCATGACGCCCGACGAGGTCCACGCCCTGGGCCTGTCGGAGGTGGCGCGCATCCGGGGCCGTATGCAGACGGTGATGCGGCAGGCGGGCTTCACGGGCGACCTGCCCGCCTTCATCGCCTTTCTGCGCAAGGACCCGCGCTTCTACGCCACCAGCCGCCAGCAGCTACTGGAAAAGGCCAGCGAGATCGCCAAGCGGGCCGACGACCAGCTTCCGGCCCATTTCGGGACCCTGCCACGCCTGACCTATGGCGTGCGCCCCGTGCCGGCCAGCATCGAGCAGGGCTACACCACCGGCCGCTATTTCGGCGGCGACCCCAAGACCGGCCGGGCCGGCGGCCTGATGATCAACACCTCGGCGCTCGACCAGCGCGGCCTCTATGAGTTGCCAGCCCTGGTGCTGCACGAGGGCGCGCCAGGCCATCACATCCAGACCTCGCTGGCCCAGGAACAGACCGGCGTCCCGGACTTTCGCAAGACCGTCTATTTCAACGCCTATGGCGAGGGCTGGGGCCTTTACTCGGAATGGCTCGGCGAGGAGATGGGGCTCTATCGCGACCCCTATGAACTGTTTGGCCGGCTGTCCTACGAGATGTGGCGGGCCTGCCGGCTGGTGGCCGACACGGGCCTCCACGCCAAGCACTGGACGGTCGACCAGGCCAAGGTCTGTTTCGTCGAAAACACCGCCCTGTCGCCGGTCAATATCGACGTCGAGGTGGCCCGCTACATTTCCTGGCCGGGCCAGGCCCTGGCCTACAAGGTGGGCGAGTTGAAGATCCTCGAACTGCGCCACCGCGCCGAGGCCGCGCTGGGGGACAAGTTCGACGAGCGGGCCTTCCATGACGCGGTGCTGCTCAACGGCTCGCTGCCGCTGGCGGTGCTGGAGGCCAAGGTGGACGCGTGGATTCTGGAGCGGAAGAAGGGCTAGTGCCCGCCGTCCAGTCGGTTGATGTCGGATAATCTCGAAACCGCCAGCCGGTGTCAGGCGAGTCGACCAAGACAGCAGCCTTGCGCGGGACGCAGCGATTGATCGACGCCCCCATGTTGATCGCCAGGCCCGATAGCGGACGAACCTCCACCCCGTCCGGATGAGTATAGGCCAGGGCGCCGCCGTCGGCCTGACCCGCGGGCAAGAAGGCCGGGTCGATCAGGGTGTCGAACGCCGCTTCTCCCGGACGGGGTCGTTGGCCCGGCAACATCGACGCCGGTCTGTCCTCGCCGATCGCGCAGACCTGAAACCAGTCGCCCGTTTCGAGGCGAGCCAGATCAATCGGCTGATGTCGCGCCAAGGCTGTAGTGAAGGCGGCGTCGAAGGCGCGGTCGGCGTCTGACATCGCCACCTCGTCGCAACTCGCCAGCAGGCCGGCCGCGCAGACCATGACGATCGCTCGGGCGCCAAGGGTCAAGGCTTCACCGATCGTGCGAATGACGTTCATCGAGCGCGGCCCTTCAGGTTGGCTGACCTAAGGCGATAGACTTGCAGAATTGATGTAGGGCCAATGCATGGTCGAGCTGTCGCCGGAGGGCGAGGGTCTGCATCGGATGAGTTATGCCGGCGACACCTTCAACACCGCCGTCTACCTGGCCCGGCTGGGCGACTTGGTCGCCTACTGCACGGCGCTTTGGCCAAGACGACCCCTTCAGCGAGGGCGCCCTTGCGGCCATGCGGCGCGAGGGGCTGGACACCCGGCTGGTGCGCGAGGCCGAGAACCGCCTGCCGGGCCTTTACGTCATCGTGTTGGACGACAACGGCGAGCGGAAGTTCCACTAGTGGCGCGAGCGGGCCCCAATCCGCGACCTGTTCTCGCAGCATACCGCCGACCAGCTGATCGCCGCGGCCAAGGCCAGCGACCTGGTCTATCTGTCCGACGTCACCCTGGCGGTGATCGGCGACATCGGTCGGGCGCGGCTGAAGGATATTCTGGCCTATGTCCACTCGCTGGGCGTGGCGGCGGCCCTCGACTTCAACTACCGGCCCGCCTTGTGGGCCACTTCAGAGGCGGCTCGCGAGGCGCTCGATGGCGTCGTACCGTCCTGCCGCTACATCTCGCTGAGCAGCGAGGACAGCCGCCCGCCCTATGGCCGCGAGGCCGAGGACCTGGCCGCCGAATGGGCCGCCACTGGCGCCGAGGTGGTGGCGCGCGACGAGAGCCACGCGATTAATGTCCACACCCCCGAAGGCCGCATCGCCACGGCCGCGCCGCAGCGGGTCAAGGCGCTGGACACCACCGGGGCGGGCGACAGTTTCAACGCCGCCTACCTGCACTCGCGCCTGGCCGGACTGGCCATCGAATCGGCGGTGATTCGCGGCCATGAGCTGGCCGCGGCGGTCGTCGGCTGCAAGGGCGCGATCCTTCCGAAAGCGTCGATGCCCGTTTGGACGCGGGGATAGAGGGGCTCCCATCTGAGTACAATCAAAGGTTTATATTCCTACTAGACGCGCGTAATAGGAAAGTTATCCTCTACCCCGGAATATCGGCCTAGGCTGATGGTCAGACGGCGTCATTGGGGCGTCGACCACTGGGGGTGGTACATGATTGCTCAAGCGCTCGAAGACCTGTGGGCGATCACGCCCGACCCGCGTCGCGACCGATTGGCCGCGGCCTTCGTCACCCATACCGTGGCCCTGGCCACCGGGGTGTCGCCGTCCGAGATCGCCTCGGTCGGCCGCACCAGCAAGGCGGCGGCCCGCGCGCGGCAGATCGCCATTTATCTGGCCCACGTCAATTTCAACTGGCCGCTGCTGCGCGTGGCCCTGGCCTTCAACCGCGACCGCACCACCTGCGGCCACGCTTGCCACCGCATCGAGGACATGCGCGAGAACGCCGCCTTTGACGCCCAGATGAACGCCCTGGACGCCTGCGTGAAACAGGCGCCCGACACCATCCCCGACCTCACCTGTCACCAAGGCGCGCGGCGGTGAGCGGTGTCTTCGAGCGTGAACTGGAGGCCGAGCGCCTGGCCGCCCGGGCGGCGCGGCTGCTGCAGCGGCCCGGCGCGCTGCTGGAGGCGAAGGGCCTGGGCTATGCCGTATGCTTCGGACCGCGCCAGCGGGCGATGCTGGCCATGGACGAGGCCGCCTTTCGGGCTCTGGCGCGTGAGTGGGGCCTGATTGTCCGGCGCGAGGGCGGTTGGCGGTTGGCCCCGCTCCAGGGCCCGGCCTTGCCGCCCCCCGGCCGTCCTGGCGTCATCGAGGGTGAGCGGGTGGTGATCGAGGGCAGCAGCGCCCACGTGGTGTTGAAGGCCAATCTGGGCGAGTCCCCCTTGGCCTGGCTGGCCCGACGCGGCGGCATCGAGCCCGTCGAGATGGCGGCGGGCGAGCGGCTGCGCGAGGACTTCCAAAAGGCCGGCACGCTGGGCCGTCTGACCATGAACTGGGACACCCAGCCACGTTCCGCAGGTGGCGGCCAACGCCTTGAGCCGGCGTTGCGGGCGCGGGCGGCCAAGGACCGGATCGCTGCGGCCCTGGCGGCGGTGGGTCCGGGACTGCGGGAGATGCTGGAGCGGGTGTGCCTGGCCGAGACCGCGCTTCAGGCGGCGGAACGTGAGTTGGGCCTGCCCAGGCGGTCGGGCAAGACGATCCTGAAATTGGCGCTGCAGCGACTGGCGAGCCACTACCGGATGGCGTGATCAGCGCGGGCGAAAGGGGGACAAACGCTCAACCTCCTGCCCGTGCCGACAGGGCAGAGGGCGTGGGATGAGTGTGTGTCCCCCGACTAGACGCTAGAGCATTTTTCGAGCGGAAGTGGTTCCGGTTCGCCTGAAGAAAAGTGCGTTAAAACAAAAGATTAGAGCTCACGGCCGGACGTAGTCAGGTGGGGAAATGCCCTAATGCTGCAGCGACTTCTTGAGGTCGCGCATCTGGTCGTGGCCGGACTTGACCGAGGTCCAAGCCTTTTCGATGGCGGCTCGGGTCTGGGTGTCGACGTCGGTGTCGGCCAGGGCTTTTTCGAACTTGTGCTTGATGTGGTCCTCGCCGGCCTCGACCTCGTTGACCACGGCTTCGTCGCCCTTGGTCAGGCTCTCCTTCAGGTTGACGAAGGCTCGGTGGGCGGCGGCCAGGATGGTGCCGTCGTCCTTGGCTTCGCCGCCCAGGCGGCGGACTTCGTTCTGCAGGTCGGAGGCCACCGAGCGACGCTCCTGGGCGCGCTGGGTGAACAGGTCCTTGAAGCGGGCGCCGTCGGCGTCCTTGGCGGCTTCTTCATAGCCGTCGGCGCTGTCGATGGTGGTTTCCACCAGGCCGTTGACGAGCTTTATGTGGTCTTCGTTGGTATGGGCCATGAGAGGCTCTCCTTGGAATGGTGACCAGTCTAACGCGGGGCTCGGCCGAAAGGTTCTAAGCGGCGGCTTAGACGGCCTTCTTGCCGAGGAAGCTCCAGGCGGTGGCCGCTGCGGCGATAGCCGGGGCCCGGGTGCGGCGGTTGATCAGCAGGGCGCCGACCGCGACGGCGCCGACCACGGCCAAGGCCACGGGCACCTTGTAGCCAGCCAGGGTGATCTTGCCTTGGGCGTCCGGCGTCAGGGCGTAATCGACCGGCGGGGCCGGCGCGGCCTTGGAGCCGAACAGGCCGGAAAGCTTGTCGCTGAGGCTGGAAAAGAGGCCCGACGAGGCGGCGGGCTTGCCGTAGGAGGCGTCATAGGCGGCCATGGGGAGGCTCCGTCAACAAGGGTGAGCCTCGATAACGCGGACGACGCGGCGATGATCCCGACCGTTCAGTCCGTTTCACGCGGCGGCATCACCGCCCCCACATGCGCGATGCCCAGCTGCCGTGCCCGGGCCGCCTGGCGGTGGCGTTCGGCGTAGCGGGCCTTGGCGTCTTCGTCGCGTTCGTCGTGGCAAGCGGGGCAGGCGACGCCTTCGACATAAAGCGGTGACGCGCGATCCTCCGGCCCCAGCGGCCGTCGGCAGCCCCGGCACAGGCCGTGCGTGCCGGGCGTCAGCCCATGGCCGACCGCCACCCGCTCGTCGAACACGAAACATTCGCCGCGCCACAGGCTCTCGTCGGCGGGCGTGGTCTCCAGATAGTTGAGGATACCGCCCTTGAGGTGGAAGACCTCCGGCACGCCCTCGCTCTTCAGGAAGGCCGTGGACTTCTCGCAGCGGATGCCTCCGGTGCAGAACATCGCCACCTTGGGCGGCGGCGCGGTTGGATCCCAGGTCTCGCGGAAGGCGCGGAACCAGGCGGGGAAGTCGCTGAAGCTGGAGGTTCGGGGATCGATCGCGCCCTCGAACGTGCCGATGGCGGCCTCATAGGCGTTGCGCGTGTCGATCACCACCACGTCTTCCTGGGCGATCAGAGCGTTCCAGTCGGCGGGCTCGACATAGGCGCCGGCCTGATTGGCGGGGTCTAGTTCTCCCGCCCCAAGGGTGACGATCTCGCGCTTGATCCGCACCTTCATGCGGTGGAAGGGCATGGCGTCCGCGTCGGCGAACTTTAGCTCAAGCGTGCCGCAACCGGGCAAGCCGCGGATGTGGCCCAGCACCTGGTCGATCGCTTCCGGCGGGCCGGCGATGGTGCCGTTGATCCCTTCGCGAGCCAGCAACAGGGTCCCCTTTATGCCCAGGCCGCAGCACAGGGCGGCCAGCGGTCCCTGGATCGCGGCCGGGTCCTCGAAGGTGGTGAAACGATAGAGGGCGGCGACGCGGAAGCTCATCGGCTGGCCATAGGCCGTGACGCCTTTCTTCTCAAGCGTGACAGGTTCTCAAGCGTGACTGGAACTAATGTTCAGGTAGCGCGGTTTAGCCGTCATGAGCATCCTGATCATCATCGTCGTCGCCCTCGTTCTGCTTGGCCTAGCGCTCTATGCGGTCCAACGCAGCCCCATTCCCTCGCCGGTCAACTGGCTGCTGCAGCTGGTGCTGATCGTCATCGCGATCTGGTTCATTGGAACCCGGGCGGGCTTCTTCTAAATCTCGACCGATGCGGTCGGCAGGATTCAGCTCAGCGCCACGGCGTCGCGCTGAATCCGCGCCACCATCGACTTGAGGCCGTTGGACCGCTGCGAAGACAGCGCCTCCGACAAGCCGAGCCGCGCCATGGCGGCCGCCGCGTCGAACGCCACGATGTCCTTGGCGGGTTGGCCCGAATAGAGCCGCAGCACGATCGCGATCAAGCCGCTGACGATGTGCGCGTCGCTGTCCCCGCGAAACACCACCGTGCCATCGGCCTGGGGCTGGGTGACCAGCCACACCTGGCTGGCGCAACCGCGCACCTTGTTGGCCTCGGAATGCTCGGCCTCGCTGAGCGGAGCCAGGTCCTTGCCCAACTCGATCACATAGCGATAGCGTTCTTCCCAGTCGCCAAGGACTTCGAATTCGTCGGCGAGTTCGCCGAGGGCGGCGTCGATCGGGCGTTGCATGGCGCGGGACTTAGTGCGCCGCCGCCCAAAGGGGAAGCCCGTTTACAGCCGTCCGCGCCCCGTTGCGGTCCGGGCTTGAACTTCCGGCAGGGTGACGATCGCCGTGAAGCCTTGGCCGGGCGCTGATTTCAGCCGCAGTCCGCCGTCCATGGCCCGGGTCAGCAGATCGACGATCGGCAGCCCCAGGCCAGCGCCTTCGGAACACCGCGTCAGCGTGCTGCCACCTTGCTCGAAAGGCCGGACGAGGCGGTTTAGATCGGCGGGATCCACGCCTTCGCCGTGGTCGCGGATCTCGATCTCCACCATCGCCTCTTCGATCCGTCGCGCCTCGATGACGATCAGCCCGCCCTGCGGCGAGTGAATGATGGCGTTCTGCAAAAGATTGCACAGGATGGTGCGCAGGCCTCGGCCGTCGGCGCGCAGGCTGGGCAGGACGCCGACCTCCGGCGCGACGATGCTGACGCCCTTGGCCGCAGCTTCCGCCCGCAATTGCAGGACCACGTCCTCGACCGCCTCGTCCAGGTCCTCGGACCCCAGGTCCAGGTCGGTGACATGGCCTTCCAGCCGAGCGATCTCGACGATCTGATTGACCAGCTTGAGCAGCTTCAGGCCGCTCTCATGCACCAGGGTGGCGTATTCCTTGTATTGGGGCGCCCCCAGGGGGCCGTAGAGTTCGCAGGACAGGATTTCGGAGAAGCCGATCACGGCGTTCAGCGGGGTCCGGAGTTCGTGGCTGACCATGCGCAGGAATGAGCGCTTCTGGTCGTCGAGAGCCTGTTTTCGACGCGCGCGCGCCGCCGCGCGACGGAATGTCGCGGTCTGAGACATCGGTCCCATGTCGGCGCCTACGCTCTCGCGAGGCGGTTCGGCATGGGGCGACGCATCGGTGATGGCCGGTGGCGGCATCAGGAACTCCCGGACCTTCTGTCCGTAACGCGAGCGACCACCTTTGAACCAAGGCGCTTACGAATCCGTTTCCGTCCACAGGAAGCTCGGGCGCTAACGATCGCGCGTCGATTGTGCGGCCTTGGGGCAGCGCCCGGTCCGCGTTAAGCTTTGACGACCAGAAACAGCGAAGAGGGATTCTCGCGGCCTTGGCCATTGACGGCGCCCAGATCCCGAACGGCCGGCCCCTGTCTGCGACGGGTGGCTTTGGCGCGGCCTATCTGTGGCGGCTGGGTTGGCTGGCGGCGGTGTTTCTGGCGGCGGGCGCGGCGGCCTTCACCGACGCCACCAGCCTGTACGTCTGGCTCGCCCTGGCGGCCGGAGGAGTTCCGGCCCTGGCGGCCCTGGCCGTCGGCGAGCGGCGGGACGAGCGCCTGCAATCCCTGATCCTGGTGCTGTGGGCCACCTGCGGCGCGGGCGCGGCGATCGTCACGGGCGGCGTTTCGGGCGCGATGAGCGCCTGGATCCTGGCGCCGGTGGCGGCCGCCTCGACCCTGTCGTCCCCCAGACGCTTGGCCGAAGGCGCCAGCCTGGCCTTGATTGGCGGCGCGGTGGCGGCCCTGACCCAGCTTTCCGGCCTGGCGCCCGCCGCGCCAGAAGGGCCGCTGGCCTTCATTCTCGGCTTCCTGTCCGTGGCCACGGTGGGGGTGGGCCTGGCGTCCGGCCTGATTCTCACCCATCGCGTCGCCCGAGAACGCGACAGCCGCCATCTCGTTGAACTCAACACGCTGCAGACCCTGGTCGATGGCGCGCCGCAGCTGCTGCTGGTGGTCAACAGCATCGGCCGGATCAAGACCCTGCGCGGCGTGGCGCCGCGCGGCGTCGGCTCGGTCAATCTGGTCAATGAAGGCCTGGTCACGGTCGCCAGCGCCGGGGATCGCCAAAAGGTCAGCGCCGCCCTGGCCGCCGCGCTCGAGGCCGGCGAGGCCAGCGTCTCGTTCGCGCCCCTTCTGGATCCGGCCCGCACGGTCAGCCTGGAATTGCGCCTGGTTTCTCCCGCCTTGCTGGTCGGGGTCATGCGCGACGCCACCGTCGAGCGCGCCCGCGAGACCGCCTTGCAGCAAGCCCGCGCCGAGGCCGAGAGCCTGGCCGCCGGCCGCGCCCGCTTCCTGGCGAACATGAGCCACGAGCTGCGCACCCCGCTCAACGCCATCATGGGCTTTTCCGACATCATGCGGGCCCGGATGTTCGGCCCGCTGACCGATCGCTACGGCGAATATGCCGAGCTGATCCATGAGAGCGGCCGCCACCTGCTGGACCTGATCAATGACGTGCTCGACATGTCGAAGATCGAGGCCGAGCGGTTCGAGCTGACGCGTGGCGAATTCGACGCCCGCGAGGCGGTAACGGCGGCCATGCGGCTGATGCGCGTCCAGGCCGACGCGGCTGGCGTGCAGCTGCGCGGCGTGCTGCCGCCGGGCGAGCTGGAGGTCGACGCCGACCGTCGGGCGCTGAAGCAGATCGTGCTGAACCTGGTGTCCAACGCCCTGAAGTTCACCCCGCGCGGCGGCCAGGTGACGGTCACCGCCGACGGCCATGACGGTGAGTTCGAGCTGGTGGTCGCCGACACCGGCGTTGGCATCAGTCCCGAAGACCTGGAACGCCTGGGCCGGCCCTATGAACAGGCCGGCGGTGTCGACCAGCGGGCCATGGGCACGGGCCTTGGCCTGTCGCTGGTGCGCGCCTTCGCCAAGCTGCATGGCGGCGAGATGCATGTGGAAAGCCGGATGGGCGCGGGCACCAGCGTCTCGGTGCGCATGCCGGTGCTGCTGCACGCGTCACGGCCGATGCCGGCGACCCTGGAGCCGATGGCCGAGCCCGAAGCCGAGCCTGAACTAGGCCCCAACGTCGTGAAGTTCGCACCGCCGCGGTAGGCGGCTCACACACTTGCCCCCACCTGACCGCTTCGCGGTCTGTCCGCCCCCATGGGCGCGGAGCCTTGAGCTCTTCCCCCTCTGGAGGAAGACGATCGCGAAGCGATCCGTAGAGGGCAAGTGTTCGCCGCCGGAGCGCCTACCGCAAGAACGCCCGCCCCGCCGCGAAATCGCCAACCTCCACATAGGCCCGCCGCACCACGTCCTGTCCCGCGCGGCCGGTGAACACGAATTCCAGCGTCGCGGCTTCGCGCGGGTCCAGCCGGCTCATGGCGTCGATGGCGTCGCGGGGAAAGCGGAATGACAAGCCCGTCTTCGCGCCGGCCGGCAGCAGGGTGACGGGCGCGCTGTCGCGGGTCTCGGCGCCGAACACCCGGCTGGCGTTGCGGGGAGCGGCGTTGGCGGCGAGCCCCTTGGCGTTGCGGGCGTTCAGATAGGGGCCCTGGGTGCGCAGCGTGTCGCGCAGCACCAGGCGGGCGGTGTAGGGCTGGGCGGCGTCGGCGAAAACAACCACTGCCCGCATCTGGTTGGCGCGACCCTCCAGGCCGAACACCAGTCGATCGGCGCCAAAGCCGGCCGGCTGCGACAGCCGCCAGATCGGAATGGTCGCCGAGACCGAGCGGTCGGCTTGCCAGGTGGCGCGGTCGCCCGGATAGGTCATCCGCAACATGGTCGAATAGCCGTCGAAGGCCTTGCGCACGCGGTCGGCGGCGGTTGTCAGGTCGCGGGAATTGCAGGGCGCGGCGCCGGCCTTGGATTGGGCGCGGGCCTCCAGCGCCGTGACCTGGGCCTCGCTGGCCCCCGAGCGCAGGGTCGCGCCCCGCGCCTGGGCCCGGGCGGCGTCCAGGGCGGAACCCACGCCGGGCTTGAACAGCCGGCAGCGGGCGTCGGCCGAGGTCATCAGCGTGCGTTCATAGAGCTGGTCGGCGGCGGTGGCGGCCTGGACGGCGGTCGCCGCGCCGAGCGCGGCGATGGCGACGAAAATCCCTGGCCACCGCGCCGTCAAACCCTCAAGGGTCTTGGTCTTCGACGTCATGGTCTCGTATTCTGCGAGAGCGGTTTCAGCAGGCAGCCTTAGGGCGCCGAGGTTGCGGTTCGGTTAGCGATGCTACTTTCCACGGATATCTGGGTCGGGGCCCTGATCCGCCGCGCCGAGCTGGGTGGGGCCTTCGCCATGGTGACGCGCAAGGGCGACCCGCGCGCCGGGGCGGTGCTGGTCAAGGCCGTGGACCGGCGCGCCAACACCGCGCGCCTTTATGGCGAGGCGACGCGCGGCGACGGCGAGCGGTTCTGGATGCAGCCGGTCCGCTCGGACTTCGAACCCGACCTGGACGCCTATACGCAGCGCGCCGCCCGGATCGATCCCGACATCTGGGTGATCGAGATCGAGGACCGCGAAGGCCGCCACTTCCTGACCGAGCCGGTGGAGGCCGATCCGGCCGCCTAGAGCATTTTTCGAGCGAAGTGCTTCCGGTTCGCGTGAAGAAAAATGCGTCAAAACAGAAGATTAGAGCTCGCGGCCTGACGCAGTCAGGTCGGGAAATGCTCTAGCAGTCTGCTACTCCCGCCGGAAGGTCGCAACCAGCACGTCGCGCCGCGCCGGCGCGCCGGGTTCGAGCGGGCGGATCGCCGTTACGCCATGCAGCACGCGGTGGTCGTCGAGGAACACCGTGTCGCGCGGGCGCTCCAGCGTGAAGCTGCCCAGGCGGGCGCCGTCATTGGCGTAGATGTCGGTGACGCCGCTGGCCACGTTGTGGCGATCCACCAGCATGACGATCACCCAATCGACGCCGTCGCGATGGGCGCCTTCGGGCGTGGGCAGCCCCGCCTCGCCATCGCCGGCCTCGATCCGGAACTGGTGGAGCTCGACGTGCCAAGCCTTGGGCGGATCCATCGTTAGCGGATGGAACAGCGCCAGGCCCGCGCCGATCACAGCCTGGGTCACCGGATGGTCGGCGATGGCGTCGTCGATTGGCGCGAACCAGCGCTGCACTCCGCCATTGAGGCCGTTGTGGTCGCGACTCTGATAGTGCGGCTGGTGGGGCTTGCGCACAATCTGCTCCGGCGACGCCGAAAAGGCCGCGAACCGCCGCCGCCGATAGCGACCGCCGTCGGCCATGAAGCGGTCCAGGCCGAGATCATTCCAGCTGTCGGCGAAGGCGTCCCAGCCTGCCACCGCGGGCCGGCCGAGCAGGGCGTCGGTCTCGCGCGGCGACACGCGACAGAACCCGGCGACGCGCAGGGCGGTGGTGATCGGGGATGGGATCAAGTGCTGCGGCTCCGGCGAGGGCGAAGCTTCCACATGGGGCGCCGAGGCGGGGTCGCCAAGCCTTGGTTCCGGGCTCGGCGCCGGCGCGATTGGGGATTTCCAGGCTTCCCAGGTTGTTAACCCTGCTCCTAAACCGGAACGAAAGCCCGCAGAGGCAGGATGACGCGGTTCTCCCCGAACGCCCCGATCCCAGCCGCCGCCCGGTGATTTCAAGGTTCCGATGCTGTTTCTGCTCAACGACGTCGTCCTCAGCCTCGACGCGGCCGAACCGGCCCCGCCGATCACCCGCGAGCGTTTCGCGAAGGTGTCGCTGAACTACGTCGGTAAGCTGGGTCAGGAGCTTTACGCCACCGAGCCCCTGCTGCATCACAAGGATCTGGAGAAGGCTCGACGCCTGGCCACCCTGATCATCGCCAAGATGCCGGACATCAACGCCGCGCTGTTCATCGCCCCGTCGCGCGGTTGCCTGGTTGATCAGGTGCAGGTGCGATATGCCCAGCTTGGGCCGGAGATCATGGGGTCGTTGTTCGAGCGGCAGAAGACCGGCGCGCTCAGCAATCTGGAAGCCGACCGTCAGGTCTGGCGACGCCTGGCGGCCTAGGCTGGTCTTTTGGGGCCGGCTAGAGCAAGCCGATCAGCCCTATCAGCCCTATCAGCCAGCTCAGCGCCACTGCGGCCAGCACCAAGCCCGCCACCGCGACGCCGAGGCACAGGGCCGTGCCTTGAGGGGTGCATGCGCCGCGTTGGTGGCGCGGGTCGTGAACCATAGCCATCGTCGTTTCCTCACTCGCGGCCGTCCCTCTACAGGGGAGCTATCGCCGTAAAATCAGCATGATCCGAAAACCCTAGGCTGCCTAGGGTCATATGAGAGTTTTCGTGCAAGCGGTATGGTTTGACGCAGCCGCAGCTCCGTCGGAAACGGCCGATCGGACGCCCGGGGAAGGTGACAACGGCGCGCCGGAGCGCTAACCCCCGCTGATGAGCACTTCTCTCGCCCTCGAGGCCGCGCGCCGCCGCACCTTCGCGATCATCAGCCACCCTGACGCCGGCAAGACCACCCTGACCGAGAACCTGCTGCTGGCCGGCGGGGCGATCCGGGCGGCCGGCGCGGTGCGGGCCCGCGGCCAGGCTCGCCGCACCCAGTCCGACTGGATGAAGATCGAGCGCGAGCGCGGCATCTCGGTCTCGGCCTCGGTGATGACGTTCGACCACGATGGCCTGATGTTCAACCTGCTCGACACCCCGGGCCACGAGGACTTCTCGGAAGACACCTACCGCACCCTGACGGCCGCCGACGCGGCGATCATGGTGCTGGACGCCGCCAAGGGCATCGAGCCCCAGACCCTGAAGCTGTTCGAAGTGTGCCGCCTGCGCGACATCCCGATCATCACCTTCATCAACAAGATGGACCGCGAGGCCCAGGACCCGTTCGAGCTGCTGGACGAGGTCTCCTCGAAGCTAGCCCTCGATCCGGCGCCGCTCTATTGGCCGGCCGGTTCGGGTGGACGCTTCAAGGGCATGCTCGACCTGCGCGGCCAGACCTTCATCCCTTACGCCAAGAAGAGCTCGACCGACGACGAGGGCCACCCGGCCGCCGTGTCGCTGAAGTCCAACGCCATCGTCCAGTATCTCGACCCAGAGGAGCTGTCGGAGGTGGAGGAGGGGGCCATGCTGGTCTCCGAGGCCGCCAAGCCGTTCGACGTCAAGAGCTTCCTCGAGGGCCACATGACGCCGGTGTTCTTCGGCTCGGCCTTGCGCCATTTCGGGGTCAACGAGCTGCTGGCCGGCATCGGCGCCTACGCCCCGCCGCCGCATGCGGCCAAGGTCAACAAGAGCGGCGTCGACACCCATGTGGCGCCCGGCGATCCGGAGGTCTCGGGCTTCGTGTTCAAGGTCCAGGCCAATATGGACCCCAACCACCGCGACCGCATCGCCTTCCTGCGGCTGACCAGCGGCAAGTTCGTGCGCGGCATGAAGCTCAAGGCCCAGAATACCGGCAAGGCCATGAGCGTCAACGCGCCGATCATGTTCTTCGCCAGCGACCGCGAACTGGCCGAGGACGCCTTCGCCGGCGACGTGATCGGCATCCCCAACCATGGCGTGCTGCGGGTGGGCGACAGCCTGTCCGAGAGCGGAACCCTGCGCTTCGCCGGCTTGCCCAATTTTGCCCCGGAAATCCTGCGCCGCGTTCGGGTTCGCGATCCGCTGAAGGCCAAGCACCTGAAAAAGGCGCTGGAAGGCCTGGCAGAAGAAGGGGTAACCCAGCTTTTCCGGCCAATGATCGGCAGCTCCGACTTCGTGGTCGGCGCCGTGGGCCAGCTGCAGTTCGAGGTCATGGCCGACCGCCTGGCCAACGAATACGCCCTCGACTGCCTGTTCGAGAACGCCCCCTATTCCGAGGCCCGCTGGGTCAATGGCGACCGCGCCGACGTCGAGGACTTCACCAACAAGCACCGCACCGCCATGGCCCACGACATCGACGACCAGCCGGTATTTCTGGGCAAGTCGTCGTGGGAAATCGGCTATGTCACCGAGCGGTTCCCAAAGGTGCGGTTCGAGCGAACGAAGGAGCGGGGGTAGGGGGTAGGGGGTAGCGGGTGAGGGGGGAAAGTGCGGGTGTGTCCCTCATTAGACGCCGCCCATGGAGGTCCTAGACGTCAACTATGCGCACTAATCCTAAAGCCGGCTTTCGATCCCTTTGCTGACCTTATTTACGCCACCTATAGAACAACGATGACCTTATCCTTTGGACCTGACTGGGAGCGAGACCTGTGGTCCTCACCCTATCGGCTCCGATTTGAGCTAAACCAGGGTGACTCCTACGTGACGATGTTCACGAGCAGCTACGATCGCGCACGCGTTCTAGCCCGTGCGGCTCTGCCCACAGACAACCTGGTTGGTGTCATCGCTGCCTATCCTGATCCCAAACGAGAATTGGGAGCCAAGCGGCGTGGCTGGACAAAGGGGACGGCCTTCGGACACCTCGAAGAGATGGGAGTGCCGACCGAGTCCAACCTAGCGACTTGGAGCGGTTATCGCTGGCAGGATGAGACGATCGACGATGAGGCTGAACCTTGGCTGCACCGCGCTGTAAGGCTGACTTGGGATCAAGCCGACATCTTGCTCTGGAACCAAGTTGCGCATGACATCGGCGTCATGCCGCAAGCGCCGGTCATGTCCAAACTTGTCGACCTAGAGCGAGGTGTGTCGGTCAACGCTTATGACGACCGGGGTATGGAGGTCACCTCCATCGCCAAGGAAACCACATCCGGACTCTACCAGCAGTTCGACAACTGGCTCTTGGACTACGATCGTTCCAGGATGGCAGAGGCCTTCGAAGGCTGACGCAGCGTCCGCTTCCCGCCCTTCGCGGACGCTCGTAATGTCTGCTTCCGGCGACCGCCCGCATCCGCCCCGGATGCGGCTGCGCGGTCCATGTTTAGCGGTACCGGGCCGCCTTTGTTGAACCCTCTCCCTCTCGGAGAGAGGATAGAGCGCCCTCCATCCCCACAATCACTCACCCCAAACCCCAACAAATTCAACGCCCTATAAAATAATCAGCGTCACAACCGCTGGCGCACCCACCACGGCCTCATACTGGACCCCGTCTCCGTCGCGGAGGAGGGCGCTTGATACCGACCCGAAGCGGCGATGGAGATGGAACCGAGCGGGGCCGTGCAGGGCCACGCGTGGGGCAGGCATGGGTCTGGAGAAATCCGCCGCCCATCAAAACCTCGCCGGGATCTGCGCGGGTCGACGGGGCCGGGACGTTCAAACCGGTCTGTTCCAGGATCTGTCGGAGTCGCTGACGGCCCCTTCCGGGCGACTTTGATCCTGCCCGTCCGAGGGGGAACGACGATCGGGATGAAACAAGCCCTCAATCGTCGTCCCTCGAGACAAACGGTTTCGCGAAGCGGTCGGTCCACGCCGAAACGCAAACTCTAAACCCACGGTCATCCGGGCTTGGCCCGGCCGCTCCGCGCCTTCTCAACCCGCCGGGTTTCCGGACGGGGACACGCCGCAAGGGCATGTCCCCGGAGGCGTCACAAAGGTCCGAAATGGACCACTGAGTCGGCATAAAATGACCATTAAACGCCATGAGATCGTCATCATCGCCAGACCCCGCCATAGCGGACGCCCTATCCTGCCGGCCTATCCTGTACCGGAGCACGGCTATGCTGGTTGTCGATCAAAAGTCCCTGGCCCCCGCCGTTTCCTCGCCCGTGCGTCCCGCCCTGGAAGGCGTCGTCGCCTACAAGGCCGGCATGACCCTGGCCGAAGCGGCCCGCCGCGCCGGCCGCACCGACCTGTCCAAGCTGGCCAGTAACGAGAACCTGCTGGGCTGCAGCCCCAAGGTCGCCGACGCCGTGCAAGCCGCCCTGGCCAGCCCCGAGATCTATCCCGACCCCTATTGCGAGACCCTGCGCGCCGCGATCGGCCAGCGCCTGGCGATCGACGCCGGCCGGATCGTCGTCACCCCGGGCTCTGAAGCCCTGATCGACTACCTGTTCCGCGCCGTGCTGCACCCCGGCGACAGCATCCTGCTGAGCGCGCCCACCTTCCCGGCCTATGGAATCTTCGGGGCCTGCGCCGAGGCCAGCTTCATCGACGTGCCGCGCCTCGAAAGCTTCGACCTCGACGTCGAGGCCTTCAAGCTCGAGGCCGCCAAGGGTCCCAAGCTGATGGTGCTGTGCACCCCCAACAACCCGACCGGCAACGCGATGAGCGGCGTCGACATGGCCGAGATCCTGGCCGTCACCCCGCGCTCGACCGTGGTGTTCGTCGACGAGGCCTATCGCGAATATCACGCCGCCTTCGACACCCTGGCCCTGCTGAAGGCCTGGGGCGGGACCTGGGTCTCGGGCCGCACCTTCTCCAAGGCCTATGGCCTGGCCGGCCTGCGCGTCGGCTACGGCATCTGCTCGTCGGTGGAGCTGGTCGGATACCTCGATCGCATCCGCCCGCCGTTCAACGTCGCCGCCATCAGCCAGGCCGCCGCCCTGGCCGCCTGGGACGACCAGGAGCACCTGAACCAAACCGTCGCCCTGACGATCGCCGAGCGTGGCCGCGTGGAGGCCGTACTGCACGCCATGGCCGTGCAGCGCACACGGAGCGCGGCCAATTTCGTGTTCCTGCGCAGCCCGGCCGGCGCCGAAGCGACCGCCATGCGTTTGCTTCGGGAAGGGCTTATCGTGCGGCCCACGCCCGTGCCCGGCGGCTGGGTGCGGATCACCATCGGCCGCCCCGCCGACAACGACCGCCTGATCGCCGCCCTGCCGGCCGCCCTTGCGCTCTGACTCCGGAGACAACGCCATGACCATGACCGCTGAAAACCCGCCCCAAAACCCGTTGGGCCTCGACGGCTTCGCCTTCGTCGAGTTCACCAGCCCCGAGCCGGCCGCCATGAAGGCGCTGTTCGAGCAACTGGGTTTCGTGCCCGCCTCGACCCATCCGACCAAGGCCGTGACCCGCTACAAGCAAGGCAGGATAAGCCTGCTGGTCAATGACGAGCCGGCCGGCCAGGTCGCCGCGTTCCGCGCGGCGCACGGCCCTTCGGCCAACGGCATGGCGTTCGGCGTCGCCGACGTGGAAGCCGCCTATGCCGAGGCCCTGAAGCGCGGGGCCGTCGCGGCCGACGCCTCGGCGACCGTGCTGGGCGAGGGCGCGCGGGTGCTGGAAGGCATCGGCGGCTCGATGCTGTATCTGGTCGAAGGCCCAGGCGCGGTGTTCGCGAGCTGGGACGCCGTGCCCGGCGCTGCGGAAGCGGAAGCGGCCAACAATGTCGGCCTCGACCTGCTCGACCACCTGACTCACAACGTCAAGCGCGGCCAGATGCGCACCTGGTCGACCTTCTATCGCGAGGTCTTCGGCTTCGAGGAGCAGAAGTATTTCGACATCAAGGGCCAGGCCACCGGCCTGTTCAGCCAAGCGATGATCGCGCCCGACAAGGCCATCCGCATCCCGCTCAACGAGAGCCAGGACGACCACAGCCAGATCGAGGAATTCCTGCGCCAGTACAAGGGCGAGGGCATCCAGCACCTGGCCCTGACCACGGACGACATTTTCGACACTGTCGAGAAGCTGCGGGCCCGGGGCGTCAAGCTGCAGGACACCATCGAGACCTATTACGAGCTGGTCGACAAGCGTGTGCCGGGCCATGGCGAGGATCTGGAACGCCTGCGCAAGAACCGTATCCTGCTGGACGGCAATGTCGGCGAGGAAGGCCTGCTGCTGCAGATCTTCACCGAGAACCTGTTTGGGCCGATCTTCTTCGAGATCATCCAGCGCAAGGGCAATCAGGGCTTCGGCAACGGCAATTTCCAGGCGCTATTCGAGAGCATCGAGCTGGACCAGATTCGGCGTGGGGTGATTACCGTCGAGGCCTAGGGGGCTTTTCGAGCGGCGCGGGAAGGGTTCTATTCTCTTTCCCTTCATCCCGGCGAGGGCCGGGACCGAAGCTGGATTTCGGCTTGGCCCAGAACGATCGAACCGCCGCTTATCGCTTCCGAGCTCGGCCTGGGTCCCGGCCTTCGCCGGGATGAAGGGAGGTGGGGGTGTTTGTGAGAACCGCATGACTGACGCGCCCGCCTACCAATCCGGCTTCGGCAACCACTTCTCCACCGAGGCCGTGCCTGGCACGCTGCCAGTCGGTCAGAACTCGCCGCAACGGCCGCCCTATGGCCTCTATGCCGAGCAGCTGTCGGGCACGGCCTTTACCGCGCCGCGTCATGAAAACCGCCGCAGCTGGCTCTATCGCCTGCGGCCCAGCGCTGGCCATGGTCCCTATGCGCCCTACGTCCAGGATCGCCTGAAGAGCGGCCCGTTCGATGTCGCCGAGCCGACCCCCAACCGCCTGCGCTGGGACCCGCTCGACATTCCCGCCGAGCCGACGGACTTCGTGGACGGCCTGACAACCCTGGCCGGCAACGGCGACGTGGCGACCCAAGCCGGCATGGCCGCGCACCTGTATCTCGCCAACACGTCGATGACCGACCGGGTGTTCCAGAACGCCGACGGCGAGCTGTTGATCGTGCCCCAGCAGGGCGCGGTGCGCCTGGTTACCGAGCTGGGCCTGATCGACGCCGCGCCGGGCGAGATCGTGGTCATCCCGCGCGGCGTCCGCTTCCGCGTCGAGGTCGATGGGCCCGTGCGCGGTTATGTCTGCGAGAACTACGGCCCGATGTTCCGCCTGCCGGAGCTGGGTGCGATCGGCTCCAATGGCCTGGCCAACAGCCGCGACTTCCTTACGCCCGTCGCCGCCTTCGAGGACGTCGATCGTCCCACCCAGGTGATCCAGAAGTTCCAGGGCGGGCTGTGGGCCGGAACCTGGGACCACAGCCCGCTGGACGTGGTGGCCTGGCACGGCAATCTGGCGCCCTACAAGTACGACCTGGCGCGGTTCAACACGATCAACACGGTCAGTTTCGACCACCCCGACCCGTCGATCTTCACCGTGCTGACCGCGCCCAGCGAGATCCCCGGCACGGCCAATGTGGACTTCGTGATCTTCCCGCCGCGCTGGATGGTGGCCGAGCACACCTTCCGCCCGCCCTGGTTCCACCGAAACGTGATGAGCGAGTTCATGGGCCTGGTCACCGGCGCCTATGACGCCAAGGCCGGCGGCTTCAGCCCCGGCGGGGCGTCCCTGCACAACATGATGAGCGATCACGGCCCCGACGTGGCCAGCCATGCGGGCGCGACGGCGGCGGATTTGAAGCCGCACAGGATCGACGGGACCATGGCCTTCATGTTCGAAAGCCGCTGGGTGATCCGCCCCACGAAGTTCGCGCTGGAGACTTGCGCGCTTCAGGCCGACTATGACGCCTGCTGGATGGGCTTTCCCAAAGCCGTCCTGCCCTAACAAGAAAATGAAGAGGAAGCGCCCATGAAGCTCGCGTCCCTGAAGGGCGGCCGTGACGGCCGGCTGGTGGTGGTCTCCAACGACCTGGCCTGGTTCACCGACGCCGGAACGATCGCGCCGACCCTGCAAGCCGCGCTCGATGACTGGGAGCGCTGCGAGCCCATGCTCAAGGCCCTGGCCCTGAGCGTCGAGGATGGCGGCGTGCCGCTGGAGCGGTTCCATGAGCATGACGCCGCCAGCCCCTTGCCGCGCGCCTATCAGTGGGTGGACGGCTCGGCCTATGTGAACCACGTCCAACTGGTGCGTCAGGCGCGGGGCGCCGAAATGCCCGAGACCTTCTGGACCGATCCGCTGATGTACCAGGGGGCCTCCGACGGGTTTCTCGGTCCGCGTGACACCATCCCGCTGGCCGACGCCGCCTGGGGCTGCGACCTGGAGGGCGAGGTGGCGGTGATCGTCGGCGACGTGCCGTTGGGCGCGACCCGCGAGGAGGCCCTGGCCGCCATCACCCTGGTCATGCTCTGCAACGACGTCTCCCTGCGCAACCTGATCCCCGGCGAACTGGCCAAGGGCTTTGGCTTCGTCCAGTCCAAGCCCGCCAGCGCCTTCTCGCCAGTCGCCGTCTCGGTCGACGCCCTGGGCGAGGCCTGGAAGGACGGCAAGCTGCACGGCGCCTTGGTGGTCACCCTCAACGGCAAGGACTTCGGCAAGGCTGACGCCGGCGTCGACATGACCTTCGATTTCGCGACCCTGGTGGCCCACGCCGCCAAGACCCGCGGCCTGGCGGCGGGCACTATCGTCGGCTCGGGCACGGTCAGCAATCGCGGCGCAGACGGCGGACCCGGCAAGCCGATCGCCGAGGGGGGGCTGGGCTATTCTTGCCTGGCCGAGCTGCGCACGGTCGAGACCCTCCTGGGCGGCGCGGCCAAGACGTCCTTCCTTCTGGGCGAGGACATGGTCCGCATCGAGATGCGTGACGCCAAGGGCCACTCGATCTTCGGCGCCATCGAACAGACGGTCGAGCGCGTTTGAGCCAAGAGACCGCGCCGGACGCCAGGGCTGGCGGTCGGGTGTGGACGACGCCGGCCGGGGTGAAGCTCGGCCCGCTCGACCAGATCGCCGACCCGGGCGCGCGGAACTATGTCCTGCAGATCGGCGACAAGCGCTTCCACGGCTTCGTGGTGCGCCGGGGCGGGGCGGCGTTCGGTTATGTCGACCGCTGCCCGCACGCCGGCCTGCCCCTGGCCCAGGTGCTGGACCGCTATCTGACCGACGACGGCGGCCTGATCGCCTGCTCCTGGCACGGGGCGCTGTTCGAGGTCGAGACCGGGGCCTGCGTCGGCGGACCCTGCGTCGGGGCGCGGCTGTCACCTTGGCCGGTGGTGGTCGAGGGCGGGCGGGTCGTGACGGGGTAGCTTCCAAGCCTGTCATCCCGGACAAGCCCGCAGGGCCGCTGATCCGGGACCGCCGGAAGCCCCTGCGTTCACGCGTCGGTCCCGGATCTGCGCACTGCGGGCTTGTCCGGGATGACAACATTTATAAGTTCTGCACCAAACCCCCACGCTCCCTCCGCCCGCCCTGGAAACCCCCGGCATCGGGGGACGACACGACCGCTTCAGTTTGGTGACACGCGTCATCAAGGAGCGATGAGATGGCCTACGACCAGATGCAGGTGCGCGACTACGCGGTGGTGATCCACGCGGGCAATGACGCCTGGACCTGGCAGGTGATGGATTTCGACGCCAGGGTCGCCGCCTGCGGCCTGGCGCCGGATCGCGAGAGCGCCTGGCGCAGCGGTCTGTTCGCGGCCGGGGCGGTGGGCGCCTTGGCGCGTCTCGGCCGCCGCGCCTAGAGCATTTCCCGACCTGACTGCGTCAGGCCGTGAGCTCTAATCTTCTGTTTTGACGCATTTTTCTTCACGCGAACCGCAACCACTTCGCTCGAAAAATGCTCTAGCGCCCAAAGAAAAGGCCGCCTTCGCAGGAGAGCGGAAGACGGCCCAAAGTGGGATAGGAGGAAACGCCCAGAAAGGCTGGGACTTCTGTAGCGCATTCTTTTGGCTGTGACAACGTTGTCATAAAAGAATTTCGCCAAGGGCGCCATTGTCGCGGCTTCGGGCTTGGAGGCGACCGTTCGAGCGGCCAAGCTGGCCCGCGCCAAAGGAGCGATCCGCTTTGAGTCTGAACCTGCGTCTCGCCGTCCCCGAGGACCTACCCGCCTTGCGCGATCTGATGAACGCGGCGATCGGTGAACTGCTGGCCCCGTTTTTGACCCCAGATGGCGTGGCCGCCTCGTTCGAGGTCATGGGGCTGGACAGCCAACTGGTGGCCGACGGCACCTATTTCGTGGTCGAGGATGACGGGGTGCTGGCCGGCTGCGGTGGCTGGAGCCGGCGCGCCACCTTGTTCGGCGGCGATCATTCGGCGGGGCGTGACGCCGCGCTGCTGGATCCGGCCCGGGACGCGGCCAGGGTGAGGGCGATGTACACCCACCCCGATCACGTGCGGAAGGGCGTCGGCCGATTGATTCTGGAAGCCTGCGAAGGCGCGGCGGCGGGGGAGGGGTTCTCGCGCTGCGAACTGGCGGCGACCCTGGCCGGCGAGCCGCTATACCGGGCCTGCGGGTACCAGGAGATCGAGCGCTTCGCCGCGCCAACCTCCAGCGGGGTCGAGGTGCCCTTGGTGCGGATGGGCAAGACGCTGACGCCTATCGGGCGCGCATAGAAAAAGGGCGGGTCCGAAGACCCGCCCTTTCCTTACGCTTACGCGGTACGCTGAACTTAGCGGAACAGGCTCAGGATCGACGAGGACGACTGGTTGGCGATAGACAGAGCTTGCACGCCCAACTGCTGCTTCGTTTGCAGCGACTGCAGCTTGGCGCTTTCCTTGGCCAGGTCGGCGTCCACCAGGTTGCCGACGCCGGCGTCCAGGCTGTCTTGCAGCTTGCCGACGAAGGTCAGGTGAGTGTCGAGGCCGGTGGAGCTGGTGCCCAAGGAGGCCAGCTTGTTGGCCGCGGTGCCCAGGGCGTTGGTGACCGTAGCGATCATGGTCTTGGCGGCCGCGGCGGTGGTGAAGGTCGACGTCGCGCTCATGCCCAGACCGGCCAGCGAGATGGTCTTGGCCGACACGGTGAAGCCCGAACCGTCCGAGTTGGCCAGGAAGGTCAGCTTGGTGGTCGAACCATCAGCGATGCTCACGCCATTGAACTTGGCGTTGGTCACGGCCTTGGTGATCTGGTCGCGCAACGAGTTGAAGTCGGCGGCCAGGGCGTTGAACGACGAGGTGTTCAGCGAGGTGTCGGAAGCGGCGAGGGCCTTTTCCTTCATCTTGCCCAGCAGGTCGGTGACGGTGTCGCCAGCGGCCAGGGCCACGTCGATCGTCGATTGACCGCGTTGCAGCGAGTCCTTGACGGAGTTCAGCGAGCTGGCCGTGCTCGACTGGGTCTTGGCCGTCGCCCAGATCGCGCCATTGTCCTTGGCGCTACCGATCTTCTTGCCGGTATTGATACGTTGTTGCGTAACCTGCAGTTCCGAGTTCGTGGTGTTCAGGTTTTGCAGGGCGATCATCGCGCCCGAGTTCGTGTTGATGCTGTTCAAAGCCATTTCGGCAAGTTCCCATTCAAGGTGTCTGACGTCATTTTGACAGTCAGGAGCGTTTTGCTCGGGGCCCACTCTCCACGGTCATGCTTTCGATATTGTAAAAATGTCGCAGCTATTTTTGGGATGTAGCTAACGCCGCGTTAGGCATTAACACTTGCCGATCGATTCTATTATTTCGAGCAGCCTTGGCGAACTCTCGGTCAAGAGATAACTATAAATCTCTACACTTTACACGAGAGACTCAAAATCGATCCTTGGTGGCGCATCGCCACGAGTGGACTAAATCCTGTAGCGGCCAGGCTGTCGTTGTTGAAATTTAGACTCTGGGGCACGAAAAAGGGGGCGGGTCCGAAGACCCGCCCCCAAAGGTATGATGAACGCAAAAGGCCGTCGATTAACGGAACAGGCTCAGGATCGACGAGGACGACTGGTTGGCGATAGACAGCGCCTGCACGCCCAGTTGCTGCTTGGTTTGCAGCGACTGCAGCTTGGCGCTTTCCTTGGCCAGGTCGGCGTCCACCAGGTTGCCGACGCCGGCGTCGAGGCTGTCTTGCAGCTTGCCGACGAAGGTCAGGTGGGTGTCGAGACCGGTGGAGCTGGTGCCCAAGGAGGCCAGCTTGTTGGCCGCGGTGCCCAGGGCGTTGGTGACCGTAGCGATCATGGTCTTGGCGGCCGCGGCGGTGGTGAAGGTCGACGTCGCGCTCATGCCCAGACCGGCCAGCGAAATGGTCTTGGCCGACACGGTGAAGCCCGAACCGTCCGAGTTGGCCAGGAAGGTCAGCTTTGTGGTCGAACCATCGGCGATGCTCACGCCATTGAACTTGGCGTTGGTGACAGCCTTGGTGATCTGGTCGCGCAGCGAGGTGAAGTCGGCGGCCAGGGCGTTGAATGAGGCGGTGTTCAGCGAGGTGTCGGACGCGGCGAGGGCCTTTTCCTTCATCTTGCCCAACAGGTCGGTGACGGTGTCGCCGGCGGCCAGGGCCACGTCGATCGTCGATTGACCGCGTTGCAGGGAGTCCTTGACGGCGTTCAATGAGGAGGCGGACGAGGATTGGACCTTGGCGGTCGCCCAGATCGCGCCGTTGTCCTTGGCGCTACCGACCTTCTTGCCGGTGTTGATGCGTTGTTGCGTAACCTGCAGTTCCGAGTTCGTGGTGTTCAGGTTTTGCAGGGCGATCATCGCGCCCGAGTTCGTGTTGATGCTATTGAGACCCATGGTCGTCGTCCTATTCAAGGCATCCGACGTCATTTTGACTGCCGGGAGCGTTTTGCTCGCCACCAGAATGGTCGATGTCGGTTTACGAGCTATGAAGAGGAATTGTTGGAACCGGCAAGATCTGTCGTCGCGGGTATTTGTGTCGGGTCAATATATATAAAACCTAAGGTACATGTGTCGATCTGTCGCGTTGTCGAAAGATTTGATACAAAACTGGGGTATTTTCTCGACCTTATCTTTCGGCCGCCTCCTCGGGTTGTTTTTCGCTGCGGCCAAACGTCCAGACGTTCCGCTCAGGCGCTCAGGCGCTCAGGCGATGCGGCGTCTGGTCGCGGTCGTCGTGGTCGAAAAGGTCGAAGGCGTCTTCCCACGTGGCTTGGCGAGTGACGCGGAGGGCTGCGTCGTCGATGATCCGGACGATCTGGTCCTCGCGGTCGTTCCAGACAAGGCCGACGTCGGCGGCGCGCTCGGCGTCGCGGCCCAGCAGCAGAATGATGTCGGCCCGCAACACCCGCTCGGGGCTCAGCCTCAGCAGGGTGCGGCCGCCGCCGAGATCGCGATGGATGTCAGCGAAGTCGAGCACGGCCGAGATCATCGCGGCGCTGACCGGGGCGGTGTGCCAGTCCTGGCAGGCGAGACGGTTCATGATCGAGGCTCCGAGACGGCGCGAGTTGCTGGACTCTGCTTTTAAGGATGCGTTGCGACAAAAACGGTCGTATTGGTTTCGCCATGCGGCACGACAAGGCGACCAAACTGCTGGACCTCGCCCGGATGCTGGCTGGCTCGTCCGAGGGCATGACCCTGGACGAGATGGCCCGCGCGATGGAGGTGGGGCGACGCACCGCCGAACGGATGCGCGACGCGGTCTGGGCCGCCTTTCCGCAGATGGAAGCCATCGACGATCCGCCCACCAAGCGTTTCCGCATCCCATCTGGTCTGGACAGCCTGTTTCAGACACCGACCGCCGAGGAACTGGCCGCACTGCGCACCGCCGCCGACAGCTACGCTGCGGGGGGAGCGGCCGGGCGGGCCGCGTCGTTGCAGGCTCTGGAGCGCAAGCTGATGTCTGCCTTGCGCGGCTCGGCCCGCCGCCGGGTGGCTCCGGATCTCGAAGCCCTGATCCAGGCCGAGACCATCGCCATCCATCCGGGCCCCCGTCCGTTCGAGGACGCCCAGGTCCTGGGGGCCATCCGCACGGCCGTCAAGGCGCTGCAGGCCCTGTCCTTCCGCTACGAGGGCGGCAGCGCGCCGGGCCGGACCCGCAAGGTCACGCCGCTGGGCATCCTTTTCGGTCACAGCAACTATCTGGTGGCGGTGGAGGGCAAGGACCCCCGTCCGCGCACCTTCCGGCTGGACCGCATGGAGGCCGTGGGCGTGCTCGACGAGCCGGCGCCCCCGCCGGCCGACTTCTCGCTGCCGGCCTTCGCCGCCGAGAGCTTCGGGATCTATCACGGCGACATCGAGGACGTGGTCCTGCGCATCGGCCCCAGCCGCGCCGACGACGCCGTGCGCTGGCGCTTCCACCCTAGCCAGGTGGTGTCGCGCGAGCCGGACGGATCCGTGAGCGTGGCCTTCCGGGCAAGCGGCATGCGGGAGCTCGCCTGGCACCTTTTCACCTGGGGTGACGCGGTGGAGATCGTCTCGCCGGCGGGCTTGAAGGCCTTGATGGTCGAGGAGTTGAAGGCGGCGCTGAAGGCGCACGATCTTCCTTCTCTCCTTGCGGGAAAAGGTGGCGGCCTAAGGCCGACGGAGGGGTCGAAAACCGACTCCGCTGCAGACTGAGGCGCCGCTCGCGGTTTCGGGGTCGGTGCGACCCCTCATTCAACGGCTGAGCCGCCACCCTCTCCCGCAAGGGGCGAAGGATTTTGTGACGCCACCAGCCGCAGCAGCGCGAGCTCCATTGCCCTCGGCGACGAGGCTTTTCGTTTTGGCAGTTGGCTGGTCTCGAAAGCTTCCAGCACCTTGGGGTGGATATAGGCCGCGCGGCACACCGCCGGGGTATTGCCCAGCAGGCCGGCGACGGCCTTGACGCAGGTGTTGAGCGTGCGCTTGGCCTCGGTCTGGGTCGCCGGCGCCGGGCTGGTGCCCAGGGCCTCCAGCGCCGCCAGCGAGCCGTACCAGGTGCGGAAGTCCTTGGCCGAGAATTCGTCGCCGCACGCGGACCGGATGTAGTCGTTGACGTCGCTGCTCTCGATCGCCCGGCGTTGACCGTCGTCATCCAAATACTGGAACAACCGTTGGCCGCGCAGTTCCTGGCAGGCGGCGACGATGCGGGCCAGACGGCGGTCGCGAAAGCCGGTCTTGTGCTTCTTGCCGCTCTTGCCGACGAATTCAAAGACTGCCCCGCCGCCGTTCAGCTTCAGGTGCCGCTTGCGCATGGTGGTCAGGCCAAAGCTGTTGTTCTGCTTGGCGTAGACGTCGTTGCCGACCCGAATGAGGGTCAGTTCCAGCAGGCTGACCACGGCGGCCAGCACCTTCTCGCGCGGCAGGCCGCGACGCGCCAGATCGCGCTCGACCCGTTTGCGCAGCTTGGGCAAGGAGCGGCCGAAGTCGGACATGCGGTCGTACTTGCGCGCGTCGCGGTCGGCCCGCCATTCGGTGTGGTAGCGGTACTGCTTGCGGTTCTTCTGGTCGCGGCCGATTGCCTGGATGTGGCCGTTGGCGTCGGGACAGATCCAGACGCTGGTCCAGGCCGGCGGGATGGCCAGGGCCTTGATGCGGTCGAGGGTCGCCTCGTCCGTCACCGTCTTGCCGTCCTCATCGACATAGGAAAAGCCCTTGCCGTCGGCGACGCGGCGCAGGCCCTGCTCCTGGTCGTTGACATAGGCCAGCAGGGTGCGTTCGGCGGGGGTCGTCTCCGCAATGTCGCGGGCCATGGTCACTCGCTCCTTGAAGGATGCAGTTCGGATTGGGATTTCAACGCCTGGCCGCCGTCCTCCTGGGTGACCAGATAGGCCGGCGCGGCGCGGCTGCCATTGCGGACGATCTTTTCGCCTTGGATGGTGCGCTGGACCCGGCGCTCGAAGCGTTCGGCGACCTGGCCGTGAGCCTTGTGCGCGCCCCAGGTCCAGGTGACCTTGTCGCCCTTCGAAAAATGCGACGCCATGGCGTGCTCCCCTATCGTGCGGTCTTGTTTATTCGCCAACGTGATAGACGGATCGTCGGTTCCGGGAGCGACGCGCCAGATATGAACTACCGACACGCCTTCCACGCCGGCAATTTCGCTGACCTGCAGAAGCACGCGATCCTGCTGGCGCTGCTGGCGGCCCTGACCGCCAAGGACGGTCCGCTGTCGGTGATCGACACCCATGCCGGGGCCGGGGCCTACGACCTGGGCGGCGAGATGGCCCTGCGGTCGGGCGAGGCGGCGGCGGGGATTGGTCGGCTGTTGGCGATGAAGAACGTCCCGGCGGTGTTGGCGCCTCTGGTCGCGGCGGTGAAGGCGCTGAACGGCGGCGGCGACGGTTCGCTCTATCCTGGCTCGCCGCTGCTCATCGCCGGCGGCCTGCGCAGGACCGACCGCTACACCGCCTGCGAGCTGCGGCCCGACGAGTTCGACAGCTTGCGCCGCACCGTGAAGCCCTACGCCTTCGCCGAGGCGATCAAGGATGACGGCTATGCCACCGCCGCGGCCTTGGCGGGGAAGGGCGGCCGGACCTTCGTGCTGATCGACCCGCCGTTCGAGCGCAGCGACGACTACGCCCAGATCGTCGCCACGACCAAGGCGGTGCTGGCCAAGGACCGACACGCGGTGATCGCCGCCTGGATGCCGCTCAAGGACCTGGAAACCTTCGACGCCTTCATGCGCGCCATGGAAACCGTCACCAACGACGCGCTAGCTGCCGAACTGCGCCTTCGCCCACTGACGGACCCGATGAAGATGAACGGTTGCGCGATGGTCATGGTCGGCGCGCCGCAGTCCACGGAAGCGGCGATCACCGAGGCCACGACCTGGTTGGCCGGGAATCTCGGCGACGTCGGCGCCAAGGCGAGGATCTGGCGCGCGTGACGCCATCGGCCAGCCCCAGTTTCCGCCCCACCTTCCGTGAAGCGTTCTGGGTTTGGCTGAAGGTTGGGTGTCTCGGCTTTGGCGGCCCCGCCGGCCAGATCGCCCTGCTGCACAAGGAGGTGGTCGAGCAGCGCGGCTGGATCGACGAGGCGCGTTTCGCCCACGCCCTCAGCTTCTGCATGCTGCTGCCCGGACCCGAGGCGCAGCAATTGGCGACCTGGCTCGGTTGGCGGCTGCATGGCGTGCGCGGCGGGATCGCGGCGGGGCTGCTGTTCGTGCTGCCGGGCCTGCTGGTGATGCTCGGGCTGTCGGCCCTGTACGTCTCCCATGGCCGCGAAGCCTGGGCCGGACCGGCTCTGCTGGGATTGAAGGCGGCCGTGGTGGCCTTGGTGCTGCAGGCCGTGATCCGCATGGGCAGCCGGGCGATCAAGGGCGCGGCGGGATGGTGGGCGGCCGGCCTGGCCTTCCTGGCCCTGACTGCGACCGCCCTGCCGTTCCCGCTGATCATCCTGGCCGCCGGCGCGGCCGGTTTGACCTTGGGCGGCGGCCCGGTCGTCGAGGCGGAGCCCAACGCGGTGGACGCGCGGCCCACCTGGCGCACGGCCGTGATCTGCCTTGCCGTCTGGCTCGCGCCGGTGGCGCTGGCGCTGGCTGTCGCGCCGGGATCGCCTCTGGTCCGGATCGGCGGGGTGTTCAGCACGCTGGCGGTGGTCAGTTTCGGCGGAGCCTATGCGGCGCTGGCCTATGTCGGCCAGGCGGCGGGGTCCTATGGCTGGCTAACCCCAACCCAGATGCTCGACGGCCTGGGCCTGGCCGAGACCACGCCGGGGCCGCTGGTGCTGGTCTTCGTGTTCGTCGGCTTCGTCGGCGGCTACCAGACCGCGCCGGAAGGATGGGCCTGGCTCGCCGCCTTGGCCGGGGGTTTGATGGCCGCCTGGACCACCTTCGCCCCATCGTTTCTATGGATCTTCGCCGGCGGTCCGTTCGTCGAGCGGCTGAGGACCAAGCCCAGGCCAGCACGGGCCCTGGCCTTGGTCTCGGCCGCCGCTGTCGGCGTGATCGCGTACCTGGCGGTGTGGTTTGCCATCCACCTGCTGTTCAGGGTCGGCGGGGTGAAGACCTGGGGACCGCTGCGCACTGAACTTCCGGACCTGGCCAGCCTCAATCTCGGGGCGCTCGGCTTGACAGGCCTGGCGTGCGGGCTGGTGCTGGCGTTGCGCATGCCGGTGTTGGCGGTGGTCGCCGTGATGGTGGCCGCTGGATTGGCGCTGGGCGCTGCGGGCTTGACCTAGGGTCAAGATTTTCGCGCTTGCGATACGGGAAACCGTGTTATGCTGCGCCGCAACAAAACGGTTGTTGGAGCCCGCGCCATGACCCTCTCGTTCCTGCCCGAACCCGCCAAGCTCGACCCTGGAAAAGGCTCCTATCTGTTGGCCGCCGCCGCCTCGCCCCTGTGGCTGATGTTCGGTAGCGCCGCCATGGCGGGCGCGACCTGGTGGTGGTGGTCGGCGCGCTGGCGCGAGGCGGTCAATGTCGAGGCGTTGATGGCGCCCTCGCTCAACGCGCCGGGGTCCGAACCGGTCATTGCCCCAGTCACCGAGGCGCCCGCGCTTGACCTCGCCCCGGTCGAGATGGCGGAGCCCGTCGAACCCGCGCCCGTGATCGAGGCCGTCGCTGAAGCGATGGAGCAGACGCTCGATACCGCCGAAGCCGCCACGACCGAAGCTATGGAAACCGCAAAGGCTTTAGCCAAACCCGTGGTCGAAGCCGCCGTCGAGACCGTAGAGGCGACCGCCGACGATCTGACGCTGCTGGTCGGCATCGGCCCCAAGCTGGCGGTGGCGCTGGCCGAGCTGGGCGTGACCCGGTTCGCAGAGATCGCCGCCTGGAGCGCCAAGGACTTGGCCAAGTTCGATAACCAGCTGAACTTGAAGGGCCGCGCCGAGCGCGACGCCTGGGTAGCTCAAGCCGAGCGGCTGGCCGCTCTTTAATACCGCTCATCCCGGCATCCGCCGGGGTGAGCGGTTGGTTTGGCCTGTCGTTGCCGCGCTAGCTAAAGGACGACAGCCGTCCCGGATACCGAAACCATCATCATCGAGCCGTTGGGGCCGACGGTGTTGTAGTCGAGATCGACGGCCAGTATGGCGTTGGCGCCCAGTTTTTCGGCCTCTTTGACGAGGGCCTTCATGGCGTCTTCGCGGGCCCGGGCCAGCACGCGCTCATAGGATTTCGAGTGGCCGCCGATAAAGTCGCGGATTGCCGCCATCAGATCCAGCACCACGTTGGCGCCGAGGATCGACTGGGCGTAGATCGCGCCCTTGTAATCCTGGACCGGCCGGCCCTCGATAAAGGGGGTGGTCGAGATCAGCATCGGTAAGTCCCCCTCAGCCGCCATCGGCGCGTCGCCGTTAACTTAAGCATAAACCCGCTGATCCGCGAGGGGCTCCCTTCCGGCGCGAAGTATTTGCATCGGGGTTTCGCCTGACGCGGGAAACTGCGCTTTGACCACTTCCTGCGCGCCCGTGGTTAAGGCAGATTGACCGCTTCCGCTGCTGGGGGCCGCCGGGTGATCTTCGCCAAATCGCATTTGGATCTTCACAATATCCGCAACAACGTCGAGCGGGTGAAGAAGCTGTCCGACAACGTGGTCGGGATTGGGCCGCTGGGCATCGGCCTGGACGGCCTGCTGACCTGGATCCCGGGGGCGGGCGAGCTCTACAGCTTGGGAGCCGGGGGGCTGATCGTCATCGACGCCGTGCGAGCGCGCGCCGCGCCGATGATCGTGGTGCAGATCGTCGCCATCATCCTGATCGACACCGTCGCCGGCGCGGTGCCGGTGGCCGGCAAGATCGCCGACATGCTGTTCACCGGCCACAAGTGGTCGGCCGACATGCTGACCAAGCACATGGACGACACGATCTATTTCGAGGGCACGCGCAAGGATGTCCAGGGCACTGCCGAATATCGCGACCTTCTGGAGCGAATTCGGGCCGGCAAGGAAAAACGCCGTGTCGTGTTTCTGGGCTAGTTTGGCGTTCAGACAACCAAGTTCGTAGAGGCGCGTTGAACTGACATGACCGAGCGCACCGCCGAAACCCTTGAGGGCTACGTCGTCGACGAAGGCCCTTCCTCCCACCGCCATAAGGCCCATCAGGCCTGGCGGCACGCCGAGACCATCAAGCGCCTGTCCGATCGCTTGATCGGCATTGGCCCCTTCGGCATTGGCCTGGACGGCGTTCTGGCCTGGGTGCCCGGCGTGGGTCTGGCCTACGGCCTGGGTGCGGGCGGGGTGCTGCTCTACCACGCCATGCAAGCCAGAGCCTCTGCCGCCACGATGGCCCGGATGGCCGCCTATCTGGCCGCCGACAACCTGTCCGACACCGTGCCGATGCTGGGCTGGGCGGTCGATACCCTGTTCCCCGGCCACCTGATGGCCGCCAAGGCGCTGCAGAAGGACATCGAGTCCAAGCACGGTCTGCCCGACGACATCGACATCAAGACGCGCAAGAAGCGCAAGGTGAAGGCGGACAAGCGGTAGGGCTTAAGTCGGCAGGTCGGCAGGTCGGCAACCTTGACCGTCAAATCCGGAAAGGGGCGCGACCTCGCCGTCGCGATTGAGCTCGTTGATCTCGCCGTACCCATTGGCCGTGGGATCGCGATGGACGAAAATCCGGCGGCCATAAGCATCGACCACCAATAGTCGGTCACGCCATGCCGAGCGTCGAGTTCGGCCTTGACCCTGAGGTCATGCAGGATCGAGCTGTCAGCCACTTCGATCAGACGCAGGACGTCGCCGCCTCGCACCTCGTTCACCCTTCCCCCTGCGTATACCCCAACTGCTTGTTCAGCTTTTCCAGCAGCTCGATGACCGCCTCGGCGATCACCGTGCCCGGCGGGAAGATCGCCGCCGCGCCGGCTTGCCGCAAGGCGTCGAAGTCCTGGGGCGGGATCACGCCGCCGACCACCATCATGATGTCGCCGCGTCCCTGCTTGGCCAGTTCGGCCTTCAGTTCAGGCGCCAGGGTCAGGTGTCCGGCCGCCAGGGACGAGGCCCCGACGATGTGGACGTCGTGGGCCACGGCCTGCTGCGCGGCCTCGGCCGGGGTCTGGAACAGCGGGCCGATGTCGACGTCGAAGCCGAGGTCGGAGAAGGCGCTGGCGATCACCTTCTGGCCCCGATCGTGGCCATCCTGGCCCATCTTGGCGACCAGGATGCGAGGCGGGGCCCCGTGGGCCTCCTGGAAGGCCGCGACCATGGCGCGGGCCCGGGCGGCCTTGGGATCGGCGCCGGCCTCCTTGCCATAGACGCCCTCGATCGACTGGATGGTGGCCCGATGGCGGCCGAAGACGTTCTCCATGGCCAGGCTGATCTCGCCGACCGTGGCGTGGGCGCGGGCCGCATCGACGGCCAGGGCCAGCAGGTTCTCGGCGCCCCGCGCGCCGTCTTCCAGGGCCTTCAGCGCGGCGGCCGTCCTGGCAGGATCACGCGCGGCCTTCAGGCGGGCCAGTTTTTCCAGCTGCTGGGCGCGGACCGACGAGTTGTCGACCTTCAGCATCGGGATGACGTCTTCCACCTCCGGCTTGTAGCGGTTGACGCCCACCACGCTCTGGCGATTGGCGTCGATGCGGGCCTGGGTCTTGGCGGCGGCCTCCTCGATGCGCAGCTTGGGAATGCCCTGCTCGATAGCCTTGGCCATGCCGCCGGCCGCCTCGACCTCCTCGATATGGGCGAGGGCGCGGACGGCCAGGTCGTGGGTCAGGCGCTCGACATAGTAGGACCCGCCCCACGGGTCGGCGACACGGGTCGTACCGCTTTCCATCTGCAGGAACAGCTGGGTGTTGCGGGCGATGCGGGCCGAAAAGTCGGTGGGCAGGGCCAGGGCCTCGTCCAGGGCGTTGGTGTGCAGGCTCTGGGTCTGGCCGTTGACCGCCGCCATGGCCTCGACGCAGGTGCGCGGCACGTTGTTGAACACGTCCTGCGCCGCCAGCGACCAGCCAGAGGTCTGGCTGTGGGTGCGCAGGGACAGCGAGCGCTCGTCCTTCGGCGCGAACTCCCGCTTCATCAGCCCGGCCCAAAGCAGCCGGGCCGCGCGCATTTTCGCGACCTCCATGAAGTAGTTCATGCCGATCGCCCAGAAGAACGACAGGCGCGGGGCAAAGGTGTCGATGCTCATGCCGGCCGCGACCCCCGCGCGGGCGTATTCGACGCCGTCGGCCAGGGTATAGGCCAGCTCCAGGTCGGCCGAGGCCCCGGCCTCCTGCATGTGATAGCCGCTGATCGAGATCGAGTTGAACTTCGGCATGTGCGTCGAGGTGTAGGCGAAGATGTCCGAGATGATCCGCATCGAGGGGGCGGGCGGATAGATGTAGGTGTTGCGGACCATGAACTCCTTGAGGATGTCGTTCTGGATGGTCCCCGACAGCTTGTCGGCGCTGACGCCCTGCTCCTCGGCGGCGACGATGTAGAGCGCCAGTATCGG
This sequence comes from Caulobacter sp. DWR3-1-2, assembly GCF_049896225.1. Classification (NCBI taxonomy): domain Bacteria; kingdom Pseudomonadati; phylum Pseudomonadota; class Alphaproteobacteria; order Caulobacterales; family Caulobacteraceae; genus Caulobacter; species Caulobacter sp. DWR3-1-2. Next base: position 245,458 of record NZ_JAFCTW010000002.1, on the reverse strand, counting down.
CAACACCGCGCCGTTCATGGTCATTGACACGCTCATCTTGTCGAGCGGGATGCCGCTGAACAGCGTGCGCATGTCGAGGATGGAGTCGATGGCCACGCCGGCCATGCCGACATCGCCCTTCACCCGCTCATGGTCGCTGTCATAGCCGCGGTGGGTGGCCAAGTCGAAGGCCACGGACAGACCCATCTGACCCGCCGCCAGGTTGCGCCGGTAAAAGGCGTTGCTGTCCTCGGCAGTCGAGAAGCCGGCATACTGCCGCACCGTCCACGGATTGGTGACATACATGGTCGGGTAGGGGCCGCGCAGATAGGGCGCGACGCCGGGATAGCCGCCGGTGAAGTCCAGGCCCTCGACATCGGCCTGCGTGAACGACGCTGCGACACCGACGCCTTCGGGCGTGTTCCAGACGGGGCCATCAGCGGGCGCGTCGGCGGTGGCGCCGGTCTCGAAGGCGATGTCGGCGAAATTCGGGAACTTGCTCATGCGACAGCGCCCTCGAAGGCGGCGGCGAAACGAATCGGGGTCATGGGCCGGCACTTGGAGTCCGGTCCCGGCACGCGGGTGCTGGGCCCTTCCAGCGCGAAGTCGGAAAGATCAGGCGTAGCCACCTCGGCAGGCTTGTCGGCGGCGTTGGGGAAGGCGGTGACGCCCAGGATCTTGCGGCTCTTGTCGGCGAACTGGGCCGCCTGGGCCTCGCAGGTGTCGGCGACGATATCGGCGATCAGGCCGCTTTCCAGGGCTTTTACGATGCCGCCGTCAGCCTCGATGGCCTGGAAACCGCCCCACGCGGCGCGGGCCAGCAGGTCGGTGAGGTTGTCGAGATACCACGCCCCGCCGGCCGGATCTGCGACGCGGCCCAGGTGGCTTTCTTCCATCAGCACCAACTGGGTATTGCGCGCCTGGCGACGGCCAAAGGCGGTGGGCAGGCCGAGGGCGTCGGTGAAGGCGCCCAGCACGACGGCGTCGGCTCCACCGACGGCGCCGGCGAAGGCCGCCGAGGTCAGGCGCAGCAGGTTGGTCCAGGCGTCGGCCTTCGTCAGCATGCGGTTGGAGGAGCGGGCCTCGATCACGGCCGGAACGCAAACGCCGCACGCGTCGGTGATCCTCGCCCACAGGGCCCGAGCGGCGCGAACCTTGGCGACGCCGGTGAAATATTCTGCGTCGAGGCTGACGCCCAAGACGATACGCGAGAAGGCCTCCTCCATCGACAGGCCGGCACGGACCAGGGCCTTGGCGTAGGTCACGGCGCTGGCGGTCATCATCGCCAGCTCCTCGGTGTTGGACCCGCCGGCCTCGTGCGCCGCGCGGCCGGTGGCCAGGAACAGGCTGGCCTTGGCGTAGGTCTCCGACAGCCGCGCGCCGACCGTCGCCGCAGCGATCAGGTGGCCCTCGATCGGGCCGGGAGAGACGCCCGCCTGGGCGAAGGCAGTCAGCGGATCCATGTGGAAGGCCAGGGGCGCGTTGGGGGCCGACTTGGCCAGCGTCCCCAGCCAGTCGGCGGCCTTGGGACCCAGGAACCCGGCGTCCAGGGCGACGGGCGCCAGGTCCAGCATCACGCCGTTCAGCGCCAGGGCCAGGTCCTGCACGGCGCCGACGGCGACACCGCTCTGTCCCGTCGGATCGATGGCCAGCAGAACCGAAGCCGCGCCGTTCTCCAGGTCCTTCATGATCTCGGATGCGGTCTGGCGGGGATCAGGATGGGCGGCGCGCATCCGCAGGTCCCACGGACGATCGGCGTCGCGGGCGCGCAGGTCGCGCACCACGACCGCGCCGTCCTTGGCCGTATAGAGGGGCCGAATCGCAATGCCATCGGCAGTCTGGGTGATCAGGGCGTCGTCGAAGCTCTGGCCCTTCAGGGTCTTCTCGACCAGGGCCAGCCACTTAGTTTCGTCCGGGGGGCCGAAATCCTCGGCCAGCGGCGTGATCGCCTCAGTCACGTCGTTTCTCTCCTGCAGTGCAGCATTTTCTTGTTTTGACCAGCAGATGCCTCTCTGCCCTAGGGTAGGTCAAGCGCTTGCACATGCCACGAACGAGCGTTTAAGCTAACGCTGATTACATGAGCGGCCCGGAGTGGTCGCCCCCGGAAGACCCAAGAGGAGACGACGTCCATGGCCTTGCCGCCGATCCTGCGCGACCGCCTGCGCCTGCCTGTCATTGCGTCTCCGCTGTTCATCATCAGCAACCCGGACCTGGTCATCGCCCAGTGCAAGGCGGGGATCGTCGGATCGTTCCCGGCCCTCAATGCCCGACCGATCTCGCAGCTGGACGAGTGGTTGGCGCGGATCACGGAAGAATTGGCCGCCTATGATCGCGCCCATCCCGAAGCGCCCTCGGCGCCGTTCGCGGTCAATCAGATCGTCCACAAGAGCAATAACCGGCTCGAGGAAGACATCGAAATGTGCGTCAAGCACAAGGCGCCCGTGGTCATCACCTCGCTGGGCGCGCGCGAGGACCTCAATGCGGCCATTCACTCCTACGGCGGCATCACCCTGCATGACGTGATCAACGACCGCCACGCCCACAAGGCCATCGAGAAGGGCGCCGACGGCCTGATCCCGGTGGCGGCCGGGGCGGGCGGCCATGCCGGCACCCTGTCGCCCTTCGCCCTCGTGCAGGAAATCCGCGCCTGGTTCGACGGGCCGGTGGCGCTGTCGGGCGCGATCGCGTGCGGCCGATCGATCCTGGCCGCCCAGGCCATGGGCGCGGACCTGGCCTATATCGGCTCGGCGTTCATCGCCACCGCCGAGGCCAACGCGCCCCAGGGCTACAAGGACACCATCGTCGAGGCCTCGGCCAACGACATCGTCTATTCCAACCTCTTCACCGGGGTGCACGGCAATTACCTGCGCCAGTCGATCGTCCGGGCCGGTCTCGATCCGGAAAACCTGCCGGTCAGCGATCCTTCGGCCATGAACTTTGGCTCGGGTGGCAACCAGGACGCCAAGGCCTGGCGCGATATCTGGGGTTCGGGCCAGGGCGTCGGGGCGATCGACGCGGTGCTGACCGCCGGCGAGCTGGTGGCCAAGTTCGCAGAGCAGTACGAGGATGCGAAGGCGGAGCTGGCGGCCAAGACGGCCTTCACATCGGGCGCCCGCCTGGCTTTCGCGGCCCAGTAGACGGGGACGAAGAGGGGGATCGACCCGCGTCGGTCCTCCGTCACTCGCGGCGGGGCGAGAATGGAGGCCTTGAAACCTCCAGGAGCCTTCCGATGTCCGACGACGCCACCCCCCGCCTGTCGCTGCCCTATGTAGCCGCAGGCCAGGCCCAGAAACACATCACGGTCAACGAGGCCTTCGCCCGGCTGGACGGTCTCGTTCAGCTCGCGGTCGAGAGCCGCACGATCGTCGCCCAGCCCGTCGCGCCAGCCGACGGCGCGATCCATATCCTGCCCGCCGCCGCGACCGGGGCCTTCTGGGCCGGCAAGGCGGCGGGATTGCTCACCCGGTTCGAGGCTGGGGCCTGGGAGGCGCTGACCCCGGCGGCCGGTTGGCTGGCCTGGGTCAAGGACGAGGGCCATGCGGTGATCTCCGACGGCGCGACCTGGACGCCCCTGGCCGCGACCTTCAAGGCCGTCACGGCGGCCAAGTCGCCGTTCGGCGCCAATACGCGGTTCGAGATCGTCGAACAGGAAGTCACCCTGTCGGGCGCTTTGACCGCCACCACGGTCGTCATCCCTAACCGCGCCATCGTCCTGGGCGTCTCGACCCGCACCAGCGTCGCGGTGACGGGCGCGACGTCCTACAGCTGCGGCGTCAGCGGTGACACGGCGAAGTTCGGCTCGGGCCTGGGCGTCGCCAAGAACACCAACAATGTCGGGGTGGTGGGGCCGACGGCCTACTACGCCGACACTGCGGTGGTGATCACGGCGGCCGGCGGCAGCTTCACCGGCGGCAAGGTGCGGGTGGCGATCCACGTCATGCGCTTCGATGGGGCGGGGGTGGTTCCCTAGAGGCGGCAAACTCACAACCCCCCACCGCCGTCATCCCGGACAACCCCGGCGAAAGCCGGGGGCAGATCCGGGACCGCCGGAAGCGCCTGCCTTCACGCGTCGGTTCCGGATCTTCGCGCAGCGCGCTCGTCCGGGATGACAACGGAGGGCCCCCCTCGATGGCCGACAGGTCTAACGGGAACGGCTTGGCCAGCGTCAGACTGGCGACCGGCTTGCGAAGTCCCTGGGCATCGGGCGCGACCTTTCGACCGGCAGACGCGCATTGACCGCCGCGTCTCGCGCCGCTACCAACCGCTCACCTTTGGGGAGTAGCCGCCCGCACCGATCAGCGGGGCCCGTCGTCAACATACTTGGTCTTCCTTCTTCAAGAGGGGTGAGATCATGGCGCGGGTGGAGGAAGCCGACAGGCTTCCGCGGCGAGACCAATGGCGTCGGTTTCCGTTCCGGGCTGGGCGGGGTCTCCGACGCTATTGGCATGCGCTCGGCCCTGACGGTACCTGATCCATGGAATCCCTGTTTGTGTCGGCCCTCGTGGTGGCCATCGCCGAGATCGGCGACAAGACCCAGCTCTTGGCCATCATCCTGGCTACGCGCTTCAAAAAGCCCGTGCCGATCATCCTGGGCATACTGGTCGCCACCCTGGCCAACCACGCCCTGGCGGCGCTGGCCGGCTCGCTGGCCTCGGACTTCTTCGGCGGAACCTGGTTTAAGTGGGCGATCGCCGTCTCGTTCATCGCCATGGCCGCCTGGGCCCTGATCCCCGACAAGGTCGATGACGACATGCCCGGCGGCAAGGGTCGCTACGGCGTGTTCCTGACCACAACCATCGCCTTCTTCCTGGTCGAGATGGGCGACAAGACCCAGATCGCCACCATCGCCCTGGGCGCGCGCTTCCACAACGTGCTGCTGGTCGCGGCCGGCACCACCCTGGGCATGATGGTCGCCAACGTGCCGGCGGTCTATTTCGGCGAGGCGGTGACCAAGGTCGTGCCGCTCAAATATGTCCGCATGGGCGCCGCTCTGGTTTTCCTGGGCCTCGGCGTTTGGGCCGCGATCGAGGCGATGCGTTGAAGTCTCCTTCGCCCGCAAGAGAGAGAAGGATCGCGAGGCGCCCTTGATGCGAACCTTCCCCAACGCCAAAAGGGACCTCTGACCAAGGGGCCATGAATGACCGAACGCGGCTGGGAGTTCTGGATTGATCGCGGCGGCACCTTCACCGACATCGTCGCGCGGCGTCCCGACGGGACCCTGGTCACCCACAAGCTGCTGTCCGAGAACCCCGAGCAGTATGACGACGCCGCCGTGGCGGGCGTGCGGGCCTTGCTGGGCGCCGAGACCGCCGTCGACGCGGTCAAGATGGGCACCACCGTGGCCACCAACGCCCTGCTTGAGCGCCAGGGCGAGCCGACGGTGCTGGCGATCACCAAGGGCCATGCCGACGCCCTGCGGATCGGCTACCAGGCGCGGCCCAAGCTGTTCGACCGCAAGATCGTCAAACCCGAGGCGCTCTACACCCGGGTGGTCGAGATCGACGAACGGATGACCGTCGAGGGCGCCGTTCTGCGACCGCTGGACGAGGCCTCCGCGCGCGACGGTCTGCGGGCCGCCTTCGACGCCGGCTTTCGCGCGGTGGCCATCGTGCTGCTGCATGGCTTTCGCTTTACCGACCACGAGGCGCGTGTCGCCGCCATCGCGCGCGATATCGGCTTCAGCCAGGTGTCGGTCAGCCACGAGGTCAGCCCGCTGATGAAGCTGGTGGGGCGGGGCGACACCACGGTGGTCGATGCCTACCTATCGCCGGTCCTGCGCCGCTATGTCGACAAGGTCGCCAGTGCCCTCAAGGCGAAAGAGGGGGGCCGCGAGACCCGGCTGCTGTTCATGCAGAGCAATGGCGGCCTGACCGACGCCCACGCCTTCCGGGGCAAGGACGCCATCCTGTCGGGGCCGGCCGGCGGCGTGGTGGGCATGGCCAAGACCGCCGCCCAAGCCGGTTTCGACCGCGTCATCGGCTTCGACATGGGCGGCACCTCGACCGACGTCTGCCACTTCGCGGGCGAATATGAGCGGGCCTACGAGACCGTGGTGGCGGGCGTGCGGATGCGCGCGCCGATGATGAACATCCACACCGTGGCGGCCGGCGGCGGCTCGATCTGCGTCTTTGACGGGGCGCGGTTCCGGGTGGGACCGGCCTCGGCCGGCGCCAATCCCGGTCCCGCCTGCTACCGGCGCGGCGGGCCGCTGACGGTGACCGATTGCAATGTCATGCTGGGCAAGCTGTCGCCCGAGTTCTTCCCGGCGGTGTTTGGGCCGCACGCCGATCAGCGGCTGGACCGCGACATCGTCATGGCGCGCTTGGAGGCCATGGCCGGCGAGATCCTGACCGCGACCGGCCGCGATATGAGCCCCGCCCAGATCGCCGGGGGCTTCGTGACCATCGCCGTGGAGAACATGGCCAAGGCCGTGCGGCAGATCTCGATCCAGCGCGGCTACGATGTCACCCGCTATGTGCTGGCCTGTTTCGGCGGGGCCGGCGGACAGCATGCCTGCCTGGTGGCCGACGCGCTTGGCATGTCCAAGGTGATGATCCACCCGTTCGCCGGCGTGCTCAGCGCCTACGGCATGGGCCTGGCCGAACTGCGGATCCTGCGGGAGGCGACCGTCGAGCAACCGCTGTCCGACGCCAGCGACTTGGTCGAGCGCGCTGCGGTTTTGGCCAGCGAAGCCGAGGTGGCCCTACGCGGGCAAGATGTGCCGTTGATCCGTGTCGAGACGATCTCCAGCCTGCTGGTCAAATATGCTGGGACCGATACGCCCCTTCGCGTACCGCTGGGCGATGCAGCGGCCGTGCGCACCGCGTTCGAGACCCTGCATCAGCGGCGCTTTGGCTTTATCTCGCCCAGTACAGCCTTGATGGTTGAGGCCTTGGCGGTCGAGGCCATCGGTCACGCCGACGCCGGGACCGCGCCCGATCTGGGCGCTGCCCCGGCCGGCGACGTCGAGGCCTTGGCCACGGTGCTCACCCGCATGGCCGGCTTGGAACACGCCACGCCGGTGTTCGACCGCGCCGCCTTGCCAATCGCCGCAACGATCGCCGGTCCGGCCATCATCCGCGAGGCCACCGGGACCACCGTGATCGAGCCCGGCTGGCAAGCCACGGTCGATGCGCACCTCAACCTGATCCTCGACCGCGTCGTCGCCCTGGCCAAGCGCCACGCGGTGGGCGCGGCGGCCGATCCGGTGATGCTGGAGGTGTTCAACAACCTGTTCATGGCCGTGGCCGAGGAGATGGGTTTCGCTCTGCAGAACACCGCCTATTCGGTCAATATCAAGGAGCGGCTGGACTTTTCCTGCGCCCTGTTCGACCGGGACGGCAACCTGATCGCCAACGCCCCGCACATGCCGGTGCATCTGGGCTCGATGGGCGACAGCGTTCGAGCCATCCGCGAGGCGCGCGACGGCGATGGCCGGGGCATGAAACCAGGCGACGTCTACATGCTCAACGCGCCCTACAACGGCGGCACCCACCTGCCGGACGTCACGGTGGTGATGCCGGTGTTCGACGCGGCCGGGGTTCTGATCTTCTACGTCGCAGCCCGGGGCCACCAGGGCGACATCGGCGGCATCACGCCGGGCTCGATGCCGCCCAACAGCCGGACGGTCGAGGAGGAGGGGGTGCTGATCGAGAACGTCCTGCTGGTCGAGGGCGGACGGTTCCTGGAGGCCGAGGTCCGGGTCCTGCTGGCCTCGGGCCGTTGGCCGGCCCGCAATCCCGACCAGAACATCGGCGACCTCAAGGCCCAGGTCGCGGCCTGCGCGCGCGGGGCCGAGAGCCTGACCGGGTTGGTCGCCGAGTTCGGCCAGGATGTGATCGAGGCCTATATGGCTCACGTGCAGGACAATGCCGAGGAGGCCGTGCGGCGAGTATTGGCGACCCTGTCGGACGGCGCCTTCGCCTACGAGCTGGACGACGGCAGCGTGGTGCAGGTGGCCATCACCGTCGATCGCGCGGCCCGCGCGGCGCGGGTCGATTTCGCCGGCACCAGCGATCAGGTCCCAACCAATTTCAACGCCCCGGCCTCGATCTGCCGGGCGGCGGCGCTGTACGTGTTCCGGACCCTGGTCGATGACGAGATCCCGATGAACGACGGTTGCCTGCGGCCGGTCGAGCTGGTCATTCCGGAAGGCTCCATGCTCAAGCCGCGCTATCCGGCGGCGGTGGTGGCCGGCAATGTCGAGACTAGCCAGGTGGTGGTCGACGCCCTCTATGGCGCGTTGGGTGTGATGGCCGCCGCCCAGGGCACGATGAACAATTTCACCTTCGGCGACGACCGGCGGCAGTACTACGAGACTATCTGCGGGGGGGCTGGGGCCGGTCCGGACTTCGACGGCGCCGACGCGGTCCAGACCCACATGACCAACAGCCGCCTCACCGATCCCGAGGTGCTGGAGAGTCGCTATCCGGTGCTGGTCGAGGCTTTCTCGATCCGGCGGGGGTCAGGCGGCGTCGGTGCGCATCATGGCGGCGACGGCGTGGTGCGCAGGATCGGTTTCCGTGAGCCGATGACCGCCACCCTGCTATCCAACCGACGCCGCGTGGCGCCGTTCGGTCTGGCTGGCGGCGGGGCGGGGCAGTTGGGCGCGGCGCGGGTCGAGCGGGCGAACGGAAGCGTGCTGGCCCTCGGGGCCACCGATGCGGCCGAGATGCTGGCCGGCGATGTGATCGTCATCGAGACGCCGGGTGGCGGCGGGTACGGCGAACCGGCGCCGACTGGTGGCGCCGCACCATCGTCTGACGTCCGGGGGCAGACATAAGGTTTCGCGGTCGCTAGGCTCGAATCTGAAGCGGGGGAATGGATTCTGCATGGCGAAGCGGCCGGCCACGATCATCCATGTCGCCGAGAAGGCGCGCGTGTCGGTCAAGACGGTGTCGCGAGTGCTCAACAATGAGCCCAACGTCACGCCGGACCTGAAGGAACGCGTGCTCGCGGCCGTCGAGAAGCTGGGCTACAGCCCCAGCAAGGCCGCCCGCACCATGGCCGGTTCGCGTTCCTACCTGCTGGTCGCCTTCAACGACCGCCGCCTGACCCTGGACAACTGGCGCAGCGAACGCGGTAACGAGTGGATCGACCAGATGCTTTATGGCGCCATGCTGCGCTGCGAGCAGTCGGGCTATCACCTGATGTTCGAGCTGGTCGATCGGGAGTCCGACCAGTTGGAGAAACAGATCACTGCGGTCCTGTCGTCGCTGCAGCCCGACGGCGTGATCCTGACGCCGCCCAACTGCGAGAACCCGGTGGTGCTGGCGGCTCTAAAAAAGCGAAGTATCCCGTTCGTGCGGCTCAACACCCCCGTCAAGGGGCAGGGGCCGCGGGTCTATATGGACGACCGGGCCGCCGCGCGGCAGGCGACCAAGCATTTGCTGGGCTTGGGTCACAGGCGGATCGGCATGATCGCCGGGGACTACAAGTTCTCGTCCTCCATCCTGCGGGTCGAGACCTTCGTGGCGACCATGGAAGCGGCGGGCCAGGCTGTTCCCGACGACTGGATCTACAAGGGCGACTTCACGTTCGAGGCCGGGGTCGCCGGCGCCAACGCCTTGCTGGACTTGGCTTTGCCGCCGACCGCAATCATGGCCTCCAACGACCAGATGGCGCTGGGCGTGGTCAGCGTGGCCCAGGCGCGTGGCCTGGCGGTGCCGGGCGACCTGTCGATCCTCAGCTATGACGATTCGATCGGGGTGCGGCTGAGCGTTCCGTCGCTGACGGCGGTGCGCCAGCCGGTGGCCCGGATGGCCGAGAAGGCCGCCGACATGCTGATCATGGCCAGCGCCTCGGGCGAGAAGCTGACGGCGGGCAGTCAGATGCTGCCTTTCGAACTGATGGTCCGCGCCTCAACGGGGCCCGCGCCGAAAGCGTCCTAATATTGCGAGAGAGGGGGCGGAGCGGTCACCGCCGCTCCGCCCTTTCGCCTTATTTTCCGTCGTACGACACCGGCAGCGACTTGGCCGCCACCGTCACGTTCGCCTTGGCCGAGAGCGTCCGGGACGAGGAGCCCAGCGACACTTCATACGATCCGCCCGCGATCTCCCAGGTCTTGCCCTTGGAGTCGAAGGTGGCCAGCAGGCGTGGATCGACCGTGACGCTGACCTCGGTGCTGGCGCCAGGGGCCAGGGCGACCTTCTTGAAACCGCCGAGGCGGCGCGGGGACTCCCAGCCTCCGGCCGTGGGACCGACATAGACCTGTGGCACGTCCTTGCCAGTGACCTTGCCGGTGTTCTTGACGGTGAAGCTGACGGTCAGCTTGTCGCCGGTCACCGAGGTCTTCAAGCCGCTGTAGCCGAAGGTCGAGTAGGACAGGCCGTGGCCGAAGGCGAACAGCGGCTGGAGGCCCTTCTGGTCGAACCACTTGTAGCCCACCGCCGCGCCCTCGACATAGGCGACGTCGCAGAAGTCCTCCGGCTTGGCCGGGTCGCAGTCGATCGTCTGGCGAGGCAATTGGGCGGCGCTTTGCGGGAAGGTGATCGGCAGGCGTCCCGACGGGTTGACCTCGCCGGTCAGCACCCGGGCTATGGCCTCGCCGCCATTGGTGCCCGGATACCAGGCCTCGACCACGGCGCCGACCTTGTCGAGCCAAGGCATCAGCACCGGACCGCCGGTTTCCAGCACCACGATGGTCTTGCGATTGGCCGCGCCGACGGCGGCGATCAGGCCGTCCTGATCGTCGGCCAGGGTCAGGGAATAGTCCTGCGACTCGGCCGCCCACTGGTGGGCGAAGACCACGACCAGGTCGCTTTGCGCGGCCAGTTTGGCGGCGGCGGCTGGATCGGTCCCGTCGCTATAGGTGAACCGGGCGCCGGGGTTTCTGGCCTGCAACGCCTTCAGCGGCGAAGAGGGGTGATAGACGATCGGGCCGGGGAAGCCGCTGGGGCCCAGGCCCTTCACCGCCATGCCGCCGATCGGGAACACCTGGGACGAGCCGCCGCCCGACAGCACCCCAACGTCGGAATGCGAGCCGATCACGGCGATCGTCTTGGCGGTCTTGGCCCCCTTTCCAGAAAGGAGCGGGAGGAGGCCGTCGTTCTTCAGCAGAACGATGGCTTCCTCGGCGTCGGCCTGGGTGACCTTGGCGTGGGCGGCGAAGTCGATCGGTCCCGGGGTGACCGGATGGTCGAACAGGCCGTGGGCGAACATCGAGCGGGTGATGCGGCGGACCATGTCGTCCAGGCGCGCCTGTGGCACCGAGCCGTCGGCCACGGCGGCCTTCAGCGGCGCGCCAAAGAAGGGCTGTTTGTCGAAGGTGTAGGCCGACTCCTGGTCCAGGCCCGCATTGGCGGCCTTGGCGGTGGAGTGCACGCCGCCCCAGTCGGACATCACGAAGCCCGGATAAGCCCAGTCGGTCTTCAACACCTCGTTGAGCAGGTAGTTGTTCTCGCAGGCATAGGCGCCATTGATGCGGTTATAGGCGCACATCACCGAGCCTGGGTTCGACTGTTCGATCGCGAATTCGAAGGCCAGGAAGTCCGAAGCCCGGGCGGCGTCGTCCGCGACATTGGAGCTGACCGTCATCCGGCCGGTCTCCTGGGCGTTCAGGGCCCAGTGCTTGATGGTCGAGATGATGTTGTTGGACTGGATGCCGCGGATCTGCGCGCCGACGATCACGCCAGCCAGTAGCGGATCCTCGCCGCCATATTCGAAGTTGCGGCCGTTGCGCGGTTCGCGCGCCAGGTTGACGCCGCCGGCCAGTTGCACGTTGAAGCCCGACGACCGTGCCTCCGAACCGATCATCGCGCCGCCCTTGTAGGCGACCTCGGGATTCCAGGTGGCGGCGGTGGCCAGGCCGGAGGGCAGGGAGGTGCGCTCGCGGTAGGGATCGCTGGTCTCGCGCTGGGTGGCGACACCCACGCCGGCGTCGGTTTCCCACAGGGCGGGCACACCCAGGCGGGGAATGCCGGGAATATAGCCGGCCGAGCCCATGCGGGCTTCCGGCGAAGGCGTGAACTGCGGCTTCTTCTGGTTCGAGCCAAAGAACCCGAACACCAGGGTCAATTTCTCGTCCTGCGTCATTTGGGCAACGACCAGGTCGGCGCGTTGATCGGCGCTCAGCCTGGTGTTCATCCAAGGTTTCGCCGAGATCGCGGGGGCGGCCTGGGCGTGAGCAGCGGCGGCCGGCAACGCCGTTGAGAGCATCAGGGCCATGGCCAAGCCACGCATCTGCTGTCGTTTCATTCTTTTCCTCCCTTAGAAAGCTTGCCCTATTCAAGGCATTCGATCGCTGTTTGCTTATATCACGGCTTCTACTTTTAGCTAAACATATCACTAAAAGCCGAGGTTTGAACTAAACACTGAATATAAGTGTGATTGACAACGTTGTCCTACTGTAGCTATTCACGGCATGCAAGTCGCGACCAAAAAGGATCGCACACAGGGAGGGATGAAGAATGAAACTCCGCAATACGCTCTTGGCCGGGACCTCGGCCGTAACGGCCTTGATCGCCGCCACCGCCGTGCAGGCCCAGACCGCTCAGGCCCCGGCAGACAACATCCAAATCGAGGAAATCACGGTCACCGCCACCAAGCGTGAGACCAACCTGCAGGACACCCCGATCGCCATTACGGCGTTTGGCCAAGGCTCGCTCGACCGCCAGCAGGTAGAGGATGTCACCGATCTGGCCAAGTTCGTGCCCAGCATGGCCATCAACCAGCAAGGCGACCAGGGCGCGATCCTGGTGACCATGCGCGGCATCGGCAACGATAACGCCTACACCGAAGTTGCCGACCCCGAGGTCGCCATCTATGTGGACGGCATCTATTCGCCGCGCGCCCAGGGCGCTGCGGTGCTGATGTACGACATGGACGCCGTCGAGGTGCTGCGCGGCCCGCAAGGCACGCTGTTTGGCCGCAACGCCACGGTCGGCGCCATCAGCCTACGCACGGCCAGGCCGACGACGGACGACTATTACGGCAGCGCCGAACTGGTGGCCGGTTCGTACAACCGCCTGGGCGCCCGCTTCTCGGTCAACATGCCGCTGTCGGACACCTTCGCCATCCGCATCGCCGGCATCACCGAGCGCCACGACGGCTATGCCGACTACCAGCAGCCCCCGGCCGGCAACGGCATCAACCCCGCCGCCTTCGTCACCACCGGCAAGAAGTACTACGCCCAGGACCAGCGCTCGCTGCGCGTCAGCGCCCTGTGGAAGGCCACCGAAAAGCTGACCTGGAACGTCAATGTCGAGGGCTATCAGGATACCGGCGCGCCGGTCATCGGCCTGATGCAGACCCCGCGCGCCGGCCAGAAGAAGTGGTCGACGCTCAGTGACACCGCCGCCGAGAGCGATCGCTATTCCTACGGCATCCGTAGCCAGCTGGACTATGCGGTCACCGACGACATCGGCCTGACCTACATCACCGGCTGGCAACGGGTGGGTGGCGGCGCCAACAGCGACGCCGACGCCGGCGCCTTGCCGCCGACCAGCGCCACCACTCCGGGCGGCGCCTTCAACGAGAACCGCACCGTCTGGTCGCGCAACGACGCCTACAGCCACGAAGTCCAGTTGAAGTCGACCGGCGACGATCGGGCCGTCGACTGGATCCTGGGCGGCTATTACAGCCACGAAGACAACTCGATCCGCTTCGACATCGACCAGCGCAACGGCTATCGCGGCGGCACCTTCGCCTGGGCCGGCAGCTTCATCCAGGCCGCCCGCACCATCGAGTCCAAGGCCGCCTTCACCCAGGCCGTCTGGCACGCCACCGACCGCATTCGCCTTACCGGCGGCCTTCGCTACACCAAGGACACCAAGCAGGACGTCGGCGGCCGCAACGTGATGTTCGACGGCTGCCCCGATCCGGCCGGCAGCTTCTCGTGCACCTACGGGACCTATGGCCACGGCATCTTCGCCGTCGGCCGCAGCCTGACCGCCGCCCAGCTGCTGACGCTGCTGCCGGGCTACGCGATCTCGCCCAACGATGTGAAGGGCAGCTGGAGCAAGCTGACCTGGCTGGCCCGCGCCGACGCCGATCTGACCGACGACGTGCTGGTCTATGCCTCGGTCGGCACCGGCTTCAAGTCGGGCAACATCCAGGACGGCGGCAAGCTGACCAACCCGGAAACCCTGACCAACTACGAAGTGGGTTCGAAGATCCGCTTCCTGGACGGCCGAGCCACGCTGAATCTCGCAGCCTACTACGCGGACTTCAAAGGCTATCAGGTCAACCAGGCGGTCACGACCCGCAACCCGGACGGCTCAGTGAAGTCCTCGCAACTGGTGACCCAAAACGCCAAGGGCGCGACGGCGTACGGCTTCGAAGCCGAACTAACCGCCAACCTGACCGCCGTCGACCGCCTGCAGTTTTCCGCCTCGCTCCAAAAGACCGAGATGGACGACCTGCAGAGCATCGACGCCCGCCTCTATGCCAACAACGACCCCACCAAGCTGGTCAATGTGAAGGGCAACGAACTTGCCCACGCGCCGCGCTTCTCGGGCACGGTCTCGTACGAGCATGTGTTCGAGCTGAGCAACGGCGGGCGGATCACCCCGCGCCTGAGCACCCACATCGAAAGCAAGAGCTGGCTGTCCTACTTCAATCAGGGCGCCGCCGACCAGCAGAAGGGCTATACGCGCTCCGACCTGGTGGTGCGCTACGAGCCGCCAGAAGATCCGTGGTCGCTCGAAGGCTTTGTCCAGAACATTGAGGACAAGAACATCAAGTCCGGGGCCGGCGCCTTCGGGGGGCCGTCCACCCCGGTATGGCTGTCGGTTTATCAACCCCCGCGCACCTGGGGCTTCCGCGTCCGCGCGAAGTTCTAGGGCATTTTTCGAGCGAAGTGGTTCCGGTTCGCGTGAAGAAAAATGCGTCAAAACAGAAGATTAGAGCTCACGGCCTGACGCAGTCAGGTCGGGAAATGCTCTAGGCTCGCATGGGACCGGCCCTCCGCCTCCGGCGGTGGGCCGGTCCATCGAAGTTTCTTGAGCGTTCCACCTCCCAGACTGACGCTCTCCCGGGTGGCGGCTATTCCCCTGACGCCGCCCGGGCTTTTCTTTGTTTTCCCGACTCGGGGTCCAGTCCCTCCCTGAGCAATCTTTGAGGGATCATCCGCTCATGGCAGGCAACCGCATCGTCATCGTCGGCGGCGGCACGGCGGGCTGGCTGACGGCCGCCTTCCTGGCCAAGGCGCTGGGCGCGAACCGTCCAGGCGGCGCCAGCATCACCCTGGTCGAGTCGCCGGACATCGGCATCATCGGCGTGGGCGAGGGCACGTTTCCCACCATCCGCGCGACGCTCGCCACGCTGGGGGTCAGCGAGGCGCGGTTCCTGCGAGAGAGCTCGGCCACCTTCAAGCAGGGGGTACTGTTCCGCGACTGGGAACGGCGTTCATCGGACGGCAAGGCTTCCGAATACTTTCACCCGTTCAACGTGCCGGTCCAACCGGGCGGGCGTGATCTGTCGCCCTATTGGCTGCTGGACCGCCAGGCGGGATCGACCGTCCCATTCGCTGACGCGGTGACCAACCAGAGCCAGGTCGTCGCCCATGGCCTAGGCCCCAAGCGGCTGGAGGACCCCGACTTCCAGGGGCCGATGAACTATGCCTACCATTTCGACGCCGCCCGCTTCGCCGACTTCCTGCGCGGCGTGGCCAAGGACCTGGGCGTCGTCCACCTGACCGGCAAGGTCGAGACGGTGCAACGCGACGGCGAGACCGGCGACATCGCCTCGGTCACGGCCGGCGGACTGGGCGTCATCGAGGGCGACCTGTTCATCGACTGTTCGGGCTTCCGCGCCCTGCTGATCGGCGAGGCCCTGGGCGTGCCGTTCAAGCGCTGCGACGATGTGCTGTTCAACGATCGCGCCCTGGCCGTGCAGGTCCCCTACGCCACGCCGGACGCGCCGATCGCGCCCTACACCCTGGCCACCGCTCACGAGGCGGGTTGGACCTGGGACATCGGCCTGGAGAACCGCCGGGGCGTCGGCTACGTGTTCTCCAGCCGGCACAGCGACGAGGCGCGGGCCGAAGAGGTGCTTCGGGCCTATGTCGGCAAAGAGGCCGACCTTCTGCCGGTGCGGTTGCTGAAGTTCCAGACCGGCTATCGCGAGACCCAGTGGGTCGGCAACTGCGTGGCCGTGGGCCTGTCGGCGGGCTTCTTCGAGCCGCTGGAGTCCACCGGCAGCATGCTGATCGAGGCCGCCGCGATGATGATCGCCGACACCTTCCCGCTGAAGGGCAGGGCGGCGATGGAAGGCGCGGCGCGCAACTTCAGCAGCGCCATGAGTGGCCGCTTCGAGCGGATCGTCGCCTTCCTCAAGCTGCACTACTGTCTGTCCAAGCGCGAAGAGCCCTATTGGCGCGACAACGCCGACCCGGCCTCGTGGCCTCAAGGTCTGCGCGACATGCTGGCCCAGTGGGCGCACCGGCCGGTGTCGCGCTTCGACTTCGTCGTCGATCTGGAGACCTTCCTGCCGGCCAGCTACCAGTTCATCCTCTACGGCATGAACGCCGCGACCGATTTCTCGCCGGTCGACGGGCGGTATCCCGATGGCGTGCTGGCGCGGCAGACCTTCGAAAAGGTGGCGGCGGCCTCGACCGAGGCGCTGAAGCACCTGCCGGTCCATCGCAAGCTGGTCGAGGCTTACTACGCGCGATGACTGGTCCGGCAGGGGACAGGCGTATGCGCCTGTCCCCATGCGCTATACCCGCTCGATGATGATCGCCGGGGCCATGCCGCCCGCCGCGCACATCGTCACCAGGCCGCGCTTCAGGCCCCGCCGCTCCAACTCGTCCAGCATCGTGCCGATCAGGATCGACCCGGTCGCGCCGATCGGATGGCCCAGCGCCATCGCCCCGCCATTGACATTGACCTTGTCGCGGTCGAGCCGCAGGTCGCGGATAAACTTCTCGGCCACCACGGCGAAGGCCTCGTTGATCTCCCACAGGTCGATGTCGTCAACCGTCAGTCCGGCCTTGGCCAGCACCTTGCGGGCGGCGGGAACCGGGGCGTTGAGCATCAGGGTCGGGCTGTCGCCGATATTGGCCATGGCGATCACGCGGCCGCGCGGCTTCAGGCCGTGGGCGGCGGCATAGGACGGCGAGGCCAGCAGCACCGCCGCCGCGCCATCGACCACACCCGAGGAATTGCCGGCGTGGTGCACATGGTTGATCTTGAGGTCCGGATAGACCTGGTGGATCAGCCCGCCCAGGGTGGTCCCCGCCTCGTCGATCGGCACGCCGGCCATCATCTCGAACGAGGCCTTCAGCGATGACAGGCCCTCGATCGTTGTCTCGGGGCGAGGGAACTCCTCGCGGTCCAGGGCCACCGAGCCGTCGTCGCGATAGACCGGCACCAGCGACTTGTCGAAATGGCCGTGGCGGATCGCGTGGTCGGCGCGCTGCTGACTCAGCAGGGCCAACTCGTCCAGCGCCCGGCGGTCGATGCCTTCCAGGGTGGCGATGGCGTCGGCGCAGACCCCCTGGTGGGTCTGGGGATGGCGGGCCCGCAGGCGCAGATTGCCGGAGTCCAGCAGGCCCACCGAGGTCCGATCCGCAGTGGCGGCGGTGTAGGACATCATTTCCGTGCCGCCGGCGATCACCAGGTCTTCCATGCCCGACATGATCGAGGCCGCAGCCAGGTTCACCGTGGTGATGCCCGAGCCGCAGAACCGGTCCAGGGTCATGCCGCTGGCCCGCACGTCGTAGCCGGCGTCCAGAGCGGCCATCCGGCCCATGTCGCCGCCCTGCTTGCCGCGCTGGGTGCTCGTGCCCCAGATGATGTCATCGACCTCAGCGGTGTTCAGCGCGTTCCGCTCGGCCAGGGCCTTCAGCACAGTGGCGGCCAGGTGCTGGGGATGGTGGTCGGCCAACGCTCCCTTGCCAACCTTGCCGATGCCGCGCGGCGTCCGGCAGGCGTCGATGATCAGGGCCTCGGGCATAGCGGCGTTCCTCCCAGAACGGTTGCCTAAAACGGCATTGAACCGACCTGAGCGCCGGCGCCCTTGGGTCAGTCTAGCGGTTTTCGCTCGGCGGAGGCGCGGCCGGGGCGACCGGAACGGGCGCGATCGGAGGCGAGGGGTCGGCCGGCGCGGCGGGGCTGGCAGGATCGGCGGGCGCGGGCTCGCCAGGGACGGCCGGGTCGAGCGTAACCTCGGGCGCGATCTCCAGGGTCGGGTCCTCGGGATTGAGTGGCACCAGGCTTTCGTCGATCACCGGCGCCGCGCGAACGCCGCGCCCCACGGCGTAGCTGGCGAGTTCCTTCCAGATCTTGGCCGGCATGCCGCCGCCGACCACGCCGTTCATCGGGCTGTTGTCGTCATTGCCGACCCAAACGCCGATCACCAGGTCGCCGACATAGCCGACGAACAGGGCGTCGCGATAGCTCTGGCTGGTGCCGGTCTTGCCGAACGCGCCGGGGATCGCCGCCTCGATGCCGGTGCCGCGCTGGGTGGCCGAGCGCAGCAGGTCACGCATACCAACCAGCTCGGCCTTGGTCAGGGGATGAACCTTGGCCGGCTTGCGCCAGTCGGCCAGACCGTGCGGAACCACCGGCGTCTCGCCGGCCGCGATGGCCGCATAGGCCGCCGTCAGCCGCACCAGGCTCATCGGGCCGGTGCCCAGGGCCAGGGTCAGGTCGTCGGGGATCGGGTCGGTGACGCCGAGGTCGCGGGCGGTGCGGACGATGCTGTCTCGACCAACCTGCTTGGCCAGACGCACTGCGGCGACGTTGGAAGACGCGGCGAAGGCGGTGATTAGCGGCACCTCGCGGCCGGCGTACTTGCTCTCGTGGTTCTTGGGCGTCCAGCCGCTGACGATGACAGGCGCGTCGAGGATCGGGCTGGTCGGGGTCATGCCCTGGCGCAGGGCGGTCAGGTAGACGAACAGCTTGAAGGCCGAGCCGGGCGGACGATCGCCGTCGGCGCGGTTGAACTGGCTGGCCTTGTAGTCGCGGCCGCCGACCATGGCGACCACCCGGCCGTCGGTGCGCATGGCGACGATCGCCCCTTGGCTGACGTTCAGCCCCTTGCCGTCGCGGTCCAGCGCGGAGCGCAGCACCTTCTCGGCCTTGGCCTGCAGGTCGCGGTCCAGGGTGGTGCGCACCACGGTCTCGCCATAGGTGTTTTCGAACACCGCCTTGGCCTGGGGGAACACCCAGTCGGCGAAGTAGGAGCCCGTAGGCAGCTTGCGGCGGCCGCCGTCCACATGGATGTCGCGGACGGCCTGGGCGGCCTGGGCGGGGGTGATGGTCCCGGTGTCGACCATGGCGACCAGCACCACGCGCATCCGGGCCTTGGCGCCGTCGAAATTCTCGGTCGGGGCCAGGCGCGAGGGGGCCTTGACCATGCCGGCCAGCATCGCCGCCTCGCCGACCGACAGGGTCTCGGGTGTCTTGTCGAAATAGTGCCGGGCCGCGGCGCGCAGGCCAAAGGCGCCGTCGCCGAAATAGATCGACGACAGGTAGCGCGACAGGATCTCATTCTTAGATAACCGGGCTTCCAGATAGAGCGCGATCAGCACCTCCTGGGCCTTGCGGCGCAGGCTGCGCTGGTTGGACAGGAAGGCGTTCTTGGCCAGCTGCTGGGTGATGGTCGAGCCGCCTTCGGACACGCCGCCCGCCTTGGCGTTGGAGCGCATGGCGCGGGCGATGCCCTTGGGATCGACGCCTATGTGCTTGTAGAAGCGCCGGTCCTCGATCGAGACAAAGGCCCCGGGCACATAGGCCGGCAGATTGGCGACCACCACGGGGGCTTCCTTGTAGGACCCGCGCCGGGCGATGGCCGTGCCGTCGGTGGCTTCCAGGATCAGGGTCGGGTTGGCCAGCGGCTCGAGGGCGCGGCCCAGGGGCAGGGACCACAGCAGCGAGGCGATCACCGAGATCACCAGCAGCACGACGGCGCCAGCTCCGACCTGCCAGGCGCGGCGCCGCCACAGCGCCGGCTTGCTGGGGACCGGCGCCGGGGCGGTATCGGAAGTGACGGAGGCTTGCGGCGCTTCGGCGGTTTCCGGGTCAGCGGGCGCCGGCTCAGGTTCAACAACCGCCGGCGCGAGTTGGACGGTGTCCAGCGTCTCCGGTTCGACCGCGGAGATGGGCGCGGCGACGGGCCTTGGCTTGCGGAGGCGCCTGGGCTTGGCGGGGGCGGCCTTGATGGTCTCCGGAGCCGGCTCGGCTGCGGTCACCGGCGCGGGCGCGGCCGTGGGTTTGCGCACGCGTTTCGGCTTCGGCGTGGCGCCCTCGGGCGAGACGGCTCGCGGGGCGATCTTGGGCTCGTCGGAAGGATCGGACATGCGATTCGCAGGCTGGCGGGCCAGGGGCCCGCGTGAGGATGCTGGTCCTTAGCACAGGCGCGGGCGGAGCCAACGCCGCGCGGAACGTCTCGCGTTCTGTTTGAGGCAAACGTGCCGTCGCCTGGCGGTATCCCTTGTCGCGCGCGCCGGTCGATCCCAGATCTGGAGTCCTAAAGGAGATCGAGTTGAGCTCACCATTCCAAGGTTACGAGGTCGAGGCCCGGCTGCGTCCCACCGCCGACGGCCATGCGTTCGACCTGGATAGCGCGCTGTCCGCCGTCGTGGCGCTGGAGGCGCGCGTGCCGGCCGACGCCTTCACCGCCGGCATTCTGGGCACGGAGCGCCTGGGCAATGGCGTGGTGGTTGGACCCAGCGGCCTGGTGCTGACCATGGCCTATCTGATCACCGAGGCCGAGACTGTCACCCTTACGCTCAACGACGGCCGGCGCGTCGCGGCCCACGTCCTGGGTCTCGACAACCAGACGGGACTGGGCCTCGTCCAGGCGCTGGAGCCGCTCGACCTGCCGGTGCTGCCGCTCGGCTCGTCGCAGGGGCTGAAGGCCGGCAGCGCCGTCGTGGTGGCCGGGGCCGGCGGACGCGCCCATGCCGCAGCGGGACGCGTGCTCGCCCGCATGCCGTTCGCGGGCTATTGGGAATATCTGCTCGACGACGCCATCATGACCGAGCCGGCCCACCCGCACTGGAGTGGCGCGGCCCTGATCGACGCCGCCGGAAAGCTGGTGGGGCTCGGCTCTTTGAGCCTGGAAGGCCGCACGTCCAGCGGCGCGCCCCGGCCCATGAACATGTTCGTGCCGGCCGAATTGCTGCCGCCGATCCTCGACGATCTGGCGCGGGGCAAGCCGGGCCATCCGCCGCGTCCGTGGCTGGGTGTGCTGGCCCAGGAGTCTGGCGCGCATGTCGTGCTGGTGGGCGTCGTTCCCGGCGGTCCGGCCTCGCGCGCCGAGCTGCGGGCGGGCGATCTCATTCTGGCGGTGGCGGGCGAGCCGGTCGACGACCTGGCCGAATTCTACACGCAGCTCTGGGCGCAAGGCCCGCCGGGCGCCGTGATCCCTCTGCGCATCCTGCGCGAGCAGGACGTCTTCGAGGTCGAGATCCGCTCGGCCGATCGCAGCGCCCTGCTGAAGAAGCGCCGGTTCAACTAGCGGCTGGCGATCTGTTGAGGATCTGTAGGGATCTGGTGTGGTCGGGGTCCAGACCTGAGAGGTCTGGACCCCGATGGTGCCACGACTGGGACTCGAACCCAGGACCTCAGCCTTACCAAGGATGCGCTCTACCACTGAGCTACCGCGGCGAAGAGGAGCGGCGTATAGCGAACCAAACGCGGTTGGCAAAGCCAAAATCGTGTTGACCAATCGTCGCGGCGCTTTCACCTGTGGAAACATGAGCCACAACCCCAAGCCTCACACCAAGCCCATTGGGGAAAAGGCGGCGCGCGAGGCGCGGCTGGCTCAGGCGCTACGGACCAATCTTCGCCGCAGGAAGGTCGCCCCCGCGCCGGCCGCCAAGCCGGAACCAGCTCTTGAACAGACCGGCGAGCCGTCCGACTGAGGGGGAACGGTGAGGAATCGGCGCCGCCCCTTGCGCGGGGCTTTGCAACCGCTAGAACCTCTTCTTCACAGATGACCGCGCGGCGCTCCCCCTCGAATAGCCGCGCGATGAGGGACTTTCATTGGATCGTATCGCCATCATCGGCGGCGCGCAGCTGAACGGGATCATCCCGGTCAGCGGCGCCAAGAACTCGGCCATCAAGCTGATGGCGGCCAGCCTGCTCACGTCCGAGCCGCTGCGCCTGACCAACATGCCGCGCCTGGCCGACACCAGGTTCCTGGGCAAGCTGCTGACCCGCCTGGGCGCCCAGGTCGAAGAGCGCGAAGGGCCTGATGGTTCGGAGACGGTGCTGCACGCGCCCGAGATTACCAGCGGTTTCGCGCCCTATGAGCTGGTCCGGCAGATGCGCGCCTCGTTCAATGTGCTGGGCCCGCTGATCGCCCGCACCGGCCAGGCCAAGGTCAGCCTGCCCGGCGGTTGCACCATCGGCGCGCGTCCCGTCGACCTGCACCTGCAGGCGCTTGAGGCCCTGGGCGCCAAGATCGACCTGCATGAAGGCTATGTCTATGCCCAGGCCCCGCGCGGCCTGAAGGGCGCCGAGATCACCTTCCCGTTCGTCTCGGTGGGCGCCACCGAGCACGCCATGCTGGCCGCCGTGCTGGCCGACGGCGTCACCACCATCAGGAACGCCGCCTGCGAGCCCGAACTGCTGGACCTGCAGATCTGCCTCAACGCCATGGGCGCCAAGGTGGAGGGCGGGGGGACCCCGACCATCACCATCACCGGCGTCGCCAAGCTGCACGGCGCGACGCACTCGGTGATCCCCGATCGCATCGAGATGGGCACCTATGCCGTGGCGGCGGCCATGGCCGGCGGCGAGGTTCAGCTGACTCGCGCTCGCCCCGAACTGATCGACAGCCTGCTGGTCAAGCTGGAAGAGGCCGGCTGCGGCGTCGTTCGCACCGAGGACGGGGTGATCATCAAGCGCAACGGCCACCGCCTGGAAGCCGTCGACCTGGAAACCCAGCCCTATCCGGGCTTCGCCACCGACCTGCAGGCCCAGTTCATGGCCCTGATGACCACGGCCAAGGGCGAGAGCCGGATCCGCGAGACCATCTTCGAGAACCGCTTCATGCACGCCCCCGAACTGATGCGCCTGGGGGCCGACATCTCGGTGGCCGGGGGCGAGGCCCGGGTGCGCGGCGTGGCCCAGCTGGAAGGCGCCGAGGTCATGGCCACCGACCTGCGCGCCTCGGTCAGCCTGGTGATCGCCGGCCTTGTGGCGCGCGGCGAGACCACGGTCAGCCGCATCTATCACCTGGACCGCGGCTTCGAGCGGCTGGAAGAAAAGCTGGGCGCCTGCGGGGCTCAGGTGCGCCGCATCACGGGCGATGCCGAGGGCGACGACCATGAGTGACGCCGCTACGCCGTTACGCCTGCTGGCCCAGGACGCCGACGACCTGGCGGTGATCTCCGCCGCCCTGCAGGACGCCATCGCCAAGATCGGCGACATCCGCTGGGACGCTTCGGCGCGGACGCTGACCCTGGCCTGCAACCGCTTTCGCTGGGAATCGAGCGCCAAGAAGGGTGAGCGCGTGCGTTCCGCCCTCCAGCTTGGCGACGTCACCGGCGTCCAGGCCCGCAAGCTGCGCCGCGACGCCAAGTCGGCGGTCGTCGAACTGCTCTCCGTGGCCTTCGAGCCCGCCGAGGCCCCCGGCGGCAGCGTGCTGTTGACCTTCGCCGGCGGCGGCGATCTGCGCGTCACCGTCGACTGCCTGGACGTGGTGTTGGCGGATGTGTCCGAGCCTTGGGCGACGTCTCGGAAGCCGGGGCACGCGGACTGAGGTCAGCCTCCCTCGGCTGTCATCCCGGACGAGCGCGAAGCGCGAAGATCCGGGACCGACGCGTGAACGTGGGCGCTTCCGGCGGTCCCGGGTCTTCGCTTCGCTACGCCCGGGATGACAAGATTGAGTTACATTGCGCGGTTTCGCTAAGCCGCCGCCAGCGGCTTGATCGCCTTCAACGCATCGCGCGTCTCGATCGCGGGCTTGGACAGGTCGTGGGCGTTCTGCAGGTTGATCCAGAACTGAGCCGACGTCCCGAACACCTTGCCCAGGCGCAGCGCCGTATCGGCGGTGACGGGCTGCTTCTCGCGGATCAGCCGCTCGATCCGGGTGCGGTCCTTCAGGCCCATGGAGCGAGCCAAGGCGCCGGCCGTCAGTTTGAAAGCCGGCAGATAGTCTTCGCGCAGATGCTCACCCGGATGGGGCGCCGGGCTGACGAAGTCCTCGAAATCAAGTGTGCGCATGGCGGCTTTGGCCAATCTGACGAAGGTTTGCTCACCAAGATAGCCGACAGGTCAGGTCCAGTCTCCCGTGCCTCCCAAGCGAACTTCCCCTAGAGAGTGGGAACATGCCATGGATTCGCGCTTGTTTCGACGGAGACCGACTTGACCGAAGAGACCTCCCGCAAGCGCATCCAGCTGCGTTGGCTGACCCTGGCCGAGATCGTCGGCGTGGGGGCCTTGGTGATCGCCGGCCTGGGCTTCTGGGACTCGCACCGCGAACGCGAACGCGATGAGCGCGACCGGGTCGCCGCCGTCAGCGAACGGCGGGCCGAGGCCAAGGCCCAGGCTCGGAAGCTGACCTTCGTGATGACCGGCGCGGTGGCCGACAAGGGCGAGACGGTGCGTCTGAACTCGGTCAATTCCGAGCAGGTGATCCAGACCCAGACGATCTGGTTTCCCGCCGAGCTGCGCAGCGATAGCGTCGAGACCACCGGCAATCCGCGCCTGGAGGCCGGCTGGATCGAGAACGGCCTGCGCAAGCATGCCGGCAAGGCCAGGACCGGTCGCGTGCCGGTCGGCGTGCTGACGGTGTTCATCGAGGATGGCCAGACCAAGACCGACCGCGCCGTCTATCAACTGGGCTACAGCCTGCACGACCGTACTCTGCGCGCCGACAAGGTGGAGCTGGAAGGGCTCTCGCTGGCTCGGCGCAACGTCTCTGGAGATCTGCAAGCGGCCGCTGGCAGTCTGTGGTCAGCGCGCTAAGCTCGTAATTGGCGCCGCGCCCCGCATGGCGCCCGGCCAGGCGCGTGCTTAAATCGCGTCAGGGAGCGGCCCGCGATGCTCGAGCGCCGCCATCAAGGAAGCCGACATGGTCATCTTCAGCGTGCTCTATCCGGCGACGCCCGGCGCCAGCTTCGACCAGGCCTATTATGACGCCACCCACATCCCACTGGTGAAGGACGCCTTCGGATCCACCGGTCTGAAGGACGTTCAGGTGTTCGTCGGCGTCTCGGCGCCCGACGGTGGTCCCGCGCCCTTCGTGGCCATGGCGCACCTTGCCTTCGAGGACGCCGCCGCGATGCAGGCCTCGCTGGCCGGTCCGCGCGGCGGCGAGGTCATGGCCGACGTCGCCAACTTCACCACGATCGCGCCGATCGCCCAGGTCAGCACACGGGATTGAGATGGCCCGGCGCGATCATGGTGAACGCAGCCTTAACCATGATCGCGCCCTTTGACTTGGGTTCAGGAGCGCCGTGATTCGTGATTGCGCGGCGATCGGTTCGAGGGCGTCATGGTCAGCAGCATCACCACCGGCTACGCGACCAATCCCTACGCTGCGGCGGCTGCCGGGACGACAGCCACTAAGGCAACCGCCGCCGATACCGCCAGCACATCCGCAGCCAAGACCAGCGGCTCCAGCGTCAATGTCACCCTTTCGGCGGAAGCCCTGGCCGCCTTGGCCGCCCAGACCGACAGCCGCACCATCGACACCGTGGTCGTATTCGCCCGCACCGCGCTCGACCAGCTGCTGTCAGACGCCAAGGCGACCAGCGCCCTGAAGGACGGCAAGCCGATGATCAGCCTGGCGGGCCTGGACCGCCGCAGCCTCTACGCCATCGCCAGCAACATGGGCGGTAAGTTCCCGATCGAGGAACAGGTGGTGGCGACCCTGCAGATGAAGGCCACGCGGGACGCGTCGCTGTCGGCCCCGGCCTCGGCCATGCGGGTGACCGGAGACCATGCCGGGCTCTACAAGGCGGCCCTGGCCAATCTCGAGGCCGCCGGGCCCGAGGAAAAGGCCATGGGACAGTGGGCCAAGGACAAGGCCGCCCTCACCGAGGGGCTCCAGCAGGCGACCGACAAGCCGGTCGTGGCCCCCAGCGGCATCGACGGCGACCCCGTCGCGGCCTATCTGAAGGACACCGGCGGCGTGGTCGCCAGCCCCCGCACCCGCGACATCAAGGCGGTCGCCTCCGACGTCCGCTCGGTGCTCGACAAGCAATATGCCGCTGCGACGGGCGACGGCATGGCGACCGATCCCGACGACGGAACGATCGACTTCTCCAAGTTCGACAACCGGTCCCTGGCCGCCGTGGCGCTGAACAAGGGCGCCCAGTTCTCTGAGCACGAGGTCGCCCAGGCCGCCGCCGAGGTGAAGACCCGCAACCGCGACAGCATCTCCGGCAGCTACAAGAGCACCAAGGGCTCCGACAACTCGGCCTTCGGCAAGAGCCTGATCACTCAATACACGGCGATGAGCGACGAGGAGCGGCAGGCGGCGGGTTGGACTCCGGCGCTCTATGACAAGATGGTCGCGCTCCAGAACCTGTCGGACAAGCTGGCCTCGCTGTTCAATCCCGACGGCAGCGTGAATACGGGCGGGACGAGTTTGCTGGATTATCTCTAAGCTCCTCCCCCCTGTGGGGGAGGAGGCCCGAAGGGCCGGAGGGGGGGAGTGGCCGGCAGTGCTCGACGCGTGGCATCTTTTTTCATCCTGCTCCCCCCACCGTCGGCTGCGCCGACACCGCCCCAGAGGGGGAGGAGTTGAGCAATTGGCCTTAGACCCGCCGTGGCGGTGGGCTAGAACAATCCCAACGCCCTTCCGAACACGGAAATCGCCCTATCATGCCCTCGATCAACATCACCAGTCGCGCCGCCCTATTGGCGCTGCTCCTGTCCGGCGCCGCCGCGACCGCTGTCATGGCCGCCACGCCCGCCGTTCAGCCGCCCATCCCGGCGGTCCTTAAGTCGCCCGAGGCGCGCGACGTCCACTCCTACGCACAGCCCCTGGTCGCCCGCGTCACCCACATCGACCTGGACCTGACCGCCGACTTCGCCAACCAGAAGATGACCGGCACGGCCGCCCTCGACATCGCCGCCGCGCCAGGCGCGAAGGAAGTCGTGCTCGACAGCAAGGGCCTGGTGATCAAGGGCGTCACCGACGCCAAGGGCGCGGCCTTGCCTTTCACCCTGGGAAAGACCGACCCCATCCTCGGCGCGCCGCTGACCGTCCAACTGAACGGCGCCAAGCGCATCGTCATCGCTTACGACAGCGCCCCCGGCGGCGCGGCATTGCAGTGGCTGACCCCGGCCCAGACGGCGGGCAAGGCCAAGCCCTATCTGTTCAGCCAGGGCGAGGCGATCCTCAACCGCACCTGGATTCCCACCCAGGACAGCCCAGGCGTCCGCCAGACCTGGACCGCCCGCATCGTGGCGCCGGCCGGCCTGAAGGCGGTGATGAGCGCGCAGATGCTGACTCCGAACGGTGAGCCCCTAGCCGGCAAACTTGGCGCCGGCGGCGGCCGCGCCTACCGCTTCCGGATGGACAAACCTGTCGCCTCCTACCTGATCGCCCTGGCGGTCGGCGACATCGCCTTCACACCGCTGGGCCAGCGCACCGGCGTCTATACCGAGCCGTCGGTGATGAAGAAGACCGCCTACGAACTGGTCGATGTCGAGAAGATGGTCGAGGCGGCCGAGAGCCTCTACGGCCCCTATGCCTGGGGTCGCTACGACCTGCTGGTGCTGCCGCCGTCGTTCCCGTTCGGCGGCATGGAAAACCCCCGCCTGACCTTCGCCACGCCCACGATCATCGCCGGCGACCGCTCGCTGGTCAGCCTGGTGGCCCACGAACTGGCCCATTCATGGTCGGGCAACCTGGTGAACAACGCCACTTGGTCGGACTTCTGGCTCAACGAAGGCTTCACCGACTATTTCGAGAACCGGATCATGGAGAAGCTCTACGGTCCGGAGCGCGCCAATATGCTGGCCGACCTGGGCTGGAGCGACCTGCAGGGCGCGATCAAGGACGCCGGCGGCCTGACCGGCGCCGACACCCGCCTGCACCTCGACCTGGCCGGTCGCGATCCCGACGACGGCATGACCGACATCGCCTACCAGAAGGGCGCGACCTTCCTGCGGACCATCGAAAAGGCCGTCGGCCGCGCGCGATGGGACGCCTATCTCAAGAACTATTTCGCCCGCCACGCCTTCCAGTCGCAGACCACGGCCGGCTTCGTCGCCGACCTGCGCGCCAGCCTGATCAAGGGCGATCCCAAGCTGGAAGCCGCGATCGGCATCGACCAGTGGGTCTATCAGGTGGGTCTGCCGGACAACGCCGTGCACATCAAGTCGGCGGCCTTCCCGGCGGTCGACGCCCTGGCCGCCGCCTACGCCACCGGCGGCCCCGCGCCGCTCGACAAATGGAAGGGCTGGAGCACGCCCGAGCGCACCCGCTTCATCACCAGCCTGCCGCGCGCCTTGTCGAAGGAACGCCTGGCCGATCTGGACAAGGCCTTCGGTCTATCGGCCCAGGGTAACAGCGAGATCCGCTTTGTCTGGCTGGAGCTGGCCGTCGCCAACCGCTACGACCCGGCCGTGCCGTCGCTGCAGACCTTTCTCACCGAGCAGGGCCGCCGCAAGTTCGTGGCGCCTCTGTTCAAGGACCTGATGGCCCAGGGCGACTGGGGCCAGCCCATCGCCAAGGCGCTCTACGCCAAGACCCGGCCGCTCTATCACGCCGTCACGCGGCAGACGGTGGACACCATCGTCAAATAGGTCGTTTCAGAAATTCGCGCGTTTTCGATCGTTTGGCGTCATTTCGACGACAAAAACGCGCATTTCTGCGCCGCTTTAGGCGGAATGCACACGAAAACTCGCGCTTTTGGCGAGTTTTCGTGTTAACCCTGTTTTCGCGCTCCCGTCAGAGGGGCGGGAAACTTAGGGAGTTAACGCCATGGCTGACGCCGTGTTCGCGACGCGCGCCCGTGCGCGTCCAGTGTTCTTCAACAAATGCGATATCAACAAGCCCGAGGCCGCCGAGCTTCGGCATGCCGGCCCCTGCATCCAGTGGGGCCGGATGGGGCTGGTCGCCATGGTCCTGATGTTCGGGGCCGGACTGGCGACCCTGGCCTATGCGGGCATGGGGTAACCATGCCCAAGACTGTCATCCCGGCGAACGCCTGATCGGATGGGGATAGGCGATCTGGACCCGAACGGATCTTGGCAGATCGATTGCAAAAGGGCGCCGCCAACCCCAGGATGCATAAAGCGTTGCGGACTTGCCGAGAGGGATGAGTGATCATGCGACTTGCTAGTCGTATTCTGTTCGCAGCCGCTCTTGTCTTCGTGGGAGGGTGTGCAACCCGTCCTGTCGCTCCACAAGCCTGTGTGCTTTCACAGGAAGACCAGGAAATCGAGCTGAGTCGGTCCGCGTATGCGGAAATTGAGAAAGCCCGTCCAGAGGTCAAGGGACTTGAACACATAGAGTTTGATAGTAAGCCGGACAACCACGGCAACCTAAGCGTCCAAGCGACTTATCATGTGCTGCCGCCGCCACCGAACGATCCGGTATTTCGGGCCACTTTTACAGTACAGCCCTGCACTTCTAAGATTCTACGCGCCAAATTTCACTAGGGCTCAAGGCGGATATCCACCTTCGCAGACACTCGAACAGTCCGTTTCTGCGGCTGCGCGTTTGCGGTTTAACCTCGTCTAGCCGGCAAAGGCCGGGGCCCAGATTTAGCCTGAGCGTTTGGGGACGACGCGCCCTTCTCTGGCGCTCAAGATGTTGAGCGCCCTGGGTTCAATATGGGTCCCGGCCTTTGCCGGGAAGGTAATGGTGGGGTAGACGCCGCTCCATTCCCGTCACTCTGATGACGGTGCGTAGGCGATGGGCGCGGGTGGTCCGGACGGCCGGAGGGTGTCTCTGGGCGATCCCCCCTTGCACCATCCCCAAAAACCCGCATCTAGGCCGCATGCGTCGCTTCAATTCCACCGACCCGTCCTTTCCCGCCGCCTTCAAGGCCTTTCTCGACGAGCGTCGGGGCGCGCCCGAGAATGTCGATGCGGCCGCCCGCAACGTGCTGGAGGCCGTGCAGGCCGATGGCTTGGCGGCCGTGCTCAGCTTCACCAGCCGCTTCGATGGCGTCGAGCTGACCGAGCACACCATCCGGGTCACGCCCGAGGAGATCGAGGCCGGGGCCGCCGCCGTTTCGGCCGAGGTGCGCGAAGCCATCGCCTTTGCAGCCGCCCGCATCCGCGCCTTCCACACCCGCCAGCGCCCGACCGACCAGAGCTGGATCGACGAGGCCGGCGTGCAGTTGGGCTGGCGCTGGACGCCGCTGGAGGCTGTGGGCGTCTATGTGCCCGGCGGCCGCGCGGCCTATCCCTCGACCGTGCTGATGAACGCCGTGCCCGCCCAGGTGGCCGGGGTGGACCGTATCGCCATGGTCACCCCGCCCGGCAAGCTGGAGCCGGCGGTGCTGGCCGCCGCCAAGGAGGCCGGGGTCACCGAGATCTGGCGGATCGGCGGGGCCCAAGCCGTCGCCGCCCTGGCCTACGGCGCCGGACCGATCCAGCCGGTCGACAAGATCGTCGGCCCCGGCAACGCCTATGTCACCGCCGCCAAGCGGCGTCTCTATGGCGTGGTTGGCATCGACGCCCTGGCTGGCCCGTCCGAGATCGTCGTGGTCGCCGACGCCAACAACAATCCCGACTGGATCGCCGCCGACCTGCTCAGCCAAGCCGAGCACGACCCGGCCGCCCAGGCGATCCTGATCACCGACGACGAAGCTTTCGCTCAGGCGGTGTCGGACGCTGTCGATGCCCTGCTCAAGACCCTGACCACCGGCGTCGACGCCGCCGAGTCCTGGCGCGACCACGGGGCGATCATCCTGTGCCCGCTCGACGACAGCCCACGGCTGGTCGATCTGCTGGCCCCCGAGCACGTCGAGTTCGCCATCGATGAGCCCGAACGCCTGGCCGACCGCGTGCGTCACGCCGGGGCGATCTTCCTGGGTCGGCTGACGCCCGAAGCCATCGGCGACTATGTGGCCGGCTCCAACCACGTGCTGCCCACCAGCCGGGCGGCGCGCTTCCAGTCGGGCCTGTCGATCTACGACTTTCTGAAACGCACCTCGATCGTCAAGTGCGACGCGGCGTCATTCGGCATCCTGGGGCCGCACACCGTGGCCTTGGCGAAGGCCGAGGGCTTGCCGGCCCACGCGCTTTCGGCGTCCGTTCGGCTTTCGTCCAACCGGTTGCCTTCCAAGCCGTAAGGGACAAGTCTCCATTCGATGTCCGACGCCCAGTCCACCGAGTCCCTGAAGTCCATCCTCATCGACGAGGACAGCCTCGCGGCGGCGTCGCGGGACCAGGAGCAAGAGCGGCAGGTGGCGATCTTTGACTTGCTCGACGGCAACTATTTCGAGCCGGCCGAGGCGCAGGGCGGGCCCTATGACCTGAAGCTGTCGCTGATCGAGAACCGCCTGGCCTTCGACATCGCCGGCCCCCGTACCGAAAGGGGGGGCTACGAGCGCCGCCACCTGCTGTCCCTGTCGCCCTTCCGGGGGGTGATCAAGGACTATTTCATGATCTGCGACAGCTACTATTCGGCGATCCGCAATTCGACGCCGCAGCAGATCGAGGCCTTGGACATGGGCCGGCGCGGCCTGCACAACGAGGGCTCGAACCTGCTGCGCGAGCGGTTGGAAGGCAAGGTCAAGACCGACCTCGACACCGCCCGGCGGCTGTTCACCCTGATCTGCGCCCTGCACTGGCGAGGCTAGAGTGCTCAGTGAAAGTGGGCGCGGTCCCACAATGAGAACTTTTCCAAACCTACCCACCACCGTTTTCCCGGCGAAGGCCGGGACCCAGATTCATCCTGAGCGGCTCGTGGGTTTCACGTGGGCCCCGGCCTTCGCCGGGGAGACGGATGAAAAGCGTGCAGAGCGGCTGACACTTTTTTTCAGGGCGAGGCTCTAGGGCGTGTCGGGCGAGCTTCCGGGCGCGGTGCTCTTCGCCTGCAATTTCAACCGCGTGCGCTCGCCGATGGCCGAGGCGCTGTTCAAGCACTTCTATGGAACGAGAGCGTTCGTCGATTCGTGCGGCCTCAAGCCCGACCCCGCCGAGGAGGGGATCGACCCCTTCGTGGCGGTGGTCATGGACGAGATGGGGCTCGACGTCACCGCCCACCGCCCCAAGAGCTTCGCCCAACTGGAGGACGACAGTTTCGACGTGGTCATCTCCCTGACTCCCGAGGCCCAGCACCGGGCCGTCGAGCTGGCCCGCGACCGGGCCACCGACATCGAATATTGGCCGACCCACGATCCGACCCTCGCGGACGGTTCTCGCGAGGCCATGCTGGCCTCGTACCGCGAGGTTCGCGACGCCCTGGCCAACGCAATTCGACAACGTTTCGGCGCGCCATCGACGTTCGGGGGGTGAATGCGCTATACCCCCCGCCTCGCAGCCGTCACCGGCTCCTCG
This sequence comes from Caulobacter sp. DWR3-1-2, assembly GCF_049896225.1. Taxonomy (NCBI): domain Bacteria; kingdom Pseudomonadati; phylum Pseudomonadota; class Alphaproteobacteria; order Caulobacterales; family Caulobacteraceae; genus Caulobacter; species Caulobacter sp. DWR3-1-2. The sequence goes on along the minus strand of NZ_JAFCTW010000002.1, from coordinate 213,110 downwards.
ACTCAATGGTCGCGGGGGCCTCGCCGGCATGGCGTCACCCGTTTTGAGAGGCCTGATGGCTAAGGAAGAACTACTCGAGTTTCCCGGTACGGTCAGCGAATTGCTGCCGAACGCGACGTTCCGCGTCACGCTGGAAAACGATCACGAGATCATCGCCCACACCGCCGGCAAGATGCGCAAGAACCGCATCCGGGTTCTGGCCGGCGACAAGGTGCTCGTGGAAATGACGCCCTACGACCTGACCAAGGGCCGCATCACCTACCGCTTCAAGTAGGGCTGGCGATGGTCGTCCAGCGGACGCCGCTGGTCCTGGCCAGTGCGAGCCCCCGGCGCCTGGACCTGCTCGCGCAGGTCGGCGTCGCCCCGGATCGGGTCGATCCCGCCGACATTGATGAAACGCCGCTGCGGGACGAGACCCCGCGGCGCCATGCCTTGCGCCTGGCGATCGAGAAGGCGAGGGCGGTCGCGCCCCGCTCTCCAGGCTGCCTGGTGCTGGCCGCCGACACCGTGGTCGCCGTGGGTCGCCGAATCCTGCCCAAGGCCGAAACGCCGGAGCAGGCGGCCCATTGCCTCAAGCTGCTGTCGGGCCGCAACCACATGGTCCTGACCGGCGTGGCCGTGATCGCCCCCGATGGCCGCGAGGCCTCGCGGCTGGTCGAGACCCGCGTGCAGTTCAAGCATCTGTCCGACGCCGAAAGGGCCGACTATCTGGCCGGCGGCGAATGGAACGGCAAGGCCGGCGGCTATGGCGTGCAAGGCGTGGCCGGCGGTTTCATCATCGACCTGCACGGCTCCTACACCTCCGTGGTCGGCCTGCCGCTCTATGAGACCCTGAACCTGCTGACGGGTCTCGGCTGGAGGAGGCCCTCATGAGCGAGCGTCGCGCCTATCTCTATACCGGCATCGGCGAGACCGTCGGGGTCGTCACCCTGGACGGGCGTCCCGAGCGACTGGTCGCCGAGTGGGACGGCGACGATGCTCTCGACGCTGAGGGCGTGCGCGGCGTGGCCCGGGTCAAGAAGATCGAGCGCGTTTTCAACTCGGCCTTCGTCGCCCTCCCAGGCAGCGCCGACCTCCTGCTGCCCATGCGCCAGGACATGCCCAAGCTGGTCGAGGGACAATTGGTCGAGATCGAGATCAAGACCCCCTCGCGCCGCGACAAGTCCGCCGTGGCCCGCTTCATCGGACCGGGCGACGGCGACCCGCGCGTGACGGCTCACGCTCCGACCGTGGAGGAGCTGCTGCGCCTCTGGGTCAAGTCAGGCTCGCCGACCCAGGGCCTCGCCGCGCTGGAGGCGGTCGAGGCGGCCGAGGCCGAGGCGCTGATGACAGTCTTCGCCCTGCCGGGCGGCGGCGACATCAGCATCGAATCGACCCGCGCCCTGGTGGCCATCGACGTCGATCTCGGAAATCGCGATGGGGATTCCAAGAAGGCGGCCCGCGCCGCCAACATGGCCGCTTTCACCACGGCGGCCCGTGTCCTGCGCCTGAAGGGCCTGGCGGGGCTTGTGGTGTTTGACCTGGTCGGGCGCGGCCACGACGGCCCAGCCCTGACCACGGCGGCCCGCAACGCCTTCGCCATCGACAATCCCGGCGTCGGTATCGGTCCGATCAGCAAGTTTGGCGCGCTGGAGATGATCGTGCCGCGACGGACCAAGCCGATTCTCGACCGCCTGCTGGACGAGACCGGCGGCCTTTCGGCCCGTGCCGGGGCCTTGCGGCTCGTCAGGGCCTTCGAGCGCGAAGGCCGGGCCGACCCCGGGGGCAGGCTGGTCGGGCGCTGTAGCGTGGCCGTCGCCGAGACCTTCGCCGCCCTAGACGTCGCCCTGGCCGACAAGATCGGTCGTCGCTTCACCGTTTCGCCGGTTGTCGATTGGGGCAATGACCGCCTGGAGGTCTCGACGTCATGAGCGTCTGCCCGATCTGCAAGAAGCCAGCGATCCCGGACTTCCGGCCCTTTTGCTGCAAGCGCTGCGCCGACGTGGATCTAAACCGCTGGCTGTCGGACCGCTATGTCGTGCCCGGCGCCGACGAGGATGAGGAAAACCCGCCTTCAACGGACTTGGCCACAGACTTCGGCCGGGAATAGTCCGCGATCATCGACGAGGGACTGGACTTCGTTTTTCGCCTCACCTATAGACGCGGCTCCTCGCCGTCAGGCGGGCGTCAGGGCGGTTTCGATCGCCTTTAGGCCCCGACGGACCCGGCGCCTGGATAGCTCAGTTGGTAGAGCAGCGGATTGAAAATCCGCGTGTCGCTGGTTCGAATCCGGCTCCAGGCACCACTTCCTCCCTCGACCCCCAGCCGAAGCCGACGTGGACTTTGGGTGTTCCGGCGCCCCGACTTTCAGCACCGGCGCGTCTGGGGGGTGCAGATGTAAAATTTTACCTACCGCCTGGCGAGGCTCGCAAAGCCTGTTTCGCTGAGCCGACCTCCAAGGCGTTGACTCTCCCATCGGGAAGATCGCGGCGTCTTGTCGACAGGTCTGAGAGCCAAGAGGACCGCTTGCCGACAAAGAGGCCGCGTATTGGCCGGCGCCCGTGGGGCGGACGAAGGCGGGGCAATCCGTCGCCAAGGAAGGCCCAGCAGGCTCCAGCTCGTTTCCGCCAAGCTGGTTTCCCGCAGTAAAATAGGCAAAAATTGCGGTGTCTTGGGCGGCGGCCTCGTTCAATGGTCCTGGCCCCCCGCCGGCGGCCGCTCGCGGTCAGATTGTTCTTTGATGCGATGCGCGTCTCGGTCAGGCTTGTGAGACCGGCGTTTTGTTGAGTTGCTGCACCGCAACATGGGTATTCCCTTTGATGGGGAAAAACCGCCCCTAAATCCTGATTTCTCTTTTGTGCGATGCGGCAACGGTAGTGGGTGCTTCAAAGGGACGGTAAATTTATGCCGCCCGTCACCCCTTGACGGTGCGAAAAGGGGTTGCCAAAGGACCCCTGCCGCAATTCTAACATTGCTGTAAGATCACTGCCTCACAGGGCGGTGGTCACACGCGCTTCGAAACGATCCTTCTGAAGGGCGCAAGCCTGGCTAGGGGGGCGTAACGGGTCGAGCGCAGCGAAGCGGGTCCGCGGGACGTCCGAGTTATCGGTCGCCTCGGGGGCTATTCAAGTTAGGGTGGAGACGCTCTCGCGCGACGACCCTCGGTCCAAACGTGCTAGACCAACCAGGAACTGGCGAAAGATGCTCGACATTAAACGGAAGACCCCCCTCATCGCTCTCGTCGGCGCTCTCGCGCTGATGGCGAGCGCCCCGGCTTTCGCCCAGGATGCTGCTGCTCCTGCGCCGGCCACCACCACAGCCGCCGCCCCGGCTCCCGCCCCGGCCGTTACCCCGGCCCCGGCTGAGGAAGTCGATGCTGGCGTCGCAGCGACTGAAAAGATGAAGTCGCACCAGCTGACGCCCTTCACCATGTTCATGGAAGCGAAGATCGTCGTTAAGGTCGTGATGATCGGCCTGATCCTCGCCTCGGTCTTCTCCTGGGTGTTGCTGATCACCAAGCTCCTCGAGTTTGGCGCCCTGAACCGTCAATCGGACAAGTTCCTGGAAGCCTTCCGGGGCGCTCGTTCGATCGCCGACATCGCCCGTATCGGTTCGTCGGAGGAATTCGAAGGCAACCCGATGGCCGACATGGCCGCCGCGGCCGCCCAAGAAGTTGAACTGTCGCGCCAAGCTGGCCTGGCCATCTCGGGCGAGCACCGTGACTCGGTGATCACCCGCGCCACCTACGCCATCAACGCGGTCCAAGCCTCGTTGGCCAAGCGCCTGTCGGGCGGCATGGTGTTCCTGGCCTCGGTCGGTTCGGCCGGTCCGTTCATCGGTCTGTTTGGTACCGTTTACGGGATCATGAGCTCGTTCATCAACATCGCGAACACCAACACCACCAACCTGGCCGTCGTCGCTCCCGGTATCGCCGAAGCGCTGCTCGCCACCGGTATTGGTCTGTTCGCCGCTATCCCGGCGGTTATCTTCTACAACTACTTCCAGACCCGCATTTCGGCCTACGGCACCCGCTCGGAAGGTTTCGTCGCTGAACTGATGAACGCAATTTCGCGTCAGCTCGACAAGGGAGCCTAACACCGATGGCCGCCAAACTCTCAGGCGGCGGGGGCGACAGGTTCAACGTCGAACAGAACAGCGAGATCAACGTCACGCCCTTCGTGGACGTCATGCTGGTCCTACTGATCATCTTCATGGTGGCGGCGCCTCTCGCCGCCCCATCGGTCGAAGTGAAACTGCCGCCAGCGGTCGCGAAGCCGTCAACGACCCCGCCAAAGCCGGTCTACATCTCGATCAAGTCTTCAGGTCAGGTGTTCATCGGCGACAATCGTACGGATGCTCAGACGTTGGGTGATGACCTGGCCAAGAGCATCGGTAAGCGCGATCCCACCAAGGAGCGCATCTACATCCGGGCCGATGAAAAGACCCGTTATGGAGCCTTCATGGAGGTGATGAATTCACTTCAGGATGCAGGTTTCTATAGCGTGGCGCTCATTGGCCGGGATGACAATAGCTAAGGGGGTGCTGCATGGCTGACGAACAAACGCCCGAGCATCGCCACTATGATCCGCTGACCTCGGAAGGACCCCGAAAGAAAAAGGGTCTGGGCACTTTTGGTATTGCGACCCTGATCGTCCTTGGCGTTCACGTTCTTCTCGGCGTCTATATGGCGAAGCAGAAGTTCGAAGCGGTGATGAAGGAATACAGCGACGACGCCGTGGACGTGGAGTTGCCTCCGCCGCCCCCGCCGCCGCCGCCGCCGCCTCCGCCGCCGCCGCCGCCGACCAACGCTCCGCCTCCGCCTCCTGCGGTGGTGCAGCCGAGGCCGCCGATCGCGCCGCCGCCGGACGTGACGCCGCCGCCGCCTCTGCCGATCCCGCCTGTGAAGGTACGGGTCGAGCAAACGGCGCCGCCCGTGATCTCCGCCGTGCCGCCGGTTCCTTCGAACCCGCCGGCTCGGGCTTCGGTGGTCACGCGTCCTGATTGGGCCCGCAAGCCCACGGGGGACGACATGGCGCGCTACTATCCCGACCGCGCCCAGCGGATGGAGGTGAACGGCCGCGCGACGATCTCGTGCACCGTGAACGCCAGGGGTACGCTCGAAGGTTGCTCGGTCACGTCGGAAAATCCGGCGGACTACGGCTTCGGCGACGCGGCGATGAAGCTGTCGCGACTGTTCAAGATGAAGCCGAAGACGCTCGATGGCGCCCCGGTGGATGGTGGACAGATCTCGATCCCGATCGTCTTCCAGGTTCCCCGCTAGGGATCCCGGCGACCGGTCAAGAAACGAGCGCCCCGAAGCTGCAAAGCTTCGGGGCGTTTTCGTATGGCGGAGGCTGTTCGGCGCTTGATCCAGCCTCCGCGTCCGACTAAACACACTCCCTCGCGATGCGCCGCCTTAGCTCAGTTGGTTAGAGCGCCGGTTTGTGGAACCGGAGGTCCTCAGTTCAAGCCTGAGAGGCGGTACCATCGCGGAACGCAAAAAGGCCCGGCTTCGCAGGCGGGCCTTTTTCGTCGCCGTCTGTGTCAGGCCTCGCCATGGGGGCAAAAGAGCGCCGCCCAGACGCGCCAGGCGATCAGGGCGATCACGATCCAACCCACCATCAAGCCGGCCAAAGGCCGGGTCTGCCACCAATAGCGGACACGGCCAAAAGCGGCCCCCGAAGACACGGTCACTCTACGCTCCCCTGCGCGGACCTCGCCGCGCCTGCTCGACTTGCCAAGGATGCTGCGCCAGAACGACGTCCCGCGATAGGGCCTGGGGCCGCGTCACAGCGACGCTATGATCGGACGTTCAGTCGAGCCGATATTCAGCGACATCGCCCTCGCGCAGAAGGATTTCCAACTGCTTGCGCTTGAGGATCATGCGGTTGTGACGGCGGACCACTTCGCCGATCAACGGGACGAGGACGGTGCAGACCAGGAACAGCGACAGGATGAGAAGCATGGAGACCGATGCGTGGCGACGGAAGGGGTCGCCGGCCAGAACGCGCGGACCCTGCTCTCGATCTGTCGTCGCGCCATCGTGGCGAGGGGCGTCTCGGAGACCGCCGCGGCGGGCTCGTCATCGACCATCGCCTTGACCAGATCAACCACGCGGCGACGCAGCCGGCGGTCCTTCAGGCGCGGGAACAGGTCGGCCAGTTCCAGCCCCCCGGCCGTGGCCACGAACTGGGTCATACGCTGTGAGAAGCCGTCGTCACTGGCGCCTGATGTTTCGTCCAGACCGTCGAAGAAGTAGGCTATCTGCGACTCCAGCAGGCGCGCGGCCTCGTAGAGCTTCGAGGCGCTGATGCGATTTGCCCCCGCTCGTATTTCTGGATCTGCTGGAAGGTGATGCCCAGGGCGTCGGCCAGTTGGGTCTGGCTCAGGCCCAGCACCTTGCGCCGGATCCTCAGGCGCGCGCCGACATAGAAGTCGACCGGATGAGCTGCATCCGCGGTGGTTTTTGCTGCCATCCGCTTCACGTCCCTCCAGCCGCCGTTGATCGCCTGTCGATGCGAGGCGCGCGGCCCAGCTTGCTGAAGACAGGATAGACCCAGGAGCCCGTCATAGTCACGCCTCTGACACATCACGCGTTTGACACATCACGCCTCTGACACATCACCGCTTTCGCCGGAAACGCGCGAACCGGACTTGACCTTTTTGGCGGGTAGGGGTGTCTGCCGGCCATGGAGACGAAGGCAGGCGCCCAAGGGGCTACGGCCGTTGCCGTGGCGGGCGCCGGCGCGATCGGATCGGCGGTGGCCCTGGCCCTGGCGCGCGCCGGCCTGGCGGTCACGGTGTTCGATCCGCGTCCCTTGGGCGACAACGCCTCGGGCGTCGCGGCCGGCATGCTGGCGCCCGTGGCCGAAGCGCTGTTTGACCCGGCTTCGGCTTCGCACCTGGATCTCCTTCGCCGGACGCGCGACCTGTGGCCCGCCTTCGCCGCCCCGCTCGGCGTTTTGATCCAGAGGGGCGGCCTGAGGGTTGAGGGCGACACCGCCTGGCTTTGCGCCGTCGCGGCGCGCGCCGAGGCCCTGGGCGCGCCCCTGAACCCCGCTGACGGCGAACGCGCCCTGACGAGCTACGAGGACTGGCGGATCGAAGCCCGCCCGGCCCTGAAGGCCCTGCATGACGCCGCCCAGGCCCTGGGCGCGCGGTTCGAGCCCCGCGCCTTCACCGCCGATGACCTGGCCGCCTTCTCGGCCGTGGTGCTGGCGACCGGCGCGGCGGACGGCGCGGGCCTGGCGCCGGAGCTATCGGTCTTGACGCCGATCAGGGGCCAGATTTTGCGAGCTGATCGCGGGCCGGCCGACGGTCCGGTTCTGCGGGGTGAGGGCGTCTATATCTGCCCGGGTCCGCGCCCGGCCGTCGGCGCGACCATGGAATTTGGTCGTTATGACCTGGCCGTCGACACCACGGCTACGGAGGATCTTCGCCGGGCGGCGATCCGTTTGCGCCCCCAACTGGCGCAAGCGGTCTTCGCCACCGAGGTCGGCGTTCGCGCCACCACGCCCGACGGCCTGCCCCTCGTCGGCTGGAGTGCGACGCCCAAGGTAATGCTGGCGGTCGGAGCCCGCCGCAACGGCTGGCTGCTGGCGCCGCTTGTGGCCGATCTCGTCGCCGCGTATCTGATGGGTGATAACCCAGGTCCGGACGCCGCGAGCTTCGACGCGCGGCGGTTCTCGCGAACCTGAGGACCCACGATAACAAGGCAAGGGCAGGAGCGCATGGCCGGATTCTGGTTGACCGAGGAACAGGAAGCCATCCGCGAGGGCGTCGCCAAGCTGTGCGCCGGCTTTGACGACGAGTACTGGCGGCGCACCGACGAGACCGGGATTTTCCCCGAGGCGTTCGTCGCCGCCATCGCCGAGGGCGGCTGGCTGGGCGTTGCCATGCCCGAGAGCGTCGGTGGCGCCGGCCTGGGCCTGACCGAGGCGGCGGTGATGATGCAGACCGTGGCCCAGTCCGGGGCGGGCTTTTCCGGCGCCAGCGCCATCCATCTGAACATCTTTGGTCCGATGCCGATCGTGAAGTTTGGGACTGAGGAACAGCGCCAGAAGCATCTGCCGCGCCTGATTTCCGGCGAGGACAAGATGTGCTTCGCGGTGACCGAGCCCAATTCGGGCCTCGATACCTCCAGCCTGGAGACGCGGGCCGAGCCGGTCGACGGTGGCTACCGCCTGAACGGTCGCAAGATCTGGACGACGGGCGCCCAGCGCGCCAACAAGATCCTGATCATCGCCCGCACCACCCCCAAGGACCAGTGCGCCAAGCCGACCCAGGGGCTCTCCCTGTTCTACACCGACCGCGAGAAGATCGAGGCCAAGCCGATCCCCAAGATGGGGCGCAAGGCGGTCGAGTGTAACATGCTGTTCATCGAGGACCTGTTCGTGCCCCAGGAGGACCTAGTGGGCGAGGAGGGCAAGGGTTTCGCCTACCTCCTGCACGGCCTCAATCCCGAGCGCGTGCTGTTCGCCGCCGAGGCGGTGGGCCTGGGACGAGTGGCCCTGTCCAAGGCGGTGACCTACGCCAAGGAGCGCGTGGTGTTTGGCCGGCCGATCGGCCAGAACCAGGGCATCCAGCATCCCCTGGCCAAGTCCTGGGCCGAGCTGGAAGCCGCCAACCTGATGGCCTTCAAGGCCGCCGCCCTCTACGACCGCGGCCAAGATTGCGGGGCCGAGGCCAACGCGGCCAAATATCTGGGCGCCGAGGCGGGCTTCACCGCCTGCGAAACCTCGGTCCTGGCCCATGGCGGCATGGGCTATGCCAAGGAGTATGACGTCGAGCGCTATTTCCGCGAGGCGATGATCGCCCGCATCGCGCCGGTCAGCCGCGAGATGATCCTGAACTTCATCGCCGAACGGGTGCTGGGTCTGCCCAAGAGCTATTGAGGTCACAGTCCTTTCGCAGCTCACCCACTTGCCCCCACCTGGCGACTTCGTCGCCTGTCCGCCCCCATAGGGGGCGGAGCCCCGCGCGCCTGAGCTCTGCCTCCTATGGGGGCGGACAGACCGCGAAGCGGTCAGGTGGGGGCAAGTGGGTATGATCCCGCGCCCCGAGCTAGTCCGCCGCGAACTTGATCGGGATGCGGACGCTGGCGCCGTCGACGGGGCGGCCGTCTTCGGTCTGGGGGCTCATCTTGAAATAGCGCGACAGCTTGATGGCGGCGCTGCCGAAGCCTTCTTCGGATGGCGTCTCGGCCAGCACCGTGCACATGCGGATCGCGCCATTGGCGGCCACCGTGCAGCTCAGGGTCGCCGAGCCCGAGACCCCGCGCCGCATGGCGCTGTCGGGATAGAAGCGGCTGAACTCCGAGGCGCCCGGCTTCTTTAGCCAGTTGGGCCGGCCGATGACCGGAGCGGGCGGCAGGGCGGGAGGGCCGACCGGGCCAACTTCCGACTTGGGCGCGCCAGGGTCCACCGGACCGTCCCGGACGGGGCCGACCGGCTCCTCGGGCGGCTTGAAGGGACTGAGCAGTTCGGGGATCACCGGCGGCGGGACGGCCTTGTGCAGCGGGGGAGGGTTGGCCGCTCTCGGCGGAGTCGGCTTGTCTCGAACCTCTTCCTTGGGCGGAGGCCTATAGAGCGGCAGTTCGAAGACGCGCGGCTCGCCCCCGATGTCGATCGGCGGCCCATACTTCTGGTAAGCCAGATAGGCGAACAGTCCTGCATGGCCGATCGACACGACGACCAGCGCCGCCAGCATCGCCTTCGAGGGCTTGGCGGGCGAGGCGTCGACGCCTGGGATATAGGAACCGATCGCGGCGGTTTGGGTGACCATGGGAACCTCCTGGGGCCGGCCGCTCCTGGCCGACGCCCCACCGTTCCACAAAGAATTACGGTTGTAAATATTACGAACTTAAATTTATTACAGACGTAACTGTGACATCCCGCCACAGGCAAAATCTGCCTGGCGGAGCGGCGTGGTTAATCCACGATTAACCACGTGCGGTCAGACATTCGGGGCATGGCCAACGTCACCTCCATCCGCAGCGTCGTCGAGTCGGCGATCCAGCGCGCCTCCAGCGCGACGGGCGTGGACTTCACCTTCCTGATGGGCGCGGCCAAGCGAGAGAGCGGCTTCAACCCCAACGCCAAGGCCGGCACCTCCTCGGCGTCGGGCCTGTTCCAGTTCGTCGATCAGACCTGGCTGTCGACGCTGAAAAAACACGGCTCCAAATACGGCTACGCCCGCTATGCCGACCTGATCCAGCAGGGTTCGGACGGCAAGTACCGGGTGGCCGGCGACGAGGCGCGCAAGGCGGTGCTGAGCCTGAAGTTGGATCCGCACGCCGCCTCGCTGATGGCCGGCGAACTGACCTCCGACCATGCCTCCTACCTGCGCGGCCGGGTCGGGCGCTCGCCGACGGCCGGCGAGCTCTACGCCGCCCACTTCCTGGGACCCCAGGGCTCGGCGCGGCTGATCGAGGCCGTGGGCGCCAGCCCCGGGGCCAGCGCCGCCGCGATGTTCCCCGACGCGGCGGCCGCCAACCGCTCGATCTTCTATCGCGAGGGCCGCTCCGCCACGGTCAGCGAGGTCTATGCCAACCTGACCCGGACCGGCGGCGCCACGCGCGTCACCCCCGACTCCGATCCGACGCCCGCCGCAGAGACAGGCTTCGTGCAATATGCCACGGGCCGCCGGCTGGAGCGCATCCAGCAAGAGCAGCAACTGGTGGACCTGATCCTGCGCGGCTCGCAAGGGGTCGATGACGGCTTTGGCCTGTCGTCGGCCGGCGGCGGCTCGTCCGCCCAGCGGATGACCAGCTCGATGTTCTCGTCCGAGATGCTGCGCATGCTGTCCGACGCCGGCGACGGGACGAAGAGCAATCGGTAGCAAATCTTCCTCTCCCTTCCCGTAAAGGAGAGGGAAAGTTTCAGGGGCTTGCCAGCCCTGCAATCTCGTCCTCCGAATAACCCGCCTCCGCCAACACCGCCGCCGTATGCTCGCCAAGCTTAGGCGCCGGCCCCCTCGGCCCATCTTCCGACCCCGGAAACCGCGCCGGACCCGCCGGGGCGGGGAAGGTCCCGCCCTTCCCATCCGGGGTCTCCACGAAACACCCCGCCGCGGCCGCCTGCGGGTCGCTGACCAGATCGCGCGGCGTCTGCCAGGGCGCCCAGGTGATGTCGCCGGCGTCGAGGGCGGCCTTGGCCTCTTCGTAGTCCATGGCGGCGAAGGCCTGGTCGAGGATCTCCACCAGGGCCGAGGTATTGTCGCGGCGCAGGCGGGCCGTCGTGAAGCGCGGATCGTCGGGCAGGTCGGGGCGGCCGGCGGCGGCGGCGATCTGGCGCCAGTCGGTGGAGCCTTGCCGGGCCAGCAGGCATATCCACCGCCCGTCGCGGGTCTTGAAGAAATTGGCCAGGGGCTGCACGGCCTCCTTGCGAGGCCGGGTCGAGGCCAGCTTCCCGAACCGCAGCTGAATCGCCATGTCCGAGCCGATCGCATAGACGCCGGTGCGCAGCAGCGAGGTCTCGACCAACCGCCCGACTCCGGTGCGCTGGCGCTCGTGCACGGCCGCCAGGATCGCCGACACCGTCGCCAAGGATGTGACGTGGTCGCCCATGCCGGTGCGGATCGGGAACGGCTCCTGACCCTTGGGGGCGGTGATCGCGCCCACCCCCGCCCGTGACCAGAAGGCCGCCACGTCCATGCCCGGCTTGTCGGCGTCGGGGCCTTCCAGGCCATAGCCGGTCAGGCTGCAATAGATCAGGCGCGGATTGACCGCCTTCAAGGTCTCGTAGTCGAGGCCGGCGCGCGCCAGAGCGGCGGGGCGCACATTGGTCAGGAAGATGTCGGCGTCCTTGACCAGGGCCTTCGCCGCCAAGCTTCCGCCCGGCGAGCGGATGTCGAGCACCACCGAGCGCTTGCCGCGGTTGTCGAGTTCGAAGATCGGGTTGGCGTCCTGGTCCGAGCCCAGGCTCTCGAAGAAGCCGCGCATCGGGTCGCCGTCGGGCGACTCGATCTTGATCACGTCGGCGCCCCAGTCGGCCATGATCCCGGCCGCGCCTGGGGCGGCGATATAGGTGGCCAACTCTATGACCCGCAGATCGCGCAGCATCGCATCCTCCCGTTTTATCGTTGGGAGGAGTGTGGACGACTTAAACGTCTGTTGGGAAGAGGCTAGGCGACCGCCGCCTGGTTGGCGCTCTTGCGGCCCAGGGTGGCGGCGTCGGCGACGGCGCGGGCTACGGCGGCGACGCTGACCGGCTTGCGCAGCACGGTGTCGGCCCCGGCGTCCAGGCACTCGCGGGCCTCGTCGGCGTCGCCGCCGATCACCGCGATGATCGCCACATGGCGATTGGCGCCGTCCAGGTCGCGCAGGGCGCGGGCGGTCTGGGGACCGTCCATGATCGGCATCCGGCCGTCCAGCATCACCAGGTCGAAGTCGCAGATCTTGGCCAGGTCCAGGGCTCGGCGCCCGTTCTGGGCGTGCACCACCTGGTGGCCCAGCTGCTCCAGGATGGCCCGCAGCATGGCGGCGTTGAGGGCGTCGTCCTCGGCCACCAGGATGCGCAGGTTGCGCGGAGGGGCGCCAGCCGGTTCAGCGGCCTGGGCGGCCTCGCGGTCGGTCTCGATCGCGCAGACAACGGACTCGTCGAAGGGCAGGGTCAGGGTGAAGCAACTGCCCACGCCCACGGCGCTGGAGGCCTCCAGCGCGCCGCCCATCAGCCGAGCCAGCTGCCGCGACAGCGACAGGCCCAGGCCCGCGCCGTTGACGCCGGCGCCGGTGCGCTCGATGCGCTGGAAGGCCTGGAACGCCTGCTCCATCTCCTCGGGCGACAGACCCGGACCGGTGTCGGCCACCGCGATGGCGATCTGGTCGCCACGCCGCTCGACCCGCACCTCAATACGGCCGCGAACGGTGTACTTGACGGCGTTGCCGACGATGTTGGCGACGATCTGGCGAGTGCGGAGCGCGTCGCCGATGGCGGCGCCCTGTTGGCGGTGTTCCAGGTCTGGCTCGATATGGACGCTCAGCTCCAGACCCTTGGCCATGGCGTGCGGGCGGTCGAGCAGGACCAGGTCGCGGATCAGGCGCACGGGTTCGAAGGCCACCGCCTCGACCGCGAGGCGGCCGGACTCGGCGATTTCGGAGTCCAGGGTGGCGTTGAGCACGGCGACCAGGTCCTGGGCGGCGTCGAGGGCGGCGTTCAGCTGTTCGCGCGACGGGGCGGCGCGACCGCCCTTGCCGGCGGCGGCGGCCAGAACGTGGGTGACGCCAGTCAGGCCGTTGCGGATCTCGTGGCTGAGAGTGGCGACGATGTCGGACTTGGAGCGAGCGACGCGCTCGGCGTGCTCCAGCACCCTCAGCCGCTCCTCAAGCAGGGCCTCGTGGGCCAGGGCCAGGGCGTGCTGGCGGCGCAGCATGCGGTTGAGCACCAGCGACAGCGCCATGGCCAGGGCGATGGCGCCCCAGGCCATGGTTCCGGCCCTCTGGCTCTCGGCGCGTGAGAACAGCAGGGCCAGCGGGCCAATGGCTGCGATCGGTGCGGTAATCAGCAGGGCGATGAGGTTGGGTGCGGAGAAGAAGATGCAGACTACCGAAGCGCCGACAGCCAGCAGCAGCAGGGTCTCGCGCGCCGCGCCCGCGCCATCGGCAAAGGCGGCCATCTGGCTGACCGCCACGGCCCACAGCAGGCCCGACAGCACCTGCACCCGGGAGCGCCGCGCCACGTCCTGGGCCGCTGGCGTCCGCAGCCAGGCGACGACGCCGTAGAAGATGCCCCAGTTGATGGCGAACACGCTAAAGCTCATCGCCAGCCAGCCGGCATTGGCGGCGAAGGATCCGGCCCAGACATAGATCGGCAGGCTGACCGCGAATACCGCCAGAGCGTAAGGCAAAAGCGCGGCCTGGGCGTCAAGCGCCATGCGGACGTCGGCGCCGCTCGAGGCGGGGTCGTGAGATCGGCGCTCGGCGAACAACGGTCGGATTCCTCGGGGTATCCGAGAAGCCTAAGGCGGTCGCGGTTTGCGTCCCGTTACGGCTTATCGTTAATCCACAGCCCTTCGAGCACAAACAATCGTTAAGCTTAACGCGAGATGATCTGATTCCACGCTGTTCCCCGGGGGATAGGGGAGACACCCATGGCCACCACCCGCGCCGCCCTCACCGACCAAGATATCCGCATGCTGGTGAAGGGCGCGACCCCTGACGAGCGCGCCCTGGCGGCCCACAAGCTGTGTCGAACCATCGACCGCGCCGAGCTGGACGAGGATCAACGCACGCTGGCGGACGAAATCCTGCGGGTGATGGCGGGAGACGCCGCCGAGCTGGTGCGCCGCGCCCTGGCCGTGACCCTGCGCAACTCACCGGTGCTGCCGCCGGACATCGCCAACAAGCTTGCCCGCGACGTCGAGAGCGTGTCGCTGCCGATCATCAGCTTCTCGCCGGTGTTCAGCGACGCCGATCTCGCCGAAATCGTCCGTCTCGGCGGCCCCATGCGGCAGATGGCGGTGGCCAAGCGTCCCAGGCTGTCGAGCAAGGTCACCGCCCTGCTGGTCGAGCAAGGGTCGGAGGAGATGGTCGCCACCATCTGCGCCAACGACAACGCCCGGATGTCCGAGACCGCGCTGCAAAAGGCGCTGAACCGGTTCTCCACCTCGGAGAAGGTGCTGACCGCCGTCGCCTATCGCACGAGCCTGCCGCTGGCCGTGACCGAGCGCCTGATCGACATGGTCGGCGACCAGCTGCGCGACTACATCCTAGACCACCATGCCCTGTCGGCCGAGCGCACGCTGGAACTGATTCTGGGCGCCAAGGAGCGGGCCACGATCGATCTCGTCGATCAGGCCGGCCGCGCCGCCGACGCCAAGGGCTTCGCCGCCCACCTCAACAGCGTCAAGCGCCTGACCCCGTCGCTGCTGCTGCGGGCCCTGGCCCATGGCCACATGAGCTTCTTCGAGTGGGGCGTGGCCGAGCTGGCTGGCGTACCGCATCACCGCACCTGGCTGATGATCCACGACGCTGGCGACCTGGGCCTGAAGGCGATCTGCGAGCGGGCTGGCCTGCCGCCGCGCCTGTTCCCCGCCCTGCGGGCCGGCGTCGACGCCTTCCACGCCATGGATTATGACGGCCGTCCCGGCGACCGCGAGCGTTTCCAGGAGCACATGATCCAGCGGTTTCTCACCTCGTCCACGGCGATGTCGCGCGAGGATACCGACTATCTGCTGGCGCGGGTGGACCGGCTGGGTGAACAGGCCCAGGGAGCGGCCGCGGCGGGCTAACCCGAACATCCGTTCGAACCCTCTGGGCAACCGCGCGCATTTCCGACAAGCTGACGCCATGTCAGAGCGCCCCGAAGAGCCGATAAGGCCCGCCGCCACCATCCTGCTTCTCCGCGACTCGCCGTTCGAGGTGCTGATGGTCAAGCGACACCACCAGATCGACTTCGCGGCGGGCGCACTGGTCTTTCCGGGCGGCAAGAGCCACGCCGGCGACCATGATCCCGCCTGGACCGACCACGCCACCGGCTGGGACAGCGTCGGGGAGGACGGCCCGGCCCTGCGCATCGCCGCGATCCGCGAGGCCTATGAGGAGGCCGGCGTGCTGCTGGCCCGCGACGCCGAAGGCGAGACCTATGTGGGCGAGGCGGCGATCGACGTGCGGGCCGCCGTCGCCGACGACCGCGTGACCTTCCTCGACGTCGTGCGTGATCTGGGGCTGAAGCTGGACCTGGCCGCCCTGACCATCTTCGCCCGCTGGATCACCCCGCCGCTGATGACCAAGCGCTTCGACACCTGGTTCTACGTCGCCCACGCGCCCCTGGCCCAACTGGCGATCTGCGACGGCCACGAGGCGGTCGACGCCGAGTGGATCGCGCCCGGCGAGGCCCTGGCCTTGGCGGCGTCCGGCGAACGGAAGGTGATCTTCCCCACCCGGATGAACCTGCAATTGCTTGCCGAAAGCGCGAGCCCGACCGCCGCCATCGGCACCGCGCGAAGCCGACCGCTGGTCACGGTCGAGCCGTGGGTCGAGGGGGCGTCGCTTCGCATCCAGCCCGACGCCGGCTATGGCGCGGCGGCCGAGCCGCTGTCGGCGCTGTAGGGCCTCGCTTCGAGGCCGACGGCGCCCGATTTCGCGGGCCGAAACCGATCAAAACCGCTAATCAGACGACATGGATCGTAGACGTAGCCTCCTCATCGTCGGCGGCGGGACAGCGGGTTGGCTGACGGCGGCCTACCTGGCCAAGCATCTGCAAGTGGCCGAGCACGCGCGCCTGGACATCACCGTGCTGGAGTCGCCCGACATCGGTATCATCGGTGTTGGCGAGGCCACCTTCCCGACCATCCGCAACACCCTGCAATTCCTGGGCATCGACGAGGCGCGTTTCATCCGCGAGACCTCGGCCACCTTCAAGCAGGGCATCCGCTTCAACGACTGGGCGCAGACGCCTAAGGACGGCGCCCGCCACCACTTCTTCCATCCCTTTGAGGCGCCGTTCTCGACCGACGGCTCCAGCCTGGCGCCGTACTGGTTGCTGCAGGACGAGGCGACGCGCGCGCCGTTCGCCGAGGCCATGACCATCCAGTCGCGGGTCGCCGACGCCCAGCGGGCGCCTAAGCGTCCGCACGAGGGCAATTTCGCCGGTCCGCTGAACTATGCCTACCATTTCGACTCGGCGCGGCTGGCCGAGGTTCTGGCCGAACGCGCCGTCGAGCTGGGCGTGCGTCATCTGAAGGGCGCGCTGCAAACGGTGGAACTGGACGCAACCGGCGCGATTGACCACGTGATCTCTGTCGAGCATGGCCGGCTGGAGGCCGATCTCTATATCGACTGCACGGGCTTCCACGCCGAGCTGATCGGCAAGGCCATGCAGTCGCCCTTCAAGTCGGTGCGCGATATTCTGTTCGCCGACCGGGCCATCGCCTGCAAGATCCCCTATGATCGTCCCGACGCGCCGATCCAGAGCTTTACGATCGCCACTGCGCACGAGGCGGGTTGGACCTGGGACATCGGCCTGAACGGAGCCCGGGGAATCGGCTGCGTCTATTCCAGTGGCCACATGGACGACGACCAGGCCGAGGCGATTCTGCGCGGCTACATCGGCGACACCGCCGCCGAGATCGCCCCGCGCAGCATCGCCTTCGATGCCGGCTATCGTCAGAAGCAGTGGGTGAAGAACTGCGTCGCCGTGGGCCTGTCGGCTGGTTTTCTGGAGCCCTTGGAATCGACCGGCGTGGTCTTGATCGAGGCGGCGGTGGCGATGATCGCCGAGCTCTTCCCCCATAACGGGCCGATCGGAGCCCCCGCCTTCCGCTTCAACGAACTGATGACGGCCCGCTACGACAACATCATCACCTTTCTCAAGCTGCACTACTGCATCAGCCAGCGCGCCGAGCCATTCTGGCGCGACAACAGAAATCCGGCCTCGATCCCCGACCGGCTGGCCGATCTACTGGAGCAATGGCGCTATCGCCCGCCGACGCGGTTTGACTTCATCCTGGATCTCGAGACCTTCGCCTTCTTCAACTACCAGTACATCCTCTACGGCATGGGCTTCAAAACCGACCTGTCGCCGGGACGGGCGGAGTTCCCCAACGTCGCGGCGGCCGAAACCCTGTTTCGCAAGATCCGCGGCTTTGGCGAACGCGCCACCCAGGACCTGCCCAGCCACCGCGACCTGATCGCGCAGATCAACCGGTTCGGGTTCGATCGGGCTCTGGAGAGCGCCTGAAACGAGGCGGACGACGGGCTCGACATCTTTTGTCTCAAGCGAAGCTGCGCCGTGAACGGCTCCTTAGGGCTATTGGCTCAACTCTTGCTCTCGTTGTGCGAGTGCCGAACGCTTTGGGGGCGAGGGATAGGCGAGTGGATCATAGCGGACCAATCCCAGCAGCGAGAGCGCTGGGTCCTTTCTTCGTGACGATTCGCCGGCTGTTTCATCCCGTCGCGTTGTCGCTCGTCGCCACCCACCTGGCCCTGCTGGCTTTGGGCTGGTGGACCCTGCGCCATCTCGTTCCCGACACCGTGGTTCTGCATCTCTTCGGACACGTCCAGCTGGTGCATGAGGTGCACCGGCGCGTGATCGACCGCACGCTGGAACTCGGCGCCCTGCTGCCCGCCGTCTTCCTGGTCGAGTACTTGTGGGTGGGGTGGCGGAAGAGCTCGGTGCGGCACCTGCTGGTCGAGCGCACCGCTTCGGGCTGGTCCGACTTGGCCTGTTACTTTTTCCAGCTGGCGCCGGTTTCGACCATGGTCGCCGGGATCATGAGTTTCGGCGTCGTGTACGTTTCGGGCGCAGGGCTGCGATGCCTTTTCGCCGACGCGACCGGGATCGATATCAGCATCGCCGGCGCCCCCCTGTTGCTTCAAACCGCGATCCTGTTCCTGCTTTACACGCTGCTCGACTATTGGAGCCATCGCCTGGACCACTCGCGCGTGTTCTGGCCGCTGCACCGGTTCCATCACGCCGCGGAGTCATTCTCGGTCCTGACCGCCGCCCGCGTGCACCCAGCGATGTTCACTGCCGTGGTCGGCGCCATCCTGCCGGGCGTTCTGCTGGGTTCGGACCCCGCGGCCCTGGCCCAAACCGGCATCGTGATCATCATCATTCGGCTTCTGATTCACTCGCGGATCGAGTCCAACTTCGGCTGGGTCGGCCGTTGGGTCGTGCAGTCGCCGCTGCACCACCGCCTGCATCACAGCCTCAACCGGATGCCGATCAACCTCGCCCTCCTGCCCATCTGGGATCGTCTGTTCGGGACGTGGCGCGACGCCCCGCGGGAAGCCATGCGGATCGGGACGCCGGCGCCCTACCGCCATGGGGCCTGGTTCGTGCCGGACCTGTGGCGCGACTATTGCGAGTTCTGGACAGGCGTCAAAACGCTCGCCTTCGAAGGGCTCGTCGGGCTCAAACAGGCACCTCGCGCGCCACTGCGGGACCTGGCCTCGGAAGCGGACGCATAAGAAGGGCCCCGCTCCAGAGGAGCGGGGCTAAGGCAAGCGGCTTTCAAGACCTTGCCTAGAGCATCGCGCGGAAAAGCGGCCACCGGTTTTGCGCAAAAGCGATGCGAAAACAAAAATCTAGAGCAAGCCGTGCGATTTCTATATCGCGCGGCTTGCTCTAGGCGGCTTTGGCCGCGGCTCCGTCCAGCGCTTCGAGCTCGCCGCTCTCCCGCGCCTTCTTGCCGTAGACCACCTCGAACAGGGGGCTGGCCATCACCGTGGTGACGATGGCCATCAGCACCAGCATCGAGAACAGGGTCGGGCCGATGATGCCCTTCTGCAGGCCGATATTGATGATGATCAATTCCATCAGGCCGCGCGAGTTCATCAGGGCGCCGATGCCCAGGGCCGTTCGGTTGTCCTCGCCCGACAGGCGGGCGGCGGCGTAGCAGGCCACGCCCTTGGCCAGGATGGAGGCGGCCAGGATGCCGATCGCGATCAGCAACAGCTGGGGCGAGTTGACCATGTCCATCCGGGTGTTGAGGCCCGAATAGGTGAAGAACATCGGCAGCAGCAGGACGACGGCCAGCGGCTCGACCTTCTTCTTAAGTTCCTCGACGAACAGGCCGCGCGGCATGACGGCGCCCAGCATGAAGCCTCCGAAGATGGCGTGGATGCCGACGGCGTCCATCAGGAAGGCCGACAGGCAGAACAGCATCAGGGTGATGGCCAGGATCGTCGGGCTCATCTTGCCTTCGCGCTCAACGATCCGGCCCAGGGGGGCCAGCAGGCGCGGACCGAAAAAGGCCAGGAACAGGGCGTAGGTCACGCCGCCGCCGATCGCCAGGACCGCCACGCCAGGGCCGCCGCCGAAGGTGGCCAGCACCACGGCCAGCACGCACCACGACACCGCGTCGTCAAAGGCGCCGGCCGTCAGCGACAGGGTGCCCAGCGAGGTCTTCGCCAAACCACGCTCATTGATGATCCGAGCCAACATCGGGAAGGCGGTCAGGGCGATGCAGGCGCCCAGGAAGAGGGTGGCGTTGGCGCGCGAGATGCCCTCGGCGAACAGGCCAGGCACCTTCAGCAGGAAGGGGGTGATGGCGACGGCGATCAGGAACGGCGCGATGATGCCGGCCAGAGAGACGCTGGCGGCGCTCTTGGCCTTGGCCTTGAAGTGCGCGGCCTGGAAGCTGGTGCCGACCATGAACATGTACAGGCCCACGCCCAACTGGGCGCCGACATAGAGGACGTTCTTGGTTTCCTTGGGAAACAGCATGCCCTGGAAGTGCGGGAACACAAGGCCCAGCAAGGACGGGCCCAGGACCACGCCGGCGATCATCTCGCCCACGACCTGGGGCTGACCCAGAAGCTTCTGACCTAGCCAGCCGACCACGCGGCAGGCCAGCAGGATCACCGCGAGCTGCAGGAAGAAGTGAACGCTGAAATCGCCCGGCGCATAGCTGTGCGCGGCGGAGGCGGTTGCCGGCCCGTGCGGCGCGAGAATGCCGCTGACGGTGCTGACAAGACTGGCGATGATGTCGGACACGTACTGTCCCCCCTTGTGAAAACCCCTCGGCGTTGACCGCCGTTGGCGCCAAGCCGCGCAGACTTGGCTTTGGCTCGCAAGTTGAAATTCCGTTTTTGACGAGGTTGTACAGAAGATTGTTTTTGCTGGCTTATTCCCTGTTGCCGGAAGGTCACAATGTAGTAACGTACCTACAAGACAGCCTTGTCAATGTAGGTATTTGGATCCGTGAAAGTCATCTCCAGCCGCGACTTCAACCAGGATGTCAGCCAGGCCAAGCGCGCCGCGCGGATCGAGCCGGTGTTCGTCACCGATCGCGGCAAGGCGACTCACGTGCTGATGAGCGTGGAGACCTATCGCCGGCTGACCGGCCAGACCGAGACCATAGTTGACCTGTTGGCCATGCCAGGACTTCCGGCCATCGACCTCGACGCCGCGCGTTCGGATGACGCCTGGGACCGCCGGAGCGGCGGCTGATGTACCTGCTCGACACCGACATCGTCTTCGAGCTGCGCAACGCCAAGTCGGGCGGGACCGACCCGGGGCTGGCCGGCTGGGCGGGCGGGGTGGCGCGGGCCAGCCTTTTCATCTCGGCGCTCACCTTGCTGGAGCTGGAGACTGGGGTAGGGCGCGCCGAGCGTCGAGACAAGACCCACGGCTTGGCCCTGCGAGCCTGGCTGGACGTCCAGGTCGCGCCGGCCTTTGACGGCCGCATCCTGCCCGTCGATGCGGCGGTGGTTCGCCGCTGCGCCCAGCTGCCGCACGGGGGAGGGCGCGACGCCCTGCTGGCCGCCACGGCCCTTGAGCACGGCCTGACCCTGGTGACGCGCAACATCGCGGCCTTCAAGGCCACGAAGGTCAAGCTGTTCAACGCTTGGGGCTACGCCCCCGACGCCGCCAGCGAAGACGAGGACTGGGGCCAGGCCGCCAAGGCCGGCTCGCACTGGTTGAAGAACATTTTTGTGCGGGGGTAGGGGGCGTCACATCTCGGAGAGAGGTCATCGACCTTTCCAGCGCGTTCCTTCTCCCGCAAGGGGAGAAGGAAATCGCGGCGCTGGAATGAGCGGCGGATCTACGCCGCCGGCAGCTTCGCGCCCGCAGCGCCCACCCAGGTGATGATGTCCGCCAGTGTCTTGCTGTTGGCCTGGTCATAGGCCTGGACGATCGCGCCGACCCGGTTGTCCGACGCCTTGACCCGCGTCTGGAACACCTTGTCGCCGAGCAGGGCGCGGTCGCCGTTGCGGGTCATGACGGCCCGGATCTCGACCAGCACCTCGGGCGCCGCCTTGGGGCCGTCGACATAGTCGGTCTCGAAGGCGCGGACCTCGAGGCGCAGGGCCATGGCGGCCTTGCCGGTTTCGCCGCGGGTGACCAGGCGGGCGGGGCTGCTCTCGGCCTCGAAGGCCCGGGCGGCGGCTTCGTCGAACAGCACGATGGCCGGCGACACCCAGCGGGCGCCGGCGATATAGGCGGCCTCGCCATTGGTGAAGGTCAGCAGCCGGTCGCCCATGGCCGCGCGGGTGAAGACGGTCGGGGTCTTGAACACCCCGAACGACTTCTCCACCGGCGCGCTGGTCGCGGCCGGGGCCGCCGTGCCGAAGCGGTAGAGGCCCGACGGATCCGCCTTGGGGAACAGGCTGATGCAGCCGGTGAGGGCCAGGGCCGTAGCGGCGACCGCCAGGGATCGCAGGGCGACGCGCCCAACGCTCATGGAAAGAGTGCTCACGGCTGGACCTCCAGTTCCTTGGCCGGCGCCTTGCTGACCAGGGCGCGCGGGTTCTGTTCAACCTCGCCGACCAGGCGGTCGAGCGACTCGGCGGCCGATTGCAGGGTGACGACGGCGGCCGACAGCTGGGGCAGGCCGGTGGTGGCGAAGTCGCTGGTCGGGCCTTCCAGCTTGCCGACCATGCCGCGCACGTCCTTGGCGGTGGCCTTCAGCTCGTCGGCGGCGTCGCCCAGATTGGCCAGGGTCCGCTTGGCGTCGCCATTGACCAGGCCATTGGCCGAGTCGGACAGCTGGCCGATCCGCGTCGAGGTGGCTTCGATGCTCTGCAGGGCCTGCTGGGCGTCGGCGATGATCTCCTTGCGCTCGCGCAGCTCGGCGGTGACGGACTGCACGTCGCTGATCGCGGCGCTGACCGTCTTGACGTTGTCATCCGACAGCACGCGGTTGATGCGGTCCAGCGCCTCGATGGTGCGGGTCAGCACCGTGCCGCCGCCCTCCAGCAGGTCCGAAAGCGCGCTGCGCTGGCTACGGATTACCGCCACCTCGTCCTTCTTGACCGTGCTCTTCAGCAAGGGCTTGGCGGGCGCGCCGGCGGTGATCTGGATGTAGTTGACGCCCGTGATGCCCTGGGGCTCCAAAGTGGCGAAGCTGTCCGTCTTGATCGGCACGTCCGAGGTGACGCGCACCCGGGCGATGACCCGGTTGGGGTCACTCTTGTCCAGCGCGATCTTGGTGACCTCGCCGACCTTGATGCCGTTGAAATGCACCTCGCCGCCGTCCTGCAGGCCGCGAACGGGCCCGACGAACAACACGTCGTACAGGTCATACTCCTGGTTGAAGCTGAGCTTTGCCAGCCAGACGCCGAAGATCAGCAGACCCATGAACAGGATCAGCGTCGCTCCCCCGACCAGGGCGTAGTTGGCGTTTCTTTCCATTAACTCGTCCTTGGTGTCGCCTGCGGCGCGGGTTGAGGCGTCGCCTTGCCGGCGGCCGCGCGACCGCGCGGTCCCATGAAATACTCTTGAATCCAGGGGTGGTCGTTCTTCTCCAGCTCCTGGGCGGAGCCGGTGGCGACCACATGCTTGTCGGCGATCACCGCGATGCGGTCGGTGATCTCGTAGAGGGTGTCCAGGTCGTGGGTGATCATGAACACGGTCAGGTCCAGGCTGTCGGACAGGTCCTTGATCAGGGTGTCGAAGGCTGCGGCGCTGATCGGATCCAGGCCGGCCGTCGGCTCGTCGAGGAACAGCAGCTCGGGGTCCATGGCCAGGGCCCGTGCCAGGCCCGCGCGCTTGCGCATGCCGCCCGACAGCTCGGCGGGCTTCAGATTGCCGGCCCGGGCGGGCAGGCCAACCAGGGCGATCTTCAGGTCAGCCAGGTGGTCGATCTCGCGCCTTGGCAGGCGGGTATGCTCGTGCAGTGGCGCGGAGACATTCTCCCGCACGGTCAGGTTCGAGAACAGCGCGCCCTGCTGGAACAGCACGCCCCAGCGCCGCTCGATGACGTTCCAGCGCTTGCGCGAGGCGTCGGCCATGTCCTGGCCAAACAGCTTGACCGTGCCGCCGTCGGGGACCTTCAGGCCGATGATGGTGTTGAGCAGCACCGACTTGCCGGAGCCCGAACCGCCGACCACGCCCAGCACCTCGCCGCGATTGGCGGTCAGGTCCAGGTTCTCGTGGATGATGTTGTCGCCAAACCGCGAGACCAAGCCCGTGACCCGGACCGGCGGCGCCTCGGCGGTCGATTGGGCTTGGTCTTCGGCGGGAGCGGCGATGACCGAAGTCATACGTTTATCTCCATGTAGACCAGGGCGAAGATCGCATCGATGGCGATGATCGCGAAGATGGCCTGGACGACGGCGGAGGTCACGCGGCGGCCGAGAGATTCGACGTCATTGCCGACTTCCATGCCCTGGCGACAGCCAATGGCGGCGATGACCATGGCCATCACCGGCGCCTTGGACATGCCGATCCAGAAGTGCTGCACGCCGACGCTGTCGTTCATGCGCTGCAGGAAGAAGCCCGGCGACAAGTCCAGCACCGCCCAGGTCACCGCGATGCCGCCCGCGAGGCCGGCCAGGGTGGCCACGAACGTCAGCAGGGGAATCGTGATCAGCAGGGCGGTGAAGCGCGGCAGGACCAGGGCTTCGTAGGGGTCAACGCCCATCACCTGCATGGCGTCGATTTCCTGGTTCATCTTCATCGAGCCGATCTCGGCCGCGAAGCTGGAGGCCGAACGCCCGGCCAGCAGGATGGCGGTAATCAGGATGTTGAACTCGCGCAGCACCGAAATGCTGACCAGCTCGACCGCGAACACCTGGGCCCCGAACTGGGTCAGCAGGTTGGCGCCCAGCAGGGCCACGACCGCGCCGATGAAGAAGGTGGTGGTGGCCACGATCGGAATGGCGTCAAGCCCGGCGCGCTCGGCCAGCGAGAAGACCGGGGCCCAGCGAATGCGGCTGGGCTTGGCAATGCAGCGGCCGATGGCCACCAGCAAGTGGCCCAGGAAGGCGAGGGTGCTGTAGAGATCGTCGCCCAGGCCATACACGCCGCGGCCAACGCGTTCAAGCAGGGCCTGGAAGCCGCGACGGGGCGGGGCGGCCTCCGGCTCGACCTGGACGGCGTCGCCGACCAGTTTCAGCAGGCGCTCGGTCTGGCTGCTGGCCTTGATGTGACCGGCTGTGACCCGGCCGTCAGCGGCGCGGATGATCGCATAGGCCCCGGCTGTGTCGCAGCGAGTGAGGTTGGTTAGGTCCAGATCGACGGCGTCCGAGCCATCCAAGGCGCCGACAAGACGCTCGCCGGCGTCGACCATGCCGCGCGCGGTCCAGTCGCCGGAAAGCACGGCTGTGCGATGGCCGTCGATGTCCTCGAAGGTAAAATCAGCCGGCGCGCCCATGAAGCCCTTAGGTCTCTCTTTCCAGACGTCGCAACCCTAGCAAAGAGGTCGACCAAAGCCCAAACGCACCAAGGTCGCGCTTGTTGCGCGCCGTGATAGACGCGCCTGCCACGTCACGCCAGCAGCCTCGTCGCCGATCGCCCTATCGGCGCCCTGTTCCAAGGCGAAAAGGCCAATCGGCGCCGTCCAGGCCGCGTTCGGTAGCGCGGTGACGTCGGGTTGCTTTAGAAGGCCAGCATGTATTCGAGTTCCGTGAACCGGCGCGCGGCGCTCGGCAAGCTTTCGCTATCGGCCGTGCTGGCCCTGGCCCCCCGGCTGGCGATGGCGCGGGCCGGGGAGGAAGCCGAGGTCGAGGACGCCGCCGAGCCCTTTTCCGTCGGACTGCTGCGCGAACGCGCCCGGCGCCTGGCCGTGACTTCCTATATCCAGCCCGCGCGCCAGCCGGCCCTCTCGGGTCTGTCCTACGACGACTATTTCCGCATCCGCTTCCGGCCCGAGGCGGACCTGTGGAAGGACCGCCGTCCCTCCTTCCGCGCGGAGTTCTTCCCGCCCGCCTATCTCTATTCCCTCCCGCTGCCGATCCACGAGGTCGCCGCAGGGCTGGCCCGGCCGATCGCCTTCGACCCGGCGATGTTCGACATTCCCGGCGAGCATGCTGATGTCGCCAAGGCCTGGAACGGCTTTTCGGGCTTCCGCCTGCTCTATCCGCTGAACGACGCCGACAAGCTGGACGAGATCGCGGTGTTCCAGGGCGCCAGCTATTTCCGCAGCCTGGGCCGCGGCCAGCGCTACGGCCTCTCGGCGCGCGGCCTCGCGATTGGGGCGGGTGAGCCCAACGAGGAGTTTCCCGACTTCATCGCCTTCTGGCTCGAGCGGCCCCAAAACACCAGTGAGGCCCACCAAGGCGAGGCAGTGGTCGTCCACGCCCTGATGGACAGTCCCAGCTGCGCCGGCGCCTACAGCTTCACGATCCGCCCGGGCGAGGACGTGGTGTTTGACGTGACGGCGTCCATCTTCCCGCGCGTGGCCATGGCCAAGGCCGGCGCAGCGGGGATGAGCAGCATGTTCCTGTTCAACGTGGCCGCCGCCTCGCCGGTCGATGACTTCCGCACCGCCGTGCATGACAGCGACGGCCTGGCGATCTGGACCGGGGCCGACGAGCATCTGTGGCGGCCACTGCAGAACCCCAAGGCCCACCGGCTCAGCAATTTCCCCGACGAGAACCCCAAGGGCTTTGGCCTAGTGCAGCGAGCCCGCGCCTTGGAAGACTTCGGTGACTTGCAGGCCCGCTACGACCTGCGGCCCAGCCTGTGGGTCGAGCCCCTGGACCCCTGGGGCAAGGGCGCCATCCATCTGGCCGAGCTGGCGACCACCAAGGAGAGCGACGACAACATCGCCATCTTCTGGCGGCCAGAACAGCCGTGGGCGGCGGGCTCGCAGGTCGATCTGCGCTACCGCCTGCACTGGGGCCAGGAGCGCTTCGCCACCCCCGGCGCGCGGGTGTTCCGCACGCGCACAGGCGCCGACGCCCAGGCGGGCCTGCGGCTGTTCACCGTCGACCTGCAGGGCGGGGCGCTCGCCGAGGGCTTGGATGGGGTGGCCCTGGAGGTCGAGGCGACGGGCGGCGAGATCGCCTGGCGGGCCCTGTCGCCCTATCCGGAAGACGCCTCGGCGCGGGCGGCGTTCGGGCTGAAGCCGGCGGCCACGAACGTGGAATTGTCGCTGCGGCTGCTACGCGGCGGGGCGCCGATTTCGGAGACATGGCGCTATCTGTGGACGGCATAGAGGATAGCAGGCTGGAAGGTCTGAACGCAGGGATCGAGCGCCGAAGACGTGGTGCGAAACGGACCTGCCGGTCGGGTTATGCTGAAATAGACACTTGGCTCGACATCGGGCACTTTCTCAAGCCAAGCTAGGGGTCGGACATGCCGCGTCGTGAAGTTGCAACCAGAGCCTTCTTGTGGCTGGCGGTGCTGGTCGGCGGCCCTTTGGTTGGCGCAAAGCTCTTCGATCTCGTTGTCTTGGCAGGCGCTTGGAGCGCCCACCCGCCGCAGTCCTTGGCGATGATGCCCTATGGCAAGGCATGGCCGGTCGATACGGGGGCCTTCTTTATCCCCTTCTCAGCAGCCATGCTCATCGCGGCGTTCGGGGCCCTGATTGCGGGCTGGAAGACGCCATGGCGTTATCGCTGGCTCCTATGCCTCCCATCGATCGGCATTCTCGCTCTGCTGATCCTCACGGTTACCGCGTTTTGGCCGATGAACGCCGCGCTCTGGTACCATGGCCTGGGCTCGCCCAAGAATACGATCACGGACGCGGAATCCATCGTCATGGCTCGGCATTGGATTCAGCTCGACTGGGTCAGAGTCGTCGGCGCCAGCGCCGCGTTCGTCGCGGCGCTTCGCGCCTTGACCGTGCCATGGCCCGCCCAGGTCGCGCCGCCTGACCCCCTGTGGGTAAGGGTGATCCTCTGGCTCGGCCTGCTCTGCGTCGCCGCCTTCATTGTCTGGTTCGCGAGGAGCATCTAACCGCGTCTTATCTGCACCCGACAGCCCCGCTTCAATCTTGGTTAATGAATTCCCGTCACGGCTCGTTGCTTGAACGCACGAAGTGAATCGGAACTCCTCGCATGAGCGCCAACCCGCAACTCGACCAGCGCATGGCCTTCATGCGTTTCGATCATCGGTCGAGGACGGCTTTGCAGGCGGCCAAGCCGGCCCTCGACGCCGCGATCCCCTCGGCGTTGGACAGCTTCTACGTCCAGCTGAAAGGCTTCGCCGAGACTAGCGGTCTCTTCCAGGGCGGGCGCGGTGAAAGCGCCCAGGCCCGCCAGGTGGCGCACTGGAAGCGGATGACCTCGGGCGATCAAGGCACCGACTACCTGCAGGCGGTCGAGCGCGTCGGCCAGTCCAACGCCCGCGCGGGCCTTGAGCCGCGTTGGTCGATCGGCGGCTACGCCCTGGTCGTCGAAGGCTTGATCCGCGCCGTGCTGGCCAAGCGCCGCAAGGGCGGACTGTTCGGCGGCGGCAAGGCCGACACCGACGGCGCCGATCAGGTGGTGGCCCTGACCAAGGCGGTGTTCCTCGACATCGATCTGTCGGTCTCGGCCTATTTCTCGGTGCTGCTGGAAGAACGCGACCGGCTGGAGGCCGAGCGCCAGGCCTCCGACCGCCAGCGCGCCGCGGCCATCGCCGCCCTGGGCGTGGCCCTGTCGCGCCTGGCGGCCGGCGACCTGTCGGCGCGGGTTGAGGGCGTGCTGTCAGCCGAGTTCGAGAGCTTGAAGAGCGACTTCGACAACGCCGCCGCAGCGCTCGACAAGACCATGAACGCGGTGACCCGCGCCACCTCGGGCATCCGCGCCGGGGCCGACGACATTGCCCACGCCGCCGACGACCTGGCCCAGCGGACCGAGCAGCAGGCCGCGACCCTGCAACAGACCGCCGCCGCCGTCGAACAACTCACCGCCACCGTCGACCGCACCGCCAGGAGCGCCAAGGCGGTCTCTGTTCAGGTCCGGCAAGCCGCCGCCGACGCCCAAGCCTCGGGCGCGGTGGTGACCCGCGCGGCCCAGGCCATGACGCAGATCGAAAGCTCCTCGGACAAGGTCTCGCAGATCCTCGGCGTCATTGACGAGATCGCCTTCCAGACCAACCTGTTGGCGTTGAACGCCGGCGTCGAAGCGGCGCGGGCCGGCGACGCCGGTCGCGGTTTCGCGGTCGTCGCGCAGGAAGTCCGCGCCCTGGCCCAGCGCTCGGCCGACGCCGCCAAGGAGATCAAGACCCTGATCGCCGACTCCAGCCGCAAGGTGGGCGAGGGCGTCGACCTGGTGGGCCAGACGGGTGAGGCCCTGCGTGGCATCGTCGACAAGGTGGGCTCGATCGACGCCTTGGTCGACGAGATCGCAGCCTCGGCCAACGAGCAGGCTTCCGCCCTGGGGCAGGTCAATGTGGCCGTCAACCAGCTCGACCAGGTCACCCAGCGCAACACCGCCATGGTCCAGCGATCCACCCAGGCCACCCACGCCCTGCGGGCCGATGCGGCGGACCTATCCAACCATGTCGGCGGTTTCCGCACGGGGGCGGGGTTTGTTCAGGCCGACACGCCAGCGCCAGAGGTCCGCGCTCGCGCCTCGGCGTTCGCCCGCTCAGGACGCTGAGGGTCGGGCTGCAACCGCTGAGGCGCGGAGCCTCACCCTTCCGCCACCGCCGCCGTCGAAGCGCGGTGGATCAGGGTGAACGGCAGCAGTTCGTCCCGTGGCGGCTGGGTTTCGGCGCCGCTGTAGCGGGCCACGCCGTTGATCAGCATCTTGGTGGCCAGGGTCGACATCTCGACCAGCGGCTGGCGGATGGTGCTCAACTGGGGACGGCTCAGGCGCGAGACAGGGCTGTCGTCGAAACCGGCCACCGACACCTCGCCGGGCACGCTGATCTCGGCCTCGGCTGCGGCGGCCAGTGCTCCTAACGCCATTTCATCGGAGCTGGCGAAGATCGCCGTCGGGCGGACGGGCAGGGCCAGCAGGGCCGTCGCCGCCTCGTGACCGGACTCGAACGTGAAGTCGCCCTGGCGGATCCAGGCCTTGTCGACCTTCAGGCCGCGCGCCTTCATGGCGGCCAGATAGCCCTGGCGCCGGGCCTGGCTGGCGCCGTAGCGCTTGTCGCCCATGATGAAGCCGATCCGCGCGTGACCAAGGTCCGCCAGGTGCTCGGTCATCTCGCGGGCGGCGGCGACGTCGTCCATGTGGACGCGGGCGCCCAGGCCCTCCGGCTTTTCAGGACCTAGGCGCACATAGGGCGTGCCGGACTTGTCGAGCAGTTCCAGCACCACGGCGTTGTCGCAGCTGGGCGGGGTGAGGATGACGCCGTCGGGCTTCAGGGCGGCTAGCAGGGCGCCGACCTCCTGGCGCACCTTGGGGTCGTCATGGTCGATCAGCTCCACCAGCAGGTGATAGCCCGCGCCCCGGCATTCCAGCGTCGCGCCCAATTGAATGCGCTGCAGGTAGTCCGAACCGCGCTCGCTGCGCCAGTGGTCGATGGTCAGGGCGGCGTCGGCGAAGACGGCGATCACGAACGAGCGCGACCCGGCCAGGCTGCGGGCCGACAGGTTCGGCGCGTAGCCCAGGGCGTTGGCCGCCTCGAGCACCCTGTCGCGCATCGCCGGGCGGACATTGGGTTCCTTGTTCATGACTCGGGAGACCGTCTTGATCGACACTTCCGCCCGCGCCGCCACGTCGTAGATCGTCACCGACGCCATGGGCCCGCCAAGTCTGGTTTGATAGGACTCATCTCCATGGCGTCAGCCTAGAGCAACTGGGCGGCATAAGGCGACGTTCGCTTTTGAAAAATCGGCGAGACGGGCGCTTTCGGTGGCGGTCCTGGCTTGTATCACCCGGCGGGCGAGGTCAGTGTCGCGCCAATCGCGGCATAGACCGCACGTTTTCGGGGGGCGTGATGTCGGCGGTGGAGGTCGAAGCGATCGATAAGGCAAGGCCGACCGTGCCCGTCAAGGCGGGCTTCATCGCTGCCTTCACGATCGCCCAGATCGGGGCCTATGTCAGCTTCATGCCCCTGATCCAGGTGCTGTTGCCGCTGAAGGCCGAGGCCATTGACCCGGGTCACAAGGCGGTGGTGCTGAGCCAGGTGGCGATCTGGGGCGCGATCGTCGCCAGCGTCGCCAACCTGCTGGCCGGAGCGATCAGCGACCGCACCACCTCGCGTTTCGGCCGTCGCCGGCCCTGGATGATCGCCGGGGCGTTGGGAACGGTCGCTTCCTATCTGATGATCATGCGCGCCCACAGCGCGGCCACTCTGATGCTGGGCGTGGTCTGTTTCCAGTTGGCCTTCAACCTGCTGTTCTCGGCTTTGTTGGCGGTGCTGCCGGACCGGGTGCCCGACGTCCAGAAGGGCCGGGTGGCGGCCTTTCTCAGCCTGGGCCATCCGATCGGCGCCATGGCCGGTGCGGTGCTGGTGGGCGGCCTGCTGTTCACCGAAGGCTCCCGCTACCTGGCGATCGGGCTCGTGCTGCTGATCGCCATCGCGCCCTTCGCGCTCAGCCTCAACGACGCGCCCCTGCCGATCAGCGAGCGGCCGACCCTGAAATGGCGCGCCTTCCTGGCCGACCTGTGGGTCAATCCGGTGAAGTATCCCGACTTCGCCCTGGCCTGGATCAGTCGGTTCATGGTGCTGGTCGCGATCACTCTGACCCAGTGTTACATGCTCTATTATTTGCAGGACGCGCTGCACTACACGCGCCTTTTCCCGGGCCGGCGGGCCGAGGAGGGCCTGGCCCTGCTGACCACGGTGGCCACCTGCGCCAATGTCACCTGCGGCATGCTGGGCGGCATGCTCTCGGACCGCCTGCGGCGTCGCAAGCTGTTCGCGGCCGGCGCGGCCCTGACCCTGGCGGCGGCGATGATCACCTTCTCGCTGGTGCCGGCGTGGCCGATCGTCGTCCTAGGCTTCCTGATCTTCGGCTGCGGGGCGGGCTGCTATTACGCCGTCGACATCGCCCTGGTCAGCCAGGTGCTGCCCTCGCAGAAGAACGCCGGCAAGGACCTGGGGGTGATCAACCTGGCCAACACCCTCCCCCAGGCCCTGGCCCCGGTGCTGGCCCTGTACTTCCTGGGGCCGACCCACGTGAACTATCACGCGCTCTATCTGGTCGCCGCGGGCCTTGCGACGGCTGGCGGCCTGGCGATCCTTCCGATACGGGGCGTGCGTTAGCGCTTCCGCGAGGGTCCCTGTGGCCGACCTGATCCCCATCGACGATCCCAACGACCCACGCGTGGCAGCCTATCGCGACATCAAGGAGCGCGATTTGGTCGGCCGCCAGGGCCTGTTCATCGCCGAGGGCGAGACCGTGCTGCGGGCCTTCGTCCGCGACAGGCCGGATCGAGTGCAGTCGCTGCTGGTCGATGGCAAGCGGGCCGACAAACTGGCGGCGGTGTTCGAGGCCCTGCCCGACGGCGCGCCGGTCTATGTCGTCGGCCAGGCGGTGCTGGACGCCATCGCCGGCTTCCACCTGCACCGCGGCGTGCTGGCCGTGGGGCGCAAGCCCGAGCCGCTGAGAGCGGAGGCCTTGTTGGCGCAAGCCGGCGAGCGGGCGGTGGTGCTCATCCTGATGGGCATCGCCAATCACGACAATCTCGGCGGCATCTTCCGCAACGCAGCCGCCTTCGGCGTGGACGGGGTGATCCTCGACGGCGACTGCTGCGATCCCTTCTACCGTAAGGCCATCCGCGTCTCGATCGGCGCGACGATGAGCGTGCCCACCGCCTGGCTGGCGCCGGGGGAGGACGTTGTGGCCTTGCTCGAGCGTCACGGCTTCCAGGGTTTGGCGTTGAGCCCGGCGGCCGACCAGACCCTGGCCGCGCTGGTCCCGCCGGCGCGCGCGGCGGTGCTGCTGGGCGCCGAGGGGCCGGGGCTGTCGGCCGAGGTGATGGCGCGGGTACGGACGGTGGGCATCCCGATGGCCGGCGGTTTCGACTCGCTGAACGTCGCCACCACCAGCGGGATCGTGCTGCACCACCTGCGGTTCGCGGGGGGTTAGGCGCCAAGGCAATGACACCGGTGACTTGCGGTGGCGAACGGGGGGTCCTACGGTTCCCTAAAGTTGCTTAGGGACGTCGCCATGTTGAACCGTCGGGGAACCCTGGCCAGCCTGACCGGCGGCCTGCTGGCCTCGGCCGTCGCGGGCGCCGCCCAGGCCAAGGCGAAACCTAAGACCCAGGCTCCTCCCATGGACCCCACGGAAATCCTGTCCCTGTGGCCCGGCGATCCGCCCGGCGCGAGCGGCGTCACGGTGGTCGAGACGATCATTGAGCGCGGGGACCCCAAGGGCCTGCGCGACCGCGCCGTGACCCACACCCGCAAGCCGACCCTGACCGTGATCCGCCCCGCCAAGCCCAATGGCGCAGCGGTGATCCTGATGCCCGGCGGCGGCTATGAGCGGGTGGTGACCGACAAGGAGGGCTTCGAGACCGCCCGCTGGCTGGCCGACCATGGCTATACCTGTTTCGTCCTGCTCTATCGCCTGCCCGGCGACGGGTGGGGCGCGGGGCCCGACGCGCCGCTGCAGGACGCCCAGCGCGCCGTGCGGCTGGCGCGGTCCAAGGCGGCGGCGATGAGGTTCGACCCGGCGCGCGTGGCGATCATGGGCTTCTCGGCCGGCGGGCACCTGGCCGCCAGCCTGACCACCCGCTTCGACGCCAAGGTCTATGACCCGGTCGACGCCGCCGACGACCTGTCGGCCCGGCCGGACCTGTCGTGCCTGATGTACGCCGTGGTTTCCATGGCCGACGGCCCGGCCCATGGCGGCTCGCGCAAGCAACTGCTGGGGCCCTCGCCGACGCCCGAGCAGATCGCGCTCTATTCGCCCGACCAGACCGTCACCGACCGCGTCCCGCCGGTGTTCCTGGTCCACGCCGCCGACGACAAGACCGTGCCGGTGGCCAACAGCCTGATGATGTTCACGGCCCTGAAGGCCAAGGCGGTCCCGGCCGAGTTGCACGTCTTCGAGGAGGGCGGCCACGGGTTTGGGATGCGGTCTATCACAGGCAAGCCGGTGGCGGCCTGGCCGGAGCTGTTCGCGACGTTCGCGAAACGGCACGGGGTCTAGGTTAAATCCGCTCATCCCGGCGAATGCCGGCACCCAGATCCCAAAGCGATTGGGCGAGCTATATAAGCACAGCGCTCATGGCGTCAGCTCCAGCTCCAGCCCCTTCCCAATCCGCCCGCAACGGCAAGGTTTCAAGGCGTGGCCGCATCCGGGGCGGATGCTGGCGATCGCCAGGAAGCGAACGTTCCGAAGGTCAGCGAGGGGTGGAGAGCGGACGTTGGCGTCCGACTTGGAAGCTGACTTTCTTAGCGCGAGCTTAGGGTCGGCAGCGGACATGCGCTCCGTGAGCGGGGCTCTTCGGAGCGCATTCCGTTGGCTGAGAACGGTAATCAGGCGGCTTTCAACACCTCACGTGGTCCAAAGAACTCAAACCGTATTTGAGCCGGTGGCAGACCCCATTTGAGTAGCTCCTGATAGATGCCGACCATGAAAGGCTGGGGCCCACAGAAAAAGTAATCGGCATCTCTCTGCGGCACGAACGCCTCGATCAGTTCGGCGTCAATCATCCCGGTGCTGGTGACAGCGTCTATGGCCAAGGATCCGCTATTATAACGATGGTGCAGCCGAAGGTTTGGATACTTCTTCGAAAGATCCTCTAGAGGCTCTCGAAACGCTTGTACGTCGGGCGTGAGGCAGCCGTGAATGAACACGATCTCGCGCCCAGGCATCTGAACCAACGCGGTTTGCAGGATCGAGAAGAGCGGAGTCACCCCAATACCGGCAGCTAAAAGGACGAGTGGTCGCTCATGGTTCTCTGTAATATCAAGGAAGAATTCGCCACACGGCGGGCCTAGGTCGAGGGTGTCGCCTTCCCGTATATCGTTGTGGAGTAGGTTCGAAACATAACCCCTCTCCTCGCGCTTCACGCTGATGCGCAGCGAATCTTGGCCGGACGCGTCTGAAAGACTGTAGTTTCGCATGGTGGTCGAGCCCTCAGGCGTCGGTACACGCAGCGTTATGTACTGCCCGGGCTTAAAGGTAGGGGGGGCGCTACCGTCGGCCGGCTGCAGGTAGAAGGACACGATATTGCTGCTTTCCGCCTGCTTGCGGACGACCTTGAACTTCTTGAAACCCTCCCAACCGCCCGCCCTGGCGACATTCTCCGCATAAATCTGCTTTTCCCGGCCGATCATGATTTCGGCGAGAAAGCCGTAGGCCTCCGCCCAAGCCGCTATGATGTCGTCGGTCGCCGCCTCTCCCAGAACCTCACGGATAGACGCCAGAAGATTCTCCCCGACGATGGGATAATGCTCGGGTTTGATCATCAGCGATGCGTGCTTCTGGGTAATCAACTCCACGGCGTTACCCAAAACCTCTAGGTTGTCGATGTTGGCGGCGTAGGCGGTGATCGCAGCCGCCAGGGCCTTCTGCTGGCGTCCGCCGGCTTGGTTCGCCGAATTGAAGTAGGGCGCTACCTCGGGATTATTTGCGAAGAGCCGGGTGTAGAAATGCCGGGTAAGCGCCTCGCCGTGTTCTTCCAGAATTGGAGCCGTCGCCTTGACGATGGTGATGGTCTGTTGGCTGGGCACGGGAGATCTCCTAATATGCAGACTGGATACATCTTAGTTATCTCGGCTAATATGTACGGACAAGGCATATTATGCAGCTGACGGTTTTCACCGATTTCGGACTTCGAAGCCTGATGTTCCTGGCGTCAAGGCCGCAGAGCCAGTCCAGCGTCAGAGAAATCGCGGAGCACTACGGCATCTCGCGAAATCACCTGGTTAAGGTTGTCCACCGCCTGGCCCAGCTAGGCTACATCACCTCGTCGAAAGGACGGGGAGGAGGCATCCGGCTGGCGCACGATCCGGTGCTGCTGCGGATTGGCGACATAGTTCAAAAGCTTGAGCCGCACATGCAGGTTGTCGAATGCTTCGATGCGGTGTCCAACACCTGCAAGATAACCGCGACTTGCGAGTTGAAGCACATCTTGCACGAAGGTCGCGAAGCCTTCGTTGGAGCATTGAATAAATATACGCTGGCGGATGCCTCGAAAGGCCGGCAGCCATTTCTGTTCGAACCTAGCGCAAGCGCTGCGAGCCCCGAAACTTTTTGAATGTTTAACTTGGGTCGACAACGAAAACTAACTCCCACACCCCTTCTCCACCCACCGCGCCCGCTCTTCCTCCAGCGCTCTCTGCCACCGCGCCCTCAGCACCCCGGCCCGCTGCCCATGCTTCTCGTCCAGGAACTCGGCCCCCTCGATCCGGTCCGTCCGGAAATTCCGGAAATCGCCGCGCAGCTCGCACCAGCCGATCAGCAGCCGCACGGTGTCCAGATACCCCACCGTCACCGGCCAGATCACCCGCTGGCTGACGGCGCCCTCCACATCGCGATAGTCGAGGCGGATCTTGCGGCCGGCATGGATCCAGGCGCGGGTCTGGGCGATGTCGATGCCGTCCGGCAGGGCCTTCCAGTTCGTGCCGGTCCCCGTGGCGGGGGTCAACACATAGGGCCGTAGCTCCTCGGGCACGGCGGAGGCGATCTTGGCGATCAGGTCGCGGGCGGCGGTGGCCAGAACGGGGTCGCCGCGGCTGGCGACCCACTGGGCGCCCAGCACGGCGGCCTCGATCTCGTCGGGAGTCAGCATCAGGGGCGGCATGTCGTACCCGGCCTCCAGCACATAGCCGACGCCCGCTTCGCCGCGAATGGGCGCCCTCTGACCGACCAGGGCGGCGATATCGCGATAAACGCTGCGTTTGGAGGTCTCCAGCTCGGCCGCCATGGCGTCGGCGGTCACCGGCTGCCGGTTGCGGCGGAGGATCTGGATGATCTGGAAAAGGCGTTCGGCGCGTCTCATGGGTCCACCCTATCCGTCGATGCTGACAGCATGCTGGCAGCAGCATGGCGGTAGCGTCTGAATGTCGCAACACGGCGCCTTCCAGGGACAATGGGTGGGGCGCAGTATCAGGGGATACCGAGATGATCACGCTCTACGCCACTGGCCCCGCCTACGGTCTTCCCGAGGGCAGCCCCTATGTCACCAAGACCGAGATCCACCTGAAGATGGCGGGCCGCTGGTACGAAAAAGTTCCGGCCCGGCCCGAAACCGCGCCCAAGGGCCAGCTGCCGTGGATCGACGACGACGGCGTCAAGGTGGCCGATTCGACCTTCATCCGCGCCTATCTCGAGCGCAGCTACGGGGTCGATCTGGACGCCGGCCTCACCAAGGCCCAGCGCGCCCATGCCTGGGCGATCGAGCGGATGGTCGAGAACCACCTGGGCTGGGCCAACTGCCATTTCCGGTTCTCCGACGACGACAACTTCGCCAAGGGCCCGGCCCATTGGTTCGACGGCATGCCGGGCGAGGCGCGGGCCGACGCGATTGACGGCTTGCTGGGCGCCGTGCGGAGCAATCTCAACGCCGTGGGCATGGGACGCCATTCGCCCGACGAGATGGTCGAGCTGGCCGCCTGGTCGCTGACCGCCCTGTCGGAAACCCTGGGGCACACGTCGTTCATAATGGGTCACCGCCCGACCAGCGTCGACGCCATCGTCTTCGCCATGCTGGCCCAGATCCTGACGCCGTTCTTCGACTCGCCCATCCGTCGCCGGGCCGAGGGCTTCCCCAACCTGGTGGCCTATGCCGAGCGGATGATGGCCGGATATTACCCCGAGTTCGCGCCGCAGGTCTGCAAGGCGGCTTGAGGCGCCGGGGAACCGGAACCTTGAGACGCGCGCTCCTCAAGCTCGGGCGAGCCGGTCGCCCGGTTTGGGGAGTGGAAAACATGAAGCGTAGCAAGATCCTGGTCGCCGCCTCAGCGATCGCCTGCGTGACGTCGCTGGGCGCCTGTTCGATGATGGGCGGCGGCGGCGGCATGGGCTATTCGCCGCGCCTGGAAACCAAGGCCTCCGACGAGAAGGCCTTCGCCACCACCTTCGCCGCCTGTCGCGATCAGGTGCGGGCCGGCAAGACGGACAGGTTCCTGATCTCGCGGTCCAGCGCCACCGCGCGTGACGCCGAGCCCGGGCAGACCGGACTGATCCTCAAGGTGCCCTATGACAAGGCCAAGGGCGGGTCAAAGGCCGCGCGCATGGCCCAGGACAACGCCCACAAGATGGCGATGGACAAGTGCCTGGATGAGAACGGCTACAAGGTGGCGGCCTGGGATCCGGCTTCGCGCTAAGGGTTGGCGGGGTGGAGGCCATCCCAAATTCTCTTCATCCCGGCGAAAGCCGGGACCCAAGCCTAGTCTGGTGGTTGCGCTGTGCCAGACGGCCCGCCCAGTTTGGGTCCCGGCTTTCGCCGGGGTGAGTGGAAGTTGAGGCGCCGTGGCGGGACGCACCCCGGAATCAAGAAGGCCGCCCGTCCCGGACGGGGCAGGCGGCCATTCTGATGGGCCGGCTTGAAGGTGTCTAAGCCGCGCGGGCCATGCGGTAGGTGTCGATGCGCTGGAAAATCGCGGCCATGGCGGTGTGGGCCGGTAGGTGGTCCTCGGTGATCGCGCCCTCGGCGAAGATCAGGGCCAGGCGATCGCGGGCCCGGCTGACCCGGCTCTTGATCGTGCCCAGGGCCGCGCCGGTGATGTCGCTGACTTCTTCATACGACATGCCTGCGGCGCCGATCAGGATCAGGGCCTCGCGCTGGTCGGCAGGCAGCATGTCCAGGGCGCGACGCAGTTCGTCGAGCTCCAGCGCGGCGGTCGGGTTGGACACCGAGATCAGGGTGCGCTCGGCCACTTCCGGATCAAGCGAGCACGAGCGCCACGAACGGCGCTTCTCGGAATAGAAGACGTTGCGCAGGATCATGAAGGTCCAGGCCTTCAAGTTGGTGCCCGGCGTATAGGAGTCGCGCGACGCCAGCGCCTTGGCCAGGGCGTCCTGGGCCAGGTCGTCGCCGTGGGTGGCGTTGCCGCACAGCGAGCGGCCAAAGGCGCGCAGGTGAGGGATCAGGGCGACGAGCTCGCGCTCGAAGGTCAGCTTGGTCGAAGTTTGATCAGTCATGGCTTAGGTCCCCGTTCCGTTGATAAACGCGGCCGGCGGCGAATGGCTCCGCTTGATTGAAAATTTAGTGGCGATCGCACGCAATCAGTTGTCGACGGCCAGCACCCGGATGCCGCGCGTTCGGCCCTCGTCATCGGTCCAGCGGAAGGTCTCGCCGGCAGTCATGCCGATCAGCGCAGCGCCGACCGGGGCGACCACCGAGACGCGATGGTTGTCGATGCTGGCGTCGCGCGGCAGGCTAAGGCGCACCGTGCGGTCCTGGCCGCTGGTCAGGTCTTGGTAATGGACGGTCGAGCCGATGCCGGCAAAAGGGCGGGGTGCTTGCCCGGGTTCAACGATAAGGGCGCGGTCCATTTCGCCGGCCAGCACGCGGCCGCCCAGGGCGCGACCGCCGTTGGCGTCGGCCAGGTTGGTGAGGATCTCGTGGTCGGCCTGCGTCACGTAGATCGTGGGCAGGGCATGGGGGGAGAAGGTTTGAGTTGATAGGATAGTCATATTGGCTTTCTGGAGTGTGGCTTGAGCCTCGGCCGGCGACGTTCAGGTTGCGCAGCTGCGGAGGCTCGGTGAGCGCGCGCCCTATGGCGCGAGCGTCTGGTGCGACGCGGAGCTCTGAGGAAAGGCGGGCGGATCCGGAAAACGGATATCCCGCTTATTCTGGGTCGCCGAAGCCGTGGTTTGCGCGGTGCGCGAGCTTTGGGGATCAGAGGCCTGCGATCAGGCGACCGGCGGGGTGCGAAGAGATCGCGAAGCCCGCTGGATAACGGGTAGATGGGGAGCCTGACCGCCGATGTCAAATCGGGCTGGGCCCGGCGACCGGCGTTCAGATGCAGAAGGTGGAAGGGTTGGTGGATGCTGTAGGGATTGAACCTACGACCCCCTCGGTGTGAACGAGGTGCTCTCCCGCTGAGCTAAGCATCCGCCGTGTCGGTGAGGTTTGAAGTCCTCGCCGCGAGAGGGACGGGCCTATAGCCCGGTCGTTCCCCGACCGCAAGAGGTCAAAAGCCGGACGCAGGCCTCCTGGACCTCGGAGAAGGCGTGTATCAACAGATCTCCGCCTAGGGTTTCGACCGGGGCTTCGGTATAGCCGAACGACACCAGCAGGGTCGGCACGCCGGCCGCCTTGGCCGAAAGCACGTCGTTGATGCTGTCGCCGACCATCACGGCGCGGGCCGGATCGCCGCCGACCGCAGCGATCGTCGCCAGCACGTGACGCGGGTCGGGCTTGGGGGCGGGGGCGTGGTCGGCCCCGACCACGGCGTCGAAATATTGGGTCAGGTCCAGGGCGTCGAGCAGGGCGATCGACAGGTGGGTCAGCTTGTTGGTGCAGACCGCCAGCCTGGCGCCGACCGTGCGCAACGACACCAGGGTCTCGACCATGCCCGGAAAGGGCGTGCTCTCCTGGGCGATCCGGCCCAAATAGAGGGCGATGAAGCGCTCGACCAGGGCGGGCGCGCTCTCGGCGTCCAGCGGCGCGCCGGCGGCGGCGAAACCGCGTTCCAATAGGGCCTTGGCCCCGCGCCCGACCATCTTGCGCACGTCGTCGAAGGGCAGGGGTGGCAGGCCCTCTTCGCCAAGGATGATGTTCAGCGAGGCAACGAGGTCGGGGGCGGTGTCGACCAGGGTGCCGTCGAGGTCGAAGGCGATCGTCGCGCCGCGCAGAACGTCAGTCGTTAGAATGTCGTTCTGGGCATGCATGGCTCTGGCCTTTCGGCTAAACGCGCGGCTAATGCAACTTTGGTCCGCGCCTTCGGAGTCGCTTCGCCCATGACCAACGCCGTTTCGCCTCCAGTGCGCCCGCGCGCCGCCGTCATTCTCGCCGCCGGCCAGGGCACGCGGATGAAGTCGCCGACCCCCAAGGTGCTGCACCGGATCGGCGGAAGAACCTTGCTGGACCACGCCATCGACACCGCCCAGACCCTCGGCTGTGAGCGGATCGTCGTGTTGGTCGGCGCCCACAGCCCGGCGGTTGGCGAGCACGTCCGCAAGCGCCTGGGCGAGGGCGCGACCGTTCTGCAGGACCCGCCGCTGGGCACCGGCCACGCCGTGCTGGCCGCGCGAGACGCCTTGGCCGATTTCGACGGCGACGTGGTGGTGACCTATGCCGACTGCCCGCTGCTGACCGCCGCAGTGGTGGAGCCGTTGTTCGCTCTGCGCGGCGGTTCTTCGCGTGGGGGAGGCGCTGACGTCGCGGTGCTGGGCTTCGAGGCCGCCAATCCCGTCGGCTACGGGCGGTTGATCATGGCCCCCGGCCATGTGCTGCTGCGCATCGTCGAGGAGAAGGACGCCGACGAAACCGTCAAACAGGTCAAGCACTGCAATTCCGGCGTCCTGGCGGCCGACCGCGCCACACTCTTCGACCTGTTGGCCCAGGTCGGCAACGACAACGCCAAGGGCGAATATTACCTGACCGACGTGGTCGGCCTGGCCCATGAGCGGGAGTTGGCCACCCGCGCCGCCTTCGCGCCCGAACCGGCCGTGCAGGGCGTCAACTCCCAGGCCGAGCTGGCCGCCGCCGAGGCGGTCTGGCAAGCGGCGCGCCGCCAAGCCCTGCTGGTCGAGGGCGTGACCATGCCGGCGCCCGATACGGTGCATCTGAGCTGGGACACCAGGCTTGCGGCCGGCGTCACGGTCGAGCCCTTCGTGGTGTTCGGTCCCGGCGTCAGCGTCGCGAGCGGCGCGGTGATCAAGGCGTTCAGCCATGTCGAGGGCGCGACCGTGGGGGAGGGCGCCTTGATCGGTCCCTATGCTCGCTTGCGGCCTGG
Organism: Caulobacter sp. DWR3-1-2; assembly: GCF_049896225.1. Taxonomy (NCBI): domain Bacteria; kingdom Pseudomonadati; phylum Pseudomonadota; class Alphaproteobacteria; order Caulobacterales; family Caulobacteraceae; genus Caulobacter; species Caulobacter sp. DWR3-1-2. The sequence goes on along the minus strand of NZ_JAFCTW010000002.1, from coordinate 171,771 downwards.
CGCAGAGATCGGCCCGGAAGCCCACATCGGCAATTTCGTCGAGGTCAAGAAGGTCAAGGTCGGGGCTGGCGCGAAGGCCAATCACCTGAGCTATCTGGGCGACGGTTCGATCGGGGCGAAGGCCAATATCGGGGCCGGCACGATCTTCTGTAACTATGACGGCTTCGAAAAGTTCGAGACCCATGTCGGCGAGGGGGCCTTCATCGGCTCCAACACAGCGCTCGTGGCGCCCGTAAGGGTCGGCGACGGGGCAATGACGGGCTCCGGCTCGGTGATCACCCGCGACGTCGCGGCCGGCGCCCTGGCCGTCGCCCGCGCGCCGCAGAGCGACAAGCCGGGCTGGGCGGACAGGTTCCGGGCCCTGAAACTGGCCAAGAGGGGGAAAGCATGAGCGCCGAAGATCAGAAGCGGATTTCGGGTGAGGCGGCGGCGCAGCTCGTCGAGAGCGGCATGGTGGTGGGCCTGGGCACCGGCTCGACGGCGGTCTGGTTCGTGAAAGCCCTGGCGGCGCGCAAGCTGGACGTCCGCTGCGTGCCGACCTCGGAAGCCACCGCCAGCCTGGCCCGCGAGCTCGGCATCGCCCTGGTGGCGCTGGACGACGTCAAGAGCATCGACCTGACCGTCGATGGCGCCGACGAGATCGGTCCTGGCCTCAGCCTGATCAAGGGCGGCGGCGCGGCTCTGCTGCGCGAGAAGCTGGTCTGGGAGGCGTCCAAGCGCTGCGTGGTCATCGCCGACGCCGCCAAACACGTGAAGACCCTGGGCCGGTTCCCGCTGCCGATCGAGGTGGTGCGCTTTGGGCACCTCCATACCGGCCAGCGCCTGGCCGACATCGCCGCCGAGTTCGACCTGCTGCCGCCGCGCCTGCGGATGGCCGATCGCGGCTTGGTGGTCACCGACGGCGGCAATGTGATCTACGACATGCAGCCCGGCGTGATCGCCGAGCCGGCGGCCCTGGCCGGCGCCCTGAAGACCGTGACCGGCGTCGTCGATCACGGCCTGTTCCTCGACCTGGCCGACGAGGCCCTGCTGGGAACCGACCAAGGGGTGGTCAAGCTGGTCCCCTAGACCCATATCCGCCGTCTTCCGGTCTCGCCGAGGCCGCCCTGATCTGAACGCACCCCGGAGCCTGTCATGGCTGAGTACGACTTCGACCTCTTTGTCATCGGCGCCGGTTCGGGCGGGGTGCGGGCCGCGCGGGTGGCGGCGATGAGCGGCGCCAAGGTGGCCGTGGCCGAGGAATACCGGGTCGGCGGAACCTGCGTGATCCGCGGCTGCGTGCCCAAGAAGTTCATGGTCTATGCCAGCGAGGTCACCAGCCAGCTGAAGACCGCCAAGGGCTATGGCTGGACCATTGAGGGCGCCAAGTTCGACTGGAAGACCTTCCTGCAGGACAAGGACGTCGAGATCGCCCGGCTGTCGGGGATCTATGTCACCAATCTGCAGAAGGCCGGCGCGCACCTGCTGCACGGCCGGGCCCTGATCGTCGACGCCCACACCGTCGAGGTGCTGCCCAAGGATGGCTCCGAGGACGCCGGCCGCTATACCGCCCACAAAATCCTGATCGCCACCGGCGGCAGGCCCTGGCGTCCGGACTTCCCGGGCGCTGACCTGGGCATCACCTCGGACGAGGCCTTCCACCTGGCCGAACTGCCCAAGCGGGTGATGGTGGTGGGCGGTGGCTATATCGCCGTGGAGTTCGCCTCGATCTTCAACGGCCTGGGCGTGGAGACGACACTGCTCTATCGCGGCGCCAATGTGCTGCGCGGCTTCGACGACGACGTGCGCTCGCACCTGGCCGACGAGCTGGAGAAGCGCGGGATCAAGGTGGTGCTGGGCTGTGACCACCAGAAGATAGAGAAGACCGAAGCCGGCCTGGTCAGCACGCTCAGCAACGACCTGACCTTCGAGACCGACGTGGTGATGTTCGCCACCGGCCGCGACCCCTATGTCGAGGGGCTGGGCCTGGAGAAGGTCGGCTTGACGCTTAACGAACGCGGGGCGATCGTCGTCGATGACTTCTCCAAGACCACGGCCGAGAACATCTGGGCCGTCGGCGACGTGACCGATCGCATCAACCTGACGCCGGTGGCGATCCGCGAGGGCGCGGCCTTCGCCCAGACCGAATTCCACGACAATCCGACGAGCTTCGACCACGACATGGTCGCCTCGGCGGTATTCTCGCAACCACCCGTCGGGACGGTGGGCATGACGGAGGCGCAGGCCCGCCACGCCTTCGGCAAGGTCGACATCTATCGCGCCGTGTTCCGCCCGATGAAGGTGACCTTCTATGGCGGCCAGGAGCGCTGTTTGTTCAAGCTGGTGGTCAAGCAGGACGACCAGAGGGTGGTGGGCGTACACGTGGTGAGCCCGGACGCGCCGGAGATCATCCAGATGGCGGCGATCGCCGTGAAGATGGGTGTCACCAAGGCGCAGTGGGACTCGACCTGCGCGGTCCACCCCACCCTGGCCGAGGAGCTGGTGACGATGCGCGAGAAGTACATGCCGTCGGAAATGGGCGGCACATGATCAGACAGGCCTCGATCGTCGGCGGCGCCTCGGAGCGGCCCACGCCCTGGCTGGGCGGCGTGGCGATCTTCGTGGTCGTGATGACGTCACTGCTGGCCTATCTGGGGCCGCTGGGTTTCGCGCCGCTGATGGCGCTGGCCGGCCTTCTTTGCCTGCCGGGCCTGAGGCTGACCCGCGCCGCCGCCCCGCCTCTGCTGATCCTGGTGGCTCTGGCCCTCTGGGCGGCGACCAGCATGATCTGGAGCCCGGCGGCGATCGATCCTTCGACGCTGAAGGACTATGACGACATCGAGGCCCTGACCGCCCTGAAGCTGCTGTTGCAACTGGCCAGCTACGGCGCGGCCGTGGTCGCGCTGCGGGGCCTTTCGGAAAGGTCGGCCGAGCGGGCCGGCATGATCCTGGCCTATGGCATGACCGCCCTGGCCCTGCTGGTGGTGATCGACGCCTTCGCCGGCGCGACGATCTATCAGCAGTTTCGCCAACTCACCGGAGTTCCGATCCGCGCCGACCTGGCCCTGGTCAAGGTCTCGACCGCCACCTACGCCCTGGCCCTGCTGATCTGGCCGGTGACGTTGATCCTGTGGCGGCGCAACGCCCCGCGCGCGATCTGGGTGCTGGTCGCCGCAACCTTGGTGGCCTCCAAGATCGTCAGTTCCGACGCCTGCCTAGTCGCGCTGGTTCTGGGCTCCGTGGCCTGGCTGATGGTGCGTTATGGCGGCGCGCTGGGACCACGGGTCCTGGTCGGCCTGGTGGCCCTGCCGTTCGTTGTCGCGCCCCTTGCCGTGCTGGTCGGGGTGGAGACCGGCGTGATCGCCTGGCTGCACAAACTGGTTCCGGCTTCCTGGGACGCCCGGCTCAACATCTGGACCTTCGCCGCCGACCACATCCAGACCCATCCGTTTCGCGGCTGGGGCCTGGACGCCAGCCGCACCTTCGGCGCTGCCATTCCGCTGCACACTCACAACGCCCAACTTCAGTTGTGGCTGGAGCTGGGGGCGATCGGCGCGGCCCTGGCGGGGGTGTTCTTCTGCTGGTTGGCCTACGCTGTCGTACGGACCGCCGAGCGCTCGCGGGGCGAGGCTGCAGCGGCGGCCGGGGCCCTGGTCAGCTATCTGGTGATCGGGGCCTTAAGCTTCGGGGTCTGGCAGGAATGGTGGCTCGCCCTGGGCGCCTTGACCCTGATCGCCTGCGGCCTGATGCGGTTCGGCAGCCAACCGGATGGCGAGAATTTGGTTGAACTTACCCCATTGGGCTAAATAACGGGGTTTCGTCGCAATAATTTTGCTTTTGCCGCGCGGCCAGGATAGAAGCCGCTCCCTTTTGAGAAGTTCGAGACCGTCATGACCAGCCGTTGGACCCCGTCGTCGTGGAGAGCCATGCCTGCGAAACACGTCCCGACCGACTACCCGGACATGGGTGCGGTCGATCGCGTGGAACAGACCCTGCGCCAGATGCCGCCGCTGGTCTTCGCCGGTGAAGCGCGCCGCTTGAAGAGCCTGCTGGGCGACGTGGCCGAGGGCCGCGCCTTCCTGCTGCAGGGCGGCGACTGCGCCGAGAGCTTCAAGGAATTCCACGCCGACAACATCCGCGACACCTTCCGCCTGATCCTGCAGATGGCGGTGGTGCTGACCTTCGCCGGCGGCAAGCCCGTGGTGAAGGTTGGGCGCATCGCCGGCCAGTTCGCCAAGCCACGCTCGGAACCGATCGAGACGATCGACGGCGTCACCCTGCCGTCCTATCGCGGCGACAACATCAATGGCATGGACTTCACGGCCGCCGAGCGCATCCCCGATCCGGATCGCCTGCTAAAGGCCTATGGCCAGTCGGCCGCGACCCTGAACCTGCTGCGCGCCTTCGCCAGCGGCGGTTATGCCGACCTGCACAACATCCACCGCTGGACCCTGGGCTTCGTGGGCGACAGCCCGCAGGGTGCGCGCTACCGCGAGCTGTCGGACAAGATCAGCGAGAGCCTGACCTTCATGGCCGCGATCGGGGTCACTCCCGAAAGCCATCCGGGTATGCATCAGGTGGAGTTCTTCACCAGCCACGAGGCCCTGCTGCTGGGCTTCGAGGAAGCCATGACTCGCGTCGATAGCACCTCGGGCGACTGGTACGACACCAGCGCCCACCTGCTGTGGATCGGCGAGCGCACCCGCCAGCTGGACGGCGCCCACATCGAGTTCATGAAGGGCGTCAAGAACCCGATCGGCCTGAAGTGCGGTCCGACCATGGAGGGCGACGACCTGCTGCGGCTGATCGACGTGCTCAACCCGCATAATGAGCCTGGCCGACTGACCCTGTACGGCCGCTTTGGCTCGGACAAGATCGCCGACCGCCTGCCGCGCCTGATGAGGGCCACCAAGGCGGCCGGCCGTTCTGTCGTCTGGGCCACCGACCCGATGCACGGCAACACACTGAAGGCCTCGACCGGCTACAAGACCCGGCCGTTCGACCGAATCCTGGCCGAGGTGAAGTCGTTCGTCGAGATCGCCAACGCCGAGGGGGTCCACCCCGGCGGCGTGCATCTGGAAATGACTGGCCAGAACGTCACCGAGTGCATCGGCGGCGCGCGGGCGGTGTCGGAGGGCGATCTCGCCGACCGCTACCACACCCATTGCGACCCTCGGCTGAACGGCGAGCAGGCCTTGGAACTGGCCTTCCTGGTGGCCGAAAAGCTGAAGTCGGCGCGCGAGGATCAGCGACGCCTGGCGACGGGATAACGGCGTTACCTTAGTCTTGGCCATGGGTGGTTCGCGGGTGTAGGCGTCCTTCCAAGAAGGAGGCGACGCCATGGCTAACGTCTCGATATCCCGGCGCCACATGGCGGCGGCGCTCGCCACCCTTGCCGCGCTCGGCGTTGGCTGGGCTGATCAGCAGGCGCCCACGCCGCCCTCGAGCGCGCCGACCCGCGTGCTGGATGGTGCGCGCCGGTTGACGGTGCAGGTCTTCCTGAATGGCCAGGGACCCTATCCCTTCCTAGTCGACACCGGCGCCAGCGCGTCGGTCATTTCCGCCGTGCTGGCCGACAGCCTGGCCCTGCCGCGAGGGCCGGACGTCACCCTGCACGGCATAGCCGGCGCCCAGAGGGTGCGCACCGTGGCGCTCGACACCATCCGGGTGAGCCGCCGCGAGCGCAGGCATCTGAACCTGTCGGTCCTTCCGGAACGCTATCTCAATGCGCCGGGCCTGTTGGGCATGGACTGGCTGTGCGAGCGGGGGCTGACACTGGACGTGGCGGGCAAGCAGCTGCACGTCGGGCCAGCCTGCCCAAGACCGATGAGCTCAGCGTCACGGCGCCCACAAAGCTGCGTCGCGGCGGGTTGGCCTTGATCAAGGCCCTGGCCGCCGGGGTCCCGACCCTTGCCTTCCTGGACACAGGCTCCACCACCACGGTCGGCAACGGGGCTTTGATGGACATCGCCATTCAGCGACGGGGCGTCACCAGCGCCTGGACCGAAACCCAACTGGTCAGTCTGACGGGACAAATGCCGGACGGTCGCTTGGCCGCGCTCAAGCGTCTGAAGCTGGATCCGATCAGCCTGATCAACCTGCCCCTGGTCTTTGGCCCGGTTCATACCTTCGATTATTGGGGGACTTCCGACCGGCCCGCCCTGCTGCTGGGCATGGACGTTTTGAGCATCTTCGAGACCGTTTTGCTCGACTATCGGCGGGGCGCCGTCCATTTTCAACTGTCGCGGTCATCGGTGGACTCGGCCATGTCTTGACCGGTCGCTCGCCGCTCTCCAATGGTTGTTTGAACGGAGTGCGTCGATGAGTTTGCCGGCCAGGTTGAAGCGTGAACTGCGGTTCCTGAAAGGGCTTACGCGGACCCTCAAGCGCGTGAAGTCCATCGCTCCCGACAGCGGCAACCTGATCTGCGATGACCTGGAAGCCGCCGTCGACAAGTGGTCGGGCAGCCCGGCCATCACCTTCGAAGGCAAGACCGTCAACTACGGCGAACTAGACGCCATCGCCAACCGCTATGCCCACTGGGCCAAGGGCCAGGGGATCACGCGCGGCGCCACCGTGGCGCTGTTCATGCCCAACCGGCTGGAATATCTGGCCATCTGGTATGGCCTGTCCAAGGTCGGGGTCGCCACCGCCCTGATCAACAACCAGTTGACCGGGCCCGCCCTGGCCCACTGCCTGAACATCTCCCAGGCCCTGCACTGCATCGTCGACGCCGAGACCTCGCCCTGTTTCGAACAGGCGAAGGGGGCGCTGGACCGCCACGTCCAGCAGTGGGTGATGGGACCGGCGCACGGCGACCAGCGCGACTTGGTCAACGCCCTGAAGAGCTGCAGCCATCTACGCCCAGACCGCCTGACGGCGCGCAACGGCATCACCGCCAAGGACACGGCCCTCTACATCTTCACCAGCGGCACCACGGGTCTGCCCAAGGCCGCGCGCATCACCCACATGCGCGCTCAACTCTATATGCGCGGCTTCGCGGGCTCGACCGACGCCCGCGCCACCGACCGCATCTACGTCACCCTGCCGCTGTATCACGCCACCGGCGGCCTCTGCGCCATGGGCGCGGCCCTGCTGAACGGCGGCAGCGTGCTGCTGCGCAAGAAGTTTTCAGCCAGCCAGTTCTGGGACGACTGCGTCAACGAGCGCTGCACGATGTTCGTCTATATCGGCGAGCTGTGCCGCTATCTGGCCAACCACCCCGAAGGCCCCAACGAGCGGGCCCACAAGATCCGGCTGATCTTCGGCAATGGCCTGCGCCCCGACGTCTGGGACACCATGCTCGACCGCTTCAAGGTGGGTGGTGTGCTGGAGTTCTATGGCGCGACCGAGGGCAACGTCTCGTTGTTCAACTTCGACGGCCGGCGCGGGGCGATCGGCCGGATCCCGAAATATCTGCGCAGCAAGTTCAACATCCGCATCGTCAAGTTCGACGTCGAGACCGAGATGCCGGTGCGCGGCTCCGACGGCTGCTGCATCGAGGCGGCGCCCGGCGAGATCGGCGAGTGCATCGGCCACATCGCCAGCGACGCCCGCTCCAACTTCACCGGCTACGCCGACAAGGCCGCGACCGAGAAGAAGATCCTGCACGACGCCTTCCAGAAGGGCGACGCCTGGTTCCGCACCGGCGACCTGATGCGCGGCGACAGCGACGGCTACCTCTATTTCATCGACCGGATCGGCGACACCTTCCGCTGGAAGGGCGAAAACGTCGCCACCAGCGAGGTCTCCGAGCGCCTGTCCGGCGTCGAGGGCGTCAAGGAGGTCAATGTCTATGGCGTGCCGGTCGGCGACCTGGACGGCAAGGCCGGCATGGCCGCCTTGGTGGTCGGGCCGGAGTTCGACATTAACGCCCTGGCCGACTATGTCGATCGCGAGATGCCGGCCTATGCCCGTCCGATCTTCGTGCGCCTGCAGCCCGAGATCGAGACCACCGGCACCTTCAAATATCGCAAAATGGACCTGGTCAAGGAGGGCTTCGATCCCGCCAACACCAAGGATCCGCTCTATTTCCGCGATCAGGCCAAGGGCTATGTGAAGCTGACCAAGACGGTCCACGCCAAGATTCTGGCGGGCGGTTACCGGCTGTAGGCGTCCGGGCTCCGTGCAACGCCGTATCTTGAGCGGCGTGGGCATGGGGCGCATGAGGTGGAGCGGGGCATGGTCGGATCGATGACGCGGAGAGCCGGGCTGATCGCGCTGGCGGGGTCTATGGCCTCGGCCTGTTCGCCGCTGTCGCTGTTCGCCACCTTCACACCCAAGGACGCCGCCAAGCTCAGCGAGCACGGCGCCGCCTATGGGACCCTGGAGCGGCAGGTGCTGGATGTCTATGCGCCCAAGCGCGAGACGGCCCCGGCCCCGGTGGCGGTGTTCTTCTATGGCGGTTCCTGGGATTCCGGACGTCGGCAGGACTACGGCTGGGTGGGCCGGGCCCTGGCGGCCCAGGGCTTCCTGACAATCGTGCCTGACTATCGGCTCTATCCGGCCGTGCGCTATCCCAGCTTCATCGCGGACGGGGCCTTGGCCGTGCGCTGGGCCATCGAGCATGCCCGGGCGCTGGGCGGCGATCCGGACCGGCTCGTGCTGGTCGGCCATTCGGCCGGCGCCTATATCGCCGCCATGCTGGCGCTCGATGACCGCTACCTGAAGACCGCCGGCGTCGATCCCAAGGCCGTGAAGGCGCTCGCTGGCCTGTCTGGTCCCTACGACTTTCTGCCGCTGGACGGGCCGATCACCCGGCAGACCTTCGGCGAGGCCCGCGACCTGCCCGCCACCCAGCCGGCGCGCTACGCCAAGGCCGGATCGCCGCCGGCCTTCCTGGCCACCGGCGACGCCGACACCACCGTCAAACCGGGCAACACCGTGGCTTTGGCCGCCGGTCTTCGGGCCAAGGGCGTGGCGGTGGAGGAGCGTCACTATGCGGGGCTGAATCACGCCGACACGGTGCTGGCCCTCTCCAAGCCCTTGCGCGGCAAGGCGCCGGTGCTGGCGGAGATGGTGGGGTTTTTGAAAGCACGGGTGTCGTAAAATTCCGTTCATCCCGGCGAACGCCGGGATGTGGATTCACACTTGAAGTGCACCGCTCCTCAAACGTGAGGTGATCATAGGCTTGTCCCATCGCAACACCTCGGTCAGAGAGTGTTGCACTTCGTTTGTGAACTCAGGGGACCCAGATTCAGCCGGAGCGGCTCGTGGGTTTCACCTGGGCCCCGGCCTTCGCCGGGGAGACGGAAAAGGGGTGAGGGCCCGGCGCCGAGCTGCTGCCCCCTGAACTCGAGAAAACTAGGCCGAGACGCGCTTCAGCGGGCTCTCGATAAGGCCCATGGCCGTGCCGACGTGCTTGAACACCGCCAGAACCTGGTCGATCTGCTCGTCGGTGTGGGCGGCGCTGACGCTGGTGCGCAGCAGCGGGCGGCTGTCCGGGGTGGCGGGCGGCAGGGCTAGGTTCAGATAGACCCCGCTCTGCAGCAAGGCGTTCCACATGCCGATCGCGCTTTCGACATTCGGCATGGTGATCGCCACGATCGGGCTGGAGGTCGGTCCGGTCATGTAGCCCAGGCCGCTCAAGCCGTCATACAGGCGGAGAGCGTTGGCCATCAGCTTGTGGCGCAGCTCGGGCTGTTCTTCCAGGCGGCGCAGGGCGGTGATCGTCGAGCTGACCACGGCCGGGGGCAACGAAGCGGTGAACATGTAGGGACGGCAGGTGACGCGCATGACGTCGAAGTCGTCCATGTCGGACACGCAAAATCCGCCGATGGCGCCCAGGCTCTTGGAGAAGGTGCCGACCACGAAATCGACGTCGTCTTCCACGCCGGCCAGTTCGGCCAGGCCGCGGCCGTGCTCGCCGAGCACGCCCATCGAGTGGGCCTCGTCGACCAGCAAATAGCCGCCCAGCTCGCGCTTCACGGCGGCGATTTCCTTGAGCGGCGCGATGTCGCCGATCATTGAATAGATGCCCTCGACCACGATCAGGCGCTCGCCGGGCACGTCCTTCATGCGGCGCAGGCGCTTGTACAGGTCTTCGGGGTCGTTGTGGCGGAAGCGGATGACCTCGGCATGGCCCAGGCGCGCGCCGTCATAGATCGAGGCGTGGCTGTCGGCGTCGAGGATCAGATGGTCGCCCCGGCCCACCAAGGTGGACAGCACGCCCAGATTGGCCTGGTAGCCGGTGGTGAACACCATGGCGTGCTTGCGCTTGTAGAACTTGGCCAGCGCCGTCTCGAGCTCGACATGGGCCTCGAAACTGCCGTTGGCTATGCGGGAACCGGTGGTGCCGGTGCCACGTTCCTGCACGGCCTTGACGGAAGATGCGATCGCCTCGGCGTCGAAGGTCAGGCCCAGATAGTTGTTCGTCCCCAGTAGAATGGTGCGTTTGCCGTTGATCACGCCCTCGGTGGGCGAGGTGACGGCGTCGAAGCGCACGCTGAAGGGATCGGCGCCCGCTAGCCGGATGGCGTTGTAGGCGTCGCGATATGCGATGTGCTTGTCGAAAAGCCCCATTGCTCAGGCCCTATTCCGAAGGTCTTTGATCAGGTCCGCCAAGTCTCCGGCCGTTTCGACCGAACCCAGGCGATCCAGAGGAATGGAGATGTCGAAGGTGTCTTCGAGCTCCATGATGATGTTCATCAAGGCCAAGGAATCGACGGCCAGATCGCGGCCGATATGGGTAACGTTCGTCACCTCGACCGAACGTCCGAGCACCTTGCCCGTCGCCAAGCCAATTTCACGCAAAGTGAGATCCGTAACTGCTTCCATCGAACGCGCCGATATCCCCGACCAAAAACCTACATAACCGAATTGTAACAGCCGTCCTGTCAGAAAATCGCCGTATTCGGCGACTTCTGAGCTTTTTTATCCTTCAACCAACCCTTGGAGCGATACCACCGCACGCTGTGCGCGAATCCCTCCGCCAGAGCGTAACGCACCGGGGGAAAGTCCGGAATCGGATCGTTGCTAGATAGGGCCCAATCCCCGTGAAGCAACTCCCGGGCCTTGCCGGGGGTGAAGATTGAGTCGCTCCCGGTGGCGATCGAGACCCATTTTGAGAAATTCGCCAAAGACTTGATCACCCAGGCGGGAATACGGATCAATCGGGGCGACGTGCCGACCGCCTTGGAAGCGGTCTGCATGAGTTCGATCCAGCCATACCCGCCAAGACGGTCGTCGGACAAGCTGAGCAGGCCAGGACGCGGCAATTTGACCAGATGGGCGAAACGCGCGGCGGCGTCGTCGACATGGATCCAGGCCATCCGCGCCGCGGGGTCGAGTACGGGCAGGAAGGCGCTTCGCGACGCCATTTCGAACAGCCTCAACGTCTCCATGTCGCTGGGGCCGTAGATGGCGGGCGGGCGGACGATGGTCAGGGCGTCGCCGAACGCCTCGCGCGCCGCGTCCTCGCCGCCGCGCTTGCTGCCGGCATAGTCCGACAGGTGAGGCTCGCGCGCCGCCAGGCTGGACACCAGGATCAGTCGCGCGCCGGCCGCCTTGGCCGCCCCCGCGACGCGCCGCGCGCCATCGACATTGGCCCGGTCGAACGCCGCGCGGGAGGGGGCCTTGATCAGGCCGGCCACGTGGACAACGACCTTGGCCCCGTCGCACAGCGCCGCGAGGGCTGGCGCGTCGGCCAGGTCGCCGATCACCAGCTGTGGTTCAAGGTCGGTCCAGGCGGGGTCGGCGATGTCGCGGCGGGCCAACACCCGCACGGTCCAGCCGTCGGCCGCCAGGGCGGTGACCACGCGCCGGCCAAGAAAGCCCGTGGCGCCGGTGACGGCAACGAGCCCCCTGACGGGCGTAGGGTCCATCTTTCAGCCGCTCTCGCCGTAGGCGCCGGCCAGATAGGCGGCGCGGGCCTTGGAGCGGCTCAGCTTGCCGGACGAGGTCTGGGGCAGGGCATGGGCGCCGACCAGTTGAACCTGGGTCTCGACGCTGTGGCGCAGGCGCAGGACGCCGGTGACCTTGTCGACCAGGGCCGCGCGGGTGTCTGCGTCGCCGCCCCGCGCCTGGACGAGCACCACCACCGTCTCTTCGCCGTCGCCGGGCACGGAGAAGGCCGCCACGTCGCCGCTGCGCAGGCTCTCGACCTCGGCCTCGGCGGTCCATTCCAGGTCCTGCGGCCAGATGTTGCGGCCGTTGAGGATGATCAGGTCCTTGCCGCGCCCGGTGATGACGATCTCGCCGTCGATCAGGAAGCCTATGTCGCCGGTGTCCAGCCAGCCGTCGGTCGATAGGACGCGGGCTGTCTCCTCCGGCTGCTCGAAATATTCCCGCATCAGGCTGGGGCCGCGCGCATAGATACGGCCGACGCCGCGCTCGCGCAGCACCACGCCGGTCTCGTCACGCACTTCCAGCTCGTGGCCGGGCAGGGCGGGACCGTTGCGGGCGAAGTCGCGCGAGCGTTCGGCGTCGTCATTGGTGACGGCTAGGTTCTCGCGTTCCAGCCGCTCGACATCCAGGCGCTCCACCCTGAGGCCGCCGCCCAGAGGAGCCATCGACAGGGCGAGGGTCGCCTCGGCCATGCCGTAGCTGGCCACATAGGCCTTGTCCGAGAAGCCGACGGCGGCGAAGCGCTCGGCGAAGGCCTTCAAAGGGCCGGTGCGGATCATGTCTCCGCCCAGGCCGGCGCTGCGCCAGCCTGACAGGTCCAGGTGCTCGATCGAGGCCACCTCCGCGCGGCGCGCGCACAGTTCGTAGCCGAAGGTCGGGCTGTAGGAGATGGTGCCGCCGTTCTTGGTGATCAAATCCAGCCACAGCAGAGGCCGGCGGACGAAGGCCCCAGTCGGCAGCAGATCGACCGACATCTGGCTGGTCATGGGGCTTAGCAGAAAGCCGATCAGCCCCATGTCGTGATAGAGCGGCAGCCACGACACGGCGCGGTCGTGGGGCTTCACCTGCAGGCCGTCGCGGGTGATGGCCACGGCGTTGGCCATCAAGGCCCGGTGGGTGACCAACACGCCGGTCGGAAAGCGCGTGCTGCCCGACGAGAACTGCAGGTAGCAGGTGGCGGCCGGCAGGATATCGGGCAGCGCGGCCCCGTCCTCTTGGGAAGTGGGCGCCTCGGGCAGGTCGGCCAGCGCGCCGGCGAAGTCCAGCGGGGTCTTGGCGGCGATCTCGGCTACCCAGTCCTTCATGCCCGACGGACCGATCAGCCGCTTGGCGCGCGCCGTGGTCAGCATGCGGGCGATCTGCTCGACATAGGCCTCGCGGCCGCCCAGCGGCGCGGGCATCGGCAGGGGCGCGGGGGCCAGGCCCGCATATTGGCAGGCGAAGAAGGCGCGTACGAAATCGCCCTCGGTGTCGGCGATCAGTCCCACGCTGTCGCCGGGCTTTGCGCCACTGGCCAGCAGCCGTCCAGCCAGGTCCAAAGCCTGCTCGCGCAGGGTGGCGTAGGGCAGGGCCTCGACCAGTTCGCCGCGCAGGGAATAGAGGTTGACCCCCGTCTCACCGCTCGCCGCGAAGTCGAGAGCGGCGGTCAGGGTGGGGAAGTCGGCGAGGCGAACGGTTCGCGAAGGGGACGTCGGAGTCATCATCAGGGCACGCCTTTGGCGCCGTTTTTGTCATCGGCGCAAGTTTGTTCATCGCCCGGCGCGGCGGACATCCGGCCCAAGCTTTGCCGCAGAGTGAGGAACATGCCCAGCGCCATGGCGGCGGCAGCGGCCACCAACGCCGCCCCGGCCCCACTCAGGCCGAGGTTCTTGATCAGAGGCACGAGGGCCAGCAGATAGAGGGCGCAGACCACCACGCGGACCCGCAAGGCGGCCCCCGCCTGGTTCAGCGAGACCAGCATCGGCTCCAGCGGCAGGGCTAGCAGGCCGATGGCGGCGGCGGCGACCTGCCAGGTCATGATCCCGGCGGCGGCGGCGAACGGCTTGCCCATCACCAGCGCCAGGAGAGGCTCGCCGAACAGGGCAGTGACCAGCAGCAGGGCCCCGGCCACCGCGCTACCCATCAGCGCGATCTGGCCGGCCAGCCTGCGCATGGCCATCTCGCCGCCCGTGGCCCGCAACTTGGCCAGTTCAGGATAGAGCGCCGGCACCAGCAGCTTGGCGGGTTTGGCCATGCCGTCGGCCACCTGTCGGCCAACCCGCCATAGCGCCGCCTGGGCCGGGCCCAGCACCGCCCCGACCACCAGGGTGATCACCTGGGTGAAGGCGGTGTCGAGGCTGCCGTTGAAATTGGTCGCCCAGGCAAAGCGCCAGGCGCCGGGCAGGCCCTCGCTGAGCGGTCCCCGGAAGGTGAACCCGTCCAGCAGCTTGCGCCGCGCCAGGTCCCACCAGGCCACGCCAATCACATACAGGAACGAGGTCACCGTCCCCGCCGCCCAGGCGGCCAGGAACCCGCCGATCGGCGCGTGCAGCGCGAAGGCCACGGCGCAGCCGACCAGGCGCACCGCCGAACTGACCGCCTGCTCGGCGGCCAGGAAGCGGAAGCGGTCGAACAGGCGCAGCAGGCCGACGGCGGTGGCCGAGGTCATCATGGCGATCGATAGGGCGTAGAGCGCGGCGGCCGGCGCCAGCTCGCGCGGCCAGCCCAGGGCTCCGCCCAGCAGCAACGCGCCGCTGACGCCCAGACTCACGCCAACGGCGGCGCCGATCAGGTCGAGCAGCAGCGTGAACCGCAGGACTTGCTGGAAGCGGGATCGATCACCTTGCAGCAACGGCCCGGTCCCGTACTGCAGCACGGTCTGCCAGGACTGGAACTTGGCGACGTCGCCGAGGAACTGGGCGAAGGCGTTGATCAGCACCAGCATGCCCAGTTGAACCGCGCCAAGGCCGCGCGCGGTCAGGGCGATATAGGCCAGTCCGACCAAGGCGTTGACGGTGCGCCCGCCGAGCAGGGTGCCGGCATTGGCCAGGACCCGCTTCAGAACACGAGAGTCCTGGGTCATCGTCCGTGGCGGCTCGACATCGGCAGCCGCTCGACGATCGCGCGGGCGGCGCGGACCGAGGAGGGCGTTTCCTGCAGGTCGAAGCTTTCAGCAAAGCCTCGCACCTGGACGTCGCTATAGGCGCCGTGGCCGCGCCGCGCTGAAGCGATCGCGTCAACCAGGCCCTCGACGCTGTTCAGCACCGGACCATAGAGCCAGTGATGAAAGCTCTCATCGCCCTGCCAGGCGGCGTCCGAGGCATTGAGGAACAGGCACGGCTTGGGCGTGCGCAGGAACTCGTAGATCTGGCTGGAGACGTCGCCCAGATAGAGGTCGGCCGCGCGGGTATAGGTCATGTCGATCGCGGCGGGCCCCCCAAGGTCCAGATGGATGCGCGGATGATCGACGAACGAGGCCAGGGCGTCCACCGTCCGCGGATCCGCGCCGTCGAAGAGGCGGATATGGGGGGCGAAGATCAGATTGTAACGGTCGTCCGCCGCGAAGGCCTCAAGCACCTGCCGACCCCAGCGCGGCCACGAACCCAGGGTGGGATGGAAATGCGGGTTGTACAGCACCACCGGCCTGGCCTGGGCGAACACCGGCAGCGGCGAGCCGGGCAGGGCGTCGATGATGTCGAACTTGGGATAACCGACCATGGCGCAGGTCTGGGGCGTCACCCAGCCCTCGGCGATCATCCGTTCGTACTGCTTGGGTCCGGCGGCCATGACCAGGTCGAAGGCCTTCAGGCGCGGCTCGAACGGCCCGCCGCGATCGCCGGCGCCGTGCTGGGTGTAGACCAGCTTGCAGTCCTTGACCCCGAGCTTGCGCAGCAGGGCGGTGGTGCGCTCGGGCGTGACGACGGCGTCGTAACGGCCCAAGCGCTGGGCGTTGGCGGCCAGCATGAGGGCCTTGGGCGGGGTCGAGGCGCCCTTTAGCCGCAGGTTCCGCAGCCAGCTTGGCGGTAGCAAACGCGAGGTGATCGGCGCGCCGCCAAGCTGGGCCAGCAAACCACGCACATAGTCCAGGTGCTCGGCCGTGGTGGCGGCGATCTCGACCTCGACGTCCGGCCAGCCGCGCGCCAGAGCGACAGCGATCGGCAGGCTGTGCAGGATCTGGTGGGTCTGGGCGATGAACAGGAAACAGACCCGGGGCCTGGCGCCGTTCGCCTTGGCGTCGGTCTGGATCACTTTTGCGGTGTGATGCGCGTGCGCACCCGGCCCTTGAAGATTACCCGGTCGCCCTTGTCGCTGGCCGAATAGCTGTCGGCCTGGACGGCGCTGTTGTTCGGGCCCAGGCCCTGCACGGCGGCGCCGCCGACCAGATCGCCGGTGCGGGTGTCGATCAGGGCCTTCTGCGAGGCGAACTGATAGCCCTGGCCATTGTCGATCTTGACGTCGCCGGTCAGCAGCAGCGAGCCCTTCTCCTCCTTATAGACGCCGTCCTTGGACGCGACGTGGGTAGGGGCGTCGGAGCCGTAGCCGCGCGTCAGCTGAGGGGTCTTGAGAAACACCTGGTCGGGATTGGCCGGATCGCGCGTGGCCGAACTGGCGGTGATCAGGAAGGCGCGGCCGTCCTTCATCGCGCCCGTGAAGCGGGGATTGTCCATGCGCAGCGACGCGCCCGAGGCGACGGGCGCGTCCTTGGCGGCCAGGGCGCGGATCGTGCCCTGGCCGACGATGGTCACGGCCACGCCGATGGCGATGACCGGCAGGAGCAGGCGCAAGGCCCGCACCGACGGGCGGTGGCGGTTGCGGTTCTTCTTGCGGATCGGATGGGCGGTGGCGGGGGTGAGGGCGATCATGACTGTACGAACTGCGGGCGACGGATCACCGGATTAAGCCTCCCGGCGCGATCCCCAAAGCGGGAATCCGACCCTGCCTTTCGCCGGGCCGGGGGTCAACGTCCGGAGGCGATCAGGCTGGTGCGTTCCTCCGTGCTCAGCGGCCGCCAGCGGCCCTCGGGCAGGTCGCCCAGCAGCAGATCGCCGATGCGGATCCGCAGCAGATCGACGACGACCAGCTCGACCAGCTCGCACATCCGGCGGATCTGGCGGTTGCGGCCTTCGGTCAGGATGAACTTGAGCTGCTGGCGGCCCACCACCTCGACCCCGGCCGGGCGCAGGGCGCGCTCGTCCAGCTCCAGCCCGTGCCGCAACAGGGCGAGTTTTTCGTCGGTGATCCAGCCATCGACCCAGACCAGATATTCCTTTTCGAGCTCGGAGGCCGGGCCGATCACCGCCTTGGCCACCACCCCGTCCTCGGAGAGGATCAGCAGGCCGCGCGAATCCATGTCCAGGCGTCCCACCGGAGCCAGCTTGTTGTCGAAGCCGGGGATCACGGGGCTCTGGCCGTACAGCGCCTCGCGGGTCAGCAGGCGGACGGCTGGAACCTGGCCGGTGTCGGGCTGGGCCGAGACGATGCCGATCGGCTTGTGGATCATCACCGTCAGGGCGCCTTCCAGCTGCGCCTGGGCGCGGTCGGATAGCACCAGGGTCTGGCCCGGCTCGATCTTGCGGCCAACGTCGTCGACTCGCAGGCCGTCGATCGACACCAGGCCCTGGCTGATCAGCGCCTCGGCCTCGCGGCGCGAACAGACGCCGTTCTGGGCCAGCCAGCGGTTGACGCGCTGCGGCTCGGCTTCGTCATAGAGGCGGGTCCAGGCCATGGCGGGGCGTCCAGAGGAGTGAGCGGGCCTGTCTAGGGCCGCGAGGCGGGTCTGGGCAACCGCCATGGGACCTTGGCCGTTTCAGGGGCCGTGAAATCTGGCTTGGAGCACCCCGATGACCGACCGCGTCGCCAACGAGACCGCCCTGACGGAGGTCATGGAGTTCATGGCCAGCCCCCCCGCTAGGGACACCCCGGAGGACGCCCGGTTCGGGCAGCGTTTGCTGCAGGTCTTGGCGGCCTCGATCGTTGATGGTCCGCTCGACGAGGACGACCCCGTTTGCACGGCCGAACTGACGCTGGACGCGGATCTGAGAGCCCGGCTGGAAAAGGCGTCGCTCGAGCGAAACCATAATGCGTTCGGCGGCTATGCCGACGGCATGGGACCGACCTTGGGCGGTGGACTGAATAAGGAATAGGACCCCGCCCTAGAGCACTTCCCGACCTGACTGCGTCAGGCCGTGAGCTCTAGTTTTTTGTTTTGACGCATTTTTTTTCAGGCGAACCGGAACCACTTCGCTCGAAAAATGCCCTAGACCTTGCCGCCGGGACTGTTCTTGAAGGTGTCGCCCACCTCGGCGGCGTCGCCGCCGTCGGGACCCGCCGTGCGGCGTTCCTTGTGACCGGTCTTCACCGTGTCGTGCTCGGAGACCAGCCCTGGGCGGTCGCCAAGGGGTAGGGCGGCATTAGCCTCGCGGCCGGGGCTGTTGATCTTGTCGGCCATGTTGGCTCCTTGCCAATGCATGGAAAGGAAAGCCTTCGACGCGGCCCTGAGTTCCGACCTTGACCGCACGGAACACCACGGCGGCGTCGATCGTTGCGAGGCCATGGCGCGCAAGCTCAAGGTATTTTCCTGGTCCGACGGCCTCCACGACTACACGGTGGCCACGACGTCGCGCGCCAAGGCCCTGGAGGCCTGGGATGTCGGCCACGACCTGTTCAAGGACGGCACGGCCAAGGCGGTCGAGACGGGCGCCGCTTTCGACGCCGCGGTGGCCACGCCAGACACGGTGATCACCCGGCTCGCCGGCGGACTGAGCGCGGCGCTGAAGGCCCTGCCGGCCAAGGCCCGCCGCAAACCCTCCAAGGCGGAGACCGCGCGGGCCGAGGCGCTGGCCGGGCTGCGGGCCGAACTGAAGGCGCTGGAGGACGAGGCCGAGGCCTCCGAAGTGGCCTTCGCCGAGCGGCGCGGGACGCTGGAGGCCGAAGAGGCGGCGGCCAACGAAGGCTTTGCGACGCGGCGGGCGGCCCTGGAAAATGCGATCAAGGCGGCGGCAAAGTAGGTCCTCCCCCACAGGGGCAGGATTTTACTTCCCCACGCTCTCCAGCAGCCGCAGCCGGGCAATGTCCGGATCGGCCACCAGCCGCGTCTCCGGCCCGATCAGCATCTTCTTCGGCGACGTCTCAGGCGTGTAGGCGGTCCACGGTGGCAGGCCCGGGCCATTGGGGTCGCCAGACCGCGCGAAATTCACCCAATAGGACGACATCTGGTCGGCCACGCGGCGATCGACGGCGTCCACCGTCCAGGTCTTGAGGATCTCCGGGTGGTCGAACACATAGACGATGTCGGCCGAATGGAAGGCGCCGAAGCTCTTGCCGCGATTGTTCGCCCCGAACCAGTCGTCCGGCGTCTTGGGCGCATGGTCGAAGCGGTAGACATAGACGGGCGCCTTGCCTGTGCGGGACTGGGCCGTGGCCCAGCGCCAGGTTGGCAGGCCCATCCACAGGTCGCCGGCATACATGACCCGCGAGGCCTGGGCCGTGGCGGCCGGATAATGCGCCAGGGCCTCGCCGACCCGCGCGCCAAAGCGCTCGGCCAGCACCTGCTGCAGGGCCTTGGCGCCAAACACGCCGCCTTCCATCAGGCTGCCCTCGTCATGGTTCCAGCCGACCAGCAGCGGCACGTCCGACTGCTGGTGAACGTCGAAGGTAGCGGGGGCGGAGGCCGGAAGGATCCAGCCGTCGAGGACGGGGCCGAAGTTCAGGCCGGTGTCGGGCGCGACCCATAAGGCCAGGATCTCGGCCGACGAGCGGCCGCGCAGCTGGGCCAGGGTCTGGCCGCCCAGGGCCTTGCCGAACGCCACGCCCACCGCCTCGCCCTGGGCCAGGGTCTTGTCATCGCCCAGCATGCCGAAGGCCGAGCCGCTCTCGCCGATGGCGCGGTGAAACAGGCCCTTGGCCTGGGGCGAGATCATCAGTCGGCTGACGGCGTCTGATCCCGCCGACTCCCCGGCGATGGTGACGTTGTTCGGGTCGCCACCGAAGGTCTTGGCGTTGTCGCGCACCCAGCGCAGGGCGGCGATCATGTCGGCCAGGGCCTGGTCGCCGCTGGCGTGGTTCGGCGATTCGGCCGTCAGTTCGGGATGGGCCAGGAAGCCGAAGGCGCCAAGGCGATAGTTGATGGTCACCACCACCACGCCCTTGCGGGCCAGGGCCGCGCCGTCGTGACGCGGCTCGGCGCCCGACCCCGCGCCATAGCCGCCGCCGTGGATCCAGAAGAACACCGGCAGGGCCTGGCCCGGCTTCGCGGCGGTGCTGACGTTCAGATATAGGCAGTCCTCGCTCATCGACGGGGTGAAGGGGTCAAGGTCGGCGTAGCGCTTGGGCTGCAGGCAGTTGGGGGAGAAGGCGTCAGCGGGACGCACGCCGGTCCAGGGCTGGACGGGGGCCGGCGGCTTCCAGCGGCGCTCGCCGGTCGGCGGGGCGGCGTAGGGCAGGCCCCTGTAGACGCGCACGCCGTCAGGCGCGGCGGGGGTGGCGGCGATCTCACCGCCAGTGACCTTCAAGGTCTGGGCGGCGGCGGGTGTGGCCAGCAACGCCAGGACCAGCAAGGGCAGGGCGAAGGCGCGGATCATGCGGCGGCCCGTTTCATGCTGAGGATTTGAACCGGGGGGTTCAGGAACTCGCCCTTCATCGCCGGCACGGGAGCGGGACCGTCGCTGCGTAGGGCCAGGATCGTCTTGACGATCGCCAGGCCCTCGACGACCTGGCCGAACGCCGCGAAGCCCTGGTTGTCGCCAGGCGCGCCCGGATGGGCGTCGAGATAGGGCAGGGGATTGGCGCAAATGAAGAAGTCGGCCGTGGCGGTGCCGGGCGCATTGCGAGTGATCGAAATCGTCCCGGCCTTGTGCTTCAGGCCGGTTGTCCGCGTGCTTTCATGGGCGATCGGGGCGAAACGCCGGGCCCGAGCTGCGGGTCCGCCCTGGATCGTCCCCGCGCCCTTGACGCCCTTGGTGCGCGCCGCCCGATAGATCGTGCCGCCGTCGTATTTGTGGGCGTCCACATAGCGCAGGAAGTTGCCGGCGGTGATCGGGGCCTTGGCGGTTTCCAGCTCGACCACGATGGCGCCGTGATTGGTCTGGATGACCACGCGCGGCTTAGCTGTCGCCGCCAGGGCGTCTAGGGGACTAGCCGCCAGCAGTCCGGCGGCGCCCAGCAGGCTTCGACGGCGGATCGTTGCGCTGTCCATCTTGGTCCTCCTTGATCTTCCACGATGCTTAGCGCGTGGGGAGAGGAAGAGGCGAGGCCCTAAACGCGCTCTACGACCATGGCGATGCCTTGGCCGACGCCGATGCACATGGTCGCCAAGCCATACCGGGCGCCGCGCCGGTGAAGTTCCTCGACCAGGGTCAGGCCCAGCCGCGCCCCGCTCATGCCCAGGGGGTGACCCAGGGCGATCGCGCCGCCGTTGGGGTTCACGTGGTCGCCGTCGTCGGGCAGGCCCAGGTCGCGCAGCACGGCCAGGCCCTGGGCGGCGAAGGCCTCGTTGAGCTCCACCACATCGATATCGTTGATCGACAGGCCCAGCCGGGCCAGCAGCTTGCGCGTCGCCGGCACGGGGCCGATGCCCATGACCCGGGGCTCGACCCCGCCGGCCGCCACGCCCAGCACCCGGGCGCGCGGCGTCAGGCCGTGGGCCTTCACGGCGGCCTCGGAGGCGACGATCAAGGCGGCGGCGCCGTCATTGACGCCCGAGGCGTTGCCGGCGGTGATCGTGCCGTCGGGACGGACGATGGGCTTCAGCGCCGACAGCGCCTCGATGGTGGTGGTGCGCGGGTGCTCGTCCTTGCTGACAACCACCGGGTCGGCCTTGCGCTGGGGCAGGGTGACGGGGACAATCTCGGCGTCGAAACGGCCGCTGGCCTGGGCGGTGGCGGCGCGGGCCTGGCTGCGCAGGGCGAAGGCGTCCTGGTCGGCGCGGCTGACGTTCCAGTCGGTGGCGACGTTCTCGGCGGTCTCGGGCATGGAATCGACGCCGTAAGCCTTGCGCATCGCCGGATTGACGAACCGCCAGCCGATGGTGGTGTCGAAGATCTCGGCGTTGCGCGAGAAGGCGCTGTCGGCCTTGCCCATCACGAAGGGCGCGCGGCTCATGCTCTCGACGCCACCGGCGATCATCAACTGGGCCTCGCCCGACTTGATGGCCCGCGCGGCCACGCCCAGGGCGTCCAAGCCCGAGCCACACAGCCGGTTGATGGTCGACCCGCTGGCGGTCGCGGGCAAACCGGCCAGCAGGGCCCCCATGCGGGCCACGTTTCGGTTGTCCTCGCCGGCCTGGTTGGCGCAGCCCAGCACCACGTCGTCCAGCGCGCCCCAGTCGACGCCGCCGTTGCGGGCCATCAGCGCCGCCAACGGGATCGCCGCTAGGTCGTCGGCCCGTACGCTCGACAACGCCCCGCCGTAGCGGCCGATCGGCGTGCGGATGGCGTCGCAGATGAAGGCGTCGGTCATGGGCGGTGGCTTTCGAACGGGTGTTTGACACACCCTAGCCACCCTCGGCGTGGGATCAAGATCAGTCCTCGCAGCCACCTCCCCCGTTTCATGGGTGAGGAGATCTGGGCTAGCGTCTCCCATGACCTTCACCCCCGTGATCCGCGAGACCGACAAGCCGTCGCTAGCCTCCTATCAGCAAGGCCTGAAGGTCCTGCGCGCGACCACGACCGACGCGGTCGGCCCGCCCGACAACCACGACTTCGCGCTATTGATCACGGGGCCCGGCGACACGACGGTGCGCGGCGGCCTGTGGGGACAGTCGCGGTGGGGCGCGTTCTATGTGGACATGCTGGTGGTGCCCGAGGACTTGCAGCACATGGGCATGGGCACGAGCCTGATGCAGCGCGCGGAGACCGAGGCCCGCGGGCGCGGCTGCCACCTGATGTGGCTCGACACCTACGCCTTCCAGGCCCGCCCGTTCTACGAACGCCTGGGCTTCGAGGTGTTCGGCCAACTGGACGGATCGGAACCGATCTATCCGCGCTGGTTCATGCGCAAGGTGCTGGCCTAGAGCATTTCCCGACCTGACTGCGTCAGGCCGTGAGCTCTAATCTTTTGTTTTGACGCATTTTTCTTCACGCGAGCCGGAACCACTTCGCTCGAAAAATGCTCTAGCGTTTG
This sequence comes from Caulobacter sp. DWR3-1-2, assembly GCF_049896225.1. Classification (NCBI taxonomy): domain Bacteria; kingdom Pseudomonadati; phylum Pseudomonadota; class Alphaproteobacteria; order Caulobacterales; family Caulobacteraceae; genus Caulobacter; species Caulobacter sp. DWR3-1-2. Next base: position 148,851 of record NZ_JAFCTW010000002.1, on the reverse strand, counting down.
GGGACACGCGCCTGCGCGTGTCCCCATTCCAAACCTAAGCCCCCAGATAGCGGATCAGCGCCGCCATGTTTTCGATATAGGCGCCGGTAGAGATGCCCGGCTTGGGCACGTCGGCGATGTAGGGCGAGGTGTCGGTGGGATCGCCTACGCGGGTCGTGGAGAACTCGCCCGGGGTCACGGTGTTCGAACCGTCACCGATATAGGGGTTGCTGACCGCCTTCATCTCGGTCGGCCACCAGCCCTCGGCGTTGAGCTCGGCCATCAGCTTGGCGGCGTCGGCGTCGGTGGTCCTGTCGCTGGTCTTCAGGGCGCCGACATTAAGGTCGGACACCGAGATGTCCTTGGTGGTGAAGTAGCGGGGCAGGGGACGGCGGCCGCCCTTCAGCGGCGAGTCCTTGCTGGCCACCTCGGGCGGGGTGGCCTTCAGCGCGGCGTAGCGCTTGCGCAGCTTGTCGATATTGACCGCCCGGAACGACGAGTAGTGGACGATCGTGTTTTCCCAGTGCTTGTCGACGAAGTATTCGCCGTTGAACACGTTGGAGCCGCGGCGGTGCACGTACAGCGGGTCGCCCGTGCCGATCTCGATGAAGGTGGGGTAACGCGGCTTGCCCGGAGCGATCTTGTCATTGAGCTTCAGGCTGGCCAGCCAGTCGATGGCTTCCGGAACGCGAGCCAGGTACTTCGGGTCGCCCGTCAGCTGGTAATAGTCCATCAGGTTTTCGAGGTTGCCGGCCGTGGTGTGGCTGGCGAAGGCCTTGGGCTCATAGGTGCGCGCGCCGGCCGGCTTGAGGTCGGCCACGGTGTGCTGCAGGCCCCAGCCCGGTTGCGGCTGCGGCTGCTGGGCGGCGATATAGATGTCCATGGCGCGTTGGATCGGGTCCAGCACCCGCTTGTCGCCCAGGGTCTGCCAGACCATCAGCAGGAACTTGATGTTCTCGTCGACGACGCCGTCATTGAAGGTGATGTAGCCGGTATAGTCCGGATGGCTCTTGTTCTCGAAACCACCCGATAGCGGGAAGCGCTGGGGCCAGCCACCGTTCGGATACTGGCTGTCGAGGACGAACTTGATGGCCTTGTCCAGAGCAGGCTTGAAGGCCTTGTCCTTCTTTTCCATGTAGATGCGCAGCACCAGCTGGCAGCTCTCGGCGGTGCCCTCGTCGTCGAAGGTGGCGTTGCCGTAATAGTGCTGGAATTCTTCAAGCCGCCAGCCGTTCTTGCCAATGGTGTCGTACCACTTCTGCAGCGACGCCGGCCCGGCAAGGTCGCCCATATAGTTCCAGCCGCCGGCTGGGTGCTGGATCTTGATCAGCGCGCCGGCGGCCTTGGCGGCGGCTTGGTAATAGTACTCGTCGCCGGTCGCGTGATAGGCGTCGAGGAACAGGTGACCCATGGTCGCCGTGCCGGGCGGCTGGACCCAGATCATGGTTGGGAAGGCTTCCATCTCGCCGAACCGGCGCGAGAAGTCGGGCAGATAGCTCCAGACATAGCCGCCCTCATGGGCGGCCTTCTCGGCCATGAAGGTCGAGGCCTTCTTCATGGTGGCTAGCACCTGGTCTTTCGACGGCGCCACGCCTTGGGCCAGGGCCCTCAGCGGGGCCATGGCGGCGGCGACGGCGAAGGTGGCGGTGGTGGTGGCGAGCAGGCGGCGGCGCGTCAGCGGGCTTAGCGGCATGGGTGTGACTCCGAGGGATCCCAGGCGTCAGGCCCGCGACGCTAGGGCGCGGCGATCTGGGCGTGGAGGCGGAGCGTGAGGGCTCATAAGCCTTCTGGTCCCCTGGTTTCCTCCTGGTCCGCGTCGCCGATACCTTTGCCGCCGTTGGTCGGCGCGTTGTTCGAGAAGTTATGATACCGGTGTCATGACTTGACCAGTGTCTTTTGACATAGCAAGGTTAGATGACGCCGGCGTCATCCTGTGACAGGTCGCCGCGTTGCACGTCGGCTCGTGCTCGGCGAGAACGGGCCATTGGTTTTTGAGGCGACACCGCCGCGCCAGATTTGGCAGCCCGCGACGCCGTCCTGTTGGGGAACAGGACGACGGCCCCAGGTCAGCAATGACCTGGGGCCGTTTTGATTTTTCTGACACCGGTGGCAGGGCTAAGGCGCTGTATTTGCGTGAATTTACACTGTTATGCGACCAGTGGTCACATAGGACGGCCCGTTCATCCCCCGTAAATATTCGCCATGCCTAGCCAACATGATCACTTGAACGAGGCCGAGCGCCTGGAGCGGCAAGCCGAGATCGCCGACAGCGATCACGCTCGCGACGCCCTGCGACGCATGGCCCAGACCTCACGCCTGTCGGCCGCCTTGGTCGGCATGCTGGAAGCCAGTCGGGAAGACCATCCGGGCTGACCCGCCTCGCCCACGCTTTCAGATAAACCGCGTCTCGATACATGCATCGCTTGAATTGCCGCGCCAGCCGGTGATCATGGGCGCGTGCAGGGAGACCCGGGTGGCGGACGAGGGATCGGACAAGGCCGTTCTGGAACGCGCGGGGGCCTATTTCCTCAGCGTCGTCGAGGCCAGCCGCGATTGCATCCGGGTGATCAGCGCCGATGGCTTCGTCGAATACATGAACGCCCAGGGTCAGGCCCTGTTCGAGATCGACGATTTCGAGGGCCGCAACCGCCGTAAATACTGGCCCGACATGTGGCCCGGCGACAGCCGCGCCCAAGTCGAGGCGGGCCTGCTGCGCGCGATGGCCGGCGAATCCAGCGCCTTTCGCGCCTTCTGCCCGACCGCCAAGGGCGAGCCACGCTGGTGGGACACCACCGTCTCGCCGATCCTGGAGGCTGGCCGCGTGACCCGGGTGCTGGCCACCTCGCGCGACGTCACCGGCGAGATGCGTTCCGAGTCGCAGCGCCAACTGCTGGTCAATGAGCTGAACCACCGGGTCAAGAACACCCTGGCCACCATCCAGTCGATCGCCAGCCAGTCGCTGCGCAACGCGGGCGTCGACGTGGCCGTGCGCTGCGCGTTCGAGGGGCGACTGATGGCCATCGCCGCGACACACAATGTGTTGACCGACAAGAACTGGTCCGCCGCCAGCCTGCGCCAGATCATCGACGGTTCGGTGACCCCCTATCGCGGCCAGGCCGGCCAGCTGACCATCACAGGCGAGGACCTGATGGTCTCGCCCAAACCGGCTGTCTTGATGGCTCTGGCCTTTCACGAACTGGCGATCAACGCCCTGAAGTACGGCGCCCTGTCGGTGGAGAGCGGCCATGTCGATATCCACTGGGCGGTGGAGGGCGGCGATCGGCTGAACATCGACTGGACCGAGCAGGGCGGTCCCGCCGTGCGGCCGCCCGAGCGGCGCGGTTTCGGCTCGCGGATCGTCGAGCTCGCCTTACCAGGCGAGTTGGGCGGCCAGGTCGAGGTCGACTATCGCGCCGAGGGTTTGCACTGCCGAATCAGCTCGCCGCTGTCGGCCTTGAACAAGGTCGACGCCTTCATGCAGTTACCGGCCGAGGCGGGAAGTTCGCGCGACGGACGGCGCGAATGAACCCCCAGCCTCTCAACCCGTTCTGCAAGCTTGAGCGGCGCTGAGCCGAGGAGGCGCGTCGCTGATGATCCCTGAGGACTGGAACGCCCGGCTGAAGGCGGCCTGGCTGGCCTTGAGCGCCTTTGTGGTCCGGCATCGCATCCTGGTCGGCGCAGCGACGGGCGCCTTGCTGCCGCTGTTGATCCTGCTGGTCTGGTTGGGGGCGAGCCTGCCGATCTCGCGGGCCCTGGAACCCTTGCCCAGCCGGGCGATCATCCTGCTCGACAACCAGGGCCAGCCCTTCGCCCGGCGCGGCGCCTACAAGGAGGCGCCGGTGGTCATCAAGGCGCTGCCCAAGCACGTGCCAGCGGCCTTCCTGGCTATCGAGGACCGGCGCTTCTACCACCACCTTGGCATCGACCCGATCGGCATCACCCGGGCCTTTGTCGTCAATACCAAGGCCCATCGCACGGTGCAGGGCGGCAGCACCATCACCCAGCAGTTGGCCAAGAACGCCTTCCTCAAGCCCGAGCGCAGCCTGCGCCGCAAGGGCCAGGAGGCGATGATCGCCCTGTGGCTGGAACTGCGGCTGTCCAAGGACCAGATCCTGTCGCGCTACCTGTCCAGCATCTATTTCGGCGACGGGGTCTATGGCCTGGGCGCGGCCGCCCGGCACTATTTTGGCAAAGCCCCAGAGCAACTGAGCATCGGCGAGGCGGCGATCCTGGCCGGGATTGTCAAGGCGCCGGTCGATCTGGATCCCGTCGATCATCCCGAGGCGGCGGGCCGCAGGGCGCGGCTGGTGCTCAACGCCATGGTCGAGACCAAGGTGATCACGGCCCAGCAGGCCAAGGACGCCGGCCATGTCAATGTCCAGGTCGCCCGCGCCGCCTTGCCCGTTGGAGGCTATTTCGCCGACTGGATCTCGCCCCAGGTGAAGTCGGCCTTCGATGGCGCGGCCTATGGCGAGGTCCGCGTGCCAACCACCCTGGACAGCCGGCTGCAGCGCCAGGCCGAGCAGGCGGTGGCGCGGGTGCTGAAGGCGTCGGGCAAGGCCAAGGACGGCCAGGTGGCGCTGGTCGCCATGCGGCCCGACGGCAAAGTGGTGGCGATGGTCGGGGGGCGCAATTACCGCCAGAGCCCGTTCAACCGCGCCGTTCAGGCCCAGCGTCAGCCGGGCAGCGCCTTCAAGCTGTTCGTCTACCTCGCCGCCCTGCGCGACGGCGCCACGCCGGACAACCTGGTGGTGGGCGAACCGGTGACGATCGGCGGCTGGACGCCGGCCAATTACGAGGGCGGCGGCGGGCGCGATCTGACCCTGCGCGACGCCTTCGCCCAGTCCAACAACATCATTGCCGCCCGGGTGTACCAGCAGGCCGGCGGCGAGGCCGTGGTGCGGGCGGCGCGCGACCTGGGGATCACCTCGCCGCTGCGCGAGGACGACGCCACCCTGGCTCTGGGCACCGCCGAGACCAACCTGCTGGAGTTGACCAGCGCCTACGCAGCCGTGGCGTCCGGCCAGATGCCGATCCAACCCTACGGTCGTCCGCTTGCCGCACCGATCCAGACGAAACCGCTGGAGCCGGCGATGCGGGCCGAACTGCTCGACCTGATGGGGGCCGTGGTCCAGGAAGGCACCGGCCGCGCGGCGCGGTTGCCGCAGCGGGCCTATGGCAAGACCGGCACCACCCAGGACTACCGCGACGCGCTCTTTGTCGGCTTTAGCGGCGACCTGGTGGTCGGGGTGTGGGTGGGCAATGACGACCACTCGCCGATGAATCGCGTGGTCGGCGGCGACATCCCGGCCCGGATATGGAAGGATTTCATGACCAGCGGCCTGAAGGCGGGCTTGATCGCGAAGGACAGCGCGCCCGAGGGGCGCCTGCACGATGTTCCAGACGAGAATCGCGAGGTGGAGCATCCGCGCCATGTCCCGAAATGGCTGCGGCGGATCTTCGGCCTCTAGGATTTTGCCCGGACGAGCGGAATTCTGGACAGGTCCGAGCCTTGCTCCCAACACCCTGTCGCGACCCAGAATGGGACGCTTTTCGGACACGCATCGGGGGCGCGTCCGCGAGGTGCGTGGCGGCTTGGTCGGAAAAAAGGCGTTGAGTATGAACCCGAAGACAATCCTTCTGGTCGGAGCCGCGAGCTTGACGTTCGCCGCCTTGGCGCCGGCCTCGGCCGCCTTGGCCGACGGCTATCCCGCGCACGTCACACCCATCACCCGGCCCGCGCCCAAGCCGGCGCCCGCTCGCAAGCCCGCGCCCCGGCCGTCCGCCCGGGTCAAGGTCGTCGAGCGCCCGGTCTATATTGAAAGGCGGGTCGAAGTGCCCGTTGACCGTCCCGTCTATGTCGATCGCCCGGTAGACCGCATCGTCGAGAAGCGGGTCGAGGTTCCGGTCGTCAAGATCGTCGAAAGGCCAGTCGACCGTCCCGTCTATGTCGATCGCCCGGTCGATCGCATCATCGAGAAGCGGGTGGAAGTGCCCGTGGACCGCCTGGTCTATGTGGACCGTCCCGTCGATCGAGTCATCGAGAAGCGGGTCGAGGTGCCCGTGGTGCGCGTCGTCGAAAAGCGCGTCGAAGTGCCCGTGGATCGTCCTGTCTATGTGGACCGCCCCGTCGATCGCATCATCGAGCGCCGCGTGGAAGTGCCGATCGATCGTCCGGTCTATGTCGATCGTCAGCAGACGGTCGTGCGTCCCGGCTGCGACTGCGACGATGACCGCGCCCATGATGATCGTGGCTATCGGGATCGCGGGCAGACCTATGGCCAGGTCGCCCAGGGCTTTGAGCGCTCGGAACAGACCTACGAGTCCAGCTCGGAACGCTACAGCGAGAGTGGCGGCTATAGCGACCAGGGCGGCGCGCTCGCCGGCGGCGGCTACTATTACGGCGGCACAACGGCCCGTACCGGGCTCGGCGGCGGCTGGGTCGGCGGCCAGTCCAGCTACGGCGGTCAGGCCTATGGCGACCATAGCTACGACCAGTCCAACTATGGCGGCCAAGCCTACGGCGGCCAAGCCTATGACGGCCGGTACCAGTCCGGCTATGGCGGCGGCCAATCCTACGGCGGCGGCTCGGCCTATGGCGCCGGCCTGGCCACCGGCGCGGCCCTGGCTTATGGCGCGACTCGCGGTCGCGGCGGCCAGTCCTACGGTGGCGGGGCCTATGGCGGCGGCCGCGCTTGGTCGGGCGGCGGGACCAGCGCCTCGGCCAGCAGCAGCGCCAGCGGTAGCGCGTCGTCCAGCGTCTCGGTGTCAGGCGGCGGCCGCTACGGCGGCGGCGGGCATGGCGACGGCCACGGCGGCGGCTCGACTGGAGGCTCGACCGGCGGCCAAGGCGGCTGTTGCGGCCATTAAGGCCGAAAGTAGCGCCTTCGCGCGCAAACTGTACTGCTCTGCATAGGCGCGGTGGCGGAATCGGGCATCAATGGTCCGTAGGGGGATCATTACGGCGTTGGGGCCGGCGATCAGGAGTAGGCCATGGATTCGATCCTGGTTGTCACCAAACCGTTCGACTGGGCGGTCGAACGCGAAGGCCAGGTGCTGTCGCGCCATTCAAACCAGGAGGCCGCCTATAAGGCCGCCCTCGACTATGCCAGCGCGCTCTTTGACGAGGGAGTCCGCGCCCAGGTGGCCATCAAGGCCGAGGCTCGCAGCTTCGCCCATCTCGACGGCGAATAGCGCCTAATCAGCGGCCAGGCACACCGCGACGCAGCGTTTGGCCAAGGCCTCCGTCGCGTCGATGAACGGCACGCTCAGATCGGCCGCGCCCATTACCAAAGGCACTTCCGTGCAGCCCGCGACGACGACCTGCGCGCCCTTGCCGACCAAGCGGTGGGCTAGGGAGGCCATGGTTTCGCGGCTGTCGGGACCCAGGTCGCCGTGTTTGACGCGATAGAGCAGGGCCATGAACTCCACCTGCTCGTGATCGTCCAGGGTCACGGCCTCCAGCGCCTGATGCGAAAAAGTGCGGCGATAGAGGGCCAGGGCGCCGTTTGTGCCCAGCACGCCGACCCGCTCGGCCCCCGCGGCCTGGGCGGCGAGCCCGGCAGTCTCGATCAGATCGACCAGGGGCAGGCCGCTGGCCTTCACCTCGGCCGCATAGGCATGGGCGGTGTTACAGGCGATGGCCAGCACCTGGGCGCCGGCGTCGCGCAGGCCCACGGCCATTTCGGCCAGCACCGGGCCGGCGGCGTCGTCGCTGTTGTTGCGGTCGGGAACCTTGGGGTTGATATCGACCAGCACCCGCAGGTGATCCTGCTCGCGGTTGACCGGCGTTGCGGCCTGCAGCTTGGCCAGGAAGTCCAGCGTGGCGGCGGGGCCCATGCCGCCGAGGACGCCCAGGGTCTTAGACAAGCGCCGCCTCCATCTCGCTCTGGTACCCGAACAACCCCTGGGCGCCGCCGGTGTGCAGGAAGACCACCCGCTCGCCCGCGAACGCGCCCTTGCGGGCCTGGTCGATCAGGCCCTTCATCGCCTTGCCGGAATAGACCGGGTCCAGCAGCAGGCCCTCGGTGCGGGCCGCCAGGGTCAGGGCGTCGATGACGCCCTGGTCGATGAGGCCATAGCCGGCGCCGACATAGTCGCAGTCGGCCACCACCATTTCGCGCGTCACCCGGCCCGCTGCGCCGATTGTCTCGGCGGTGGCGACGGCCAGGTTGAAGACGTTCTCCTCCTGCCTGGCCTTGGGCGCGCGGACGCCAAAGCCAAGGATGGGGACGTCCACGCTGAGCGCCGCGAAACCGGCCACCAGGCCCGCATGGGTGCCGGCACTGCCGGTGGCTGTGACCAGGCGATCGATCTTCAGGTCCATCGCGTCGGCCTGGACCACCAACTCGCGGGCGCAGTCGACATAGCCCAGGGCGCCGACCGTATTGGAGCCGCCGCCGGGGATGACATAGGGCTTGCCGCCGCGCTGACGCACTGCCTCGGCCGAGGCCTCCAGCTCGGCCACCATGTCGGTCCCGCCCGGCACGAAGCGGATCGAAGCGCCCATGAGCCGGTCGAGCAGGACGTTGCCGTTGCCGACGTAGTCCGACGCCTTGGAGCCTGTGCGCTCCTCCAGGATGATCTCGCTCTTCAGGCCAAGGCGCGCGCCGGCGGCGATGGTCTGGCGCACGTGGTTGGACTGCACCGCGCCCTGGGTGACCAGGGTGTCGGCGCCCTGGGCCAGGGCCTCGCCGAGCAGGAACTCCAGCTTGCGGGTCTTGTTGCCGCCGCCGGCCAGGCCGGTGCAGTCGTCGCGCTTGACCCACAGGTCGACGCCGAGCTCGGCGCCCAGGCGGGGCAGGGGCTCCAGCGGCGTGGGCAGGTGGGCGAAACGGGCGCGGGGGAAGCGGGCCAGGTGCATGCGAGGCGTCTCTGCTGAGGGAACCGGCGGTCGTCGATCCACCTACAGCCTCGCGCGCAGTCGTGCTATGGTCGGGCGCAGAAAAGCACGGCCCGGCGTGGCTTCCTCGTGAAGTCGGGCACGCGACGGCCCCCCGCCGCGCCCTCGCCAGAAGGCCGCGCGCCTTTGGGAGGAACGCCATGAGTTCGATCCGGTCCACCGTCCTTGTCGCCGCTGCGGTCCTTGCCGCCGGAACCGCCCACGCCTCGACCCTGATCATCGGCGGCGGCGCGGCCAAGGACTGTTCCAACGCCGCGCTCAACGGCCGCGCCGACAAGGCTTCGGTCACCACCTGCACCGTTGCGTTGGACATCGAGACCCTGAACTTCCGAGACAGGGCCCGCACCTATGTCAATCGCGGCGTGCTCTACATGCGCCAGCGGGACTTCAACGGCGCTGTCAGTGATTTCGACTCCGCTTCCAGGATCGATCCGAACCTGGGCGAGGCCTTCGTCAATCGCGGCGCGGCCTTCGTCGGAACCCAGCGCTATGATGAGGGCTTGAGCCAGATCGACCAAGGCCTGGCCCTGGGGGTCAAGGATCCGGAAAAGGCGTATTACAATCGCGCCATCGCCCATGAGAACCTCGGCGACGTCACGGCCGCCTACCGCGACTATTCCAAGGCGTTGGAACTTGATCCCGCCTGGGATGCGCCGAAAAAGGAGTTGGCGCGTTTCACCGTCAAGCGACCTTGACCACGACGCCTTGCGCGCCACGATCGGGACCTCGAAACTGGAGCGCGAGATGAGCAAGGCTCGATTTTGGGCGACGACCGCGATGGCGGCCTTGGCCGTCGGCGGCCCGGCCCTGGCGCAGGTCGACCTGCGGACCTTGCGCGATCAGAACCTCATCGTGCAGCAACAGGATATCGCCCAACAGAACGCCTTGGGCGCGCAGCGCGAAGCCGCCGCCGCCCAGGGCCGTTTTTCCACCCAGCTGACCCTGCGCGACCTGGCGCTGACGCCAACCACGCCGGTTTCGCCCAGCCTGCGCCCGACCCTGCCGGCTGCTCCACCGCGCGGAGCCTCGGCCGACGACTATGCCGCCCAGGCCGAGCGCATGGACCGCTTGACCGACGCCCGCTTGGCGCAGAACAGCGCCCGCCTGAGCGCCATCAGGCCTGCTCAATAATCAACACGGAGAACGATCGCATGGAATGGGGTGGGGGACGCCGCTCGGGCAATATCGAGGACCGTCGCGGTCTGGGGCCGGTCGGCGTGGCCGGCGGCGGCATTGGCGCGGTGGTGCTGGCGATCATTGGCTATTTCGTGTTCGGCGTGCCGCCGGAAACGACGATGAACGCCGTCAATGGCGCTCAGCAGCCGGCCGCCCAGGAGGGCGCTCGCGGCCAGGTGACGGACCAGGAAGGCCAGTTCATCGACGTGGTCGAGACCTCCAACGATGACGTCTGGGGTCCGGTCCTGGCGCGGCACAATATCAAGTACACGCCGCCCGAGGCGGTGGTGCTCTATGACCAGTCCACGGCCACCGGCTGCGGCACGGGCCAATCAGCCATGGGGCCGTTCTATTGCCCCGCCGACCACAAGGTCTATCTGGACCTGGCCTTCTGGAAGGAGCTTGAGACACGGTTCGGCGCCAAGGGCGAGTTCGCCCGTGCCTATGTGATCAGCCACGAGATCGGCCACCACGTCCAGACCCTGACCGGCGCTTCCGACCAGGCCCAGCGCATGGGCGCGCGCGGCGCGGAGAGCGGCTCGGTGCGTCTGGAGCTTCAGGCCGACTGCTATGCCGGCGTCTGGGCCAAGCACGCGCCGGAAGCCTCGGGCGGCAAGATCGCCATCAACCGCGCCGACATCGAGGACGGCCTGGGCGCGGCCGCGGCGGTCGGCGACGACGCCATCCAGGAACAGACCCAGGGACGGGTGATGCCCGACAGCTTCACCCACGGCTCCTCGGCCCAGCGCATGAAGTGGTTCGGCAAGGGCTATGACGCCGGTGATCCCGGCGCCTGCGACACGTTCTCGGCGGGAACGCTCTAGGCGCGTTGCGTCCTTCGAGGCCCGGCTCCGCCTCGCATCTCACGATGAGGACTTCAGAGCCACAGAGCTCCTCATCCTGAGGTGCCCGCGCAGCGGGCCTCGAAGGACGCACGGCCGCCCTTGACCCCCGCGTCAACCGGCCTAGTGTCCCCCTGTTCACCGGGGGGTCGCTTGCGCGGCTGAGATTGGGCGTAAGCCCTGACCCGTCGAACCTGATCCGGGTCATGCCGGCGAAGGGAGGGAACGCGGTCTTGGCGAAAACCAAGCTCGCACACCGACTTAGCGCGACACGTCCGGGTCTCCTTAACGCTTGAGGAGCGCCCGACCATGAATATTCAACTGCCCATCAAAGACGCCCCCCTTCTTAAGGAAAAGATTGGCGGCGCGATCCCGACGGGCGAGCGCCCTGGCAGCCGCAAGGTCTACCAGGCCGGCAGCCTGTTTCCCGACATCCGGGTGCCATTCCGCGAGGTGGCCGTCCACCCCAGCGCCAACGAGCCGCCGGTCACCATCTATGACCCGTCGGGCCCCTACACTGACCCCCATGCGGTGATCGACATCGAGAAGGGCCTGGAACGCTCGCGCGAGCCGTGGGTCATCGCCCGAGGCGACTGCGACCTGGTGCTCAACCCCCGCGAGGTGAAGCCCGAGGACAACGGCTTCGCCCAGGGCAAGCACCTGGCCCCGCAGTTCATGGCCAAGCGGCCGATCTTCAAGGGTCGCGCCGGCCAGAAGGTCACCCAGCTGGAATACGCCCAGGCCGGGATTATTACCGCCGAGATGGAATATGTCGCCATCCGCGAGAACCTGCGCCGCGAGCAGGACCGGCCTTGCGTACGCGATGGCGAGGACTTCGGCGCGTCGATCCCCGACTTCGTGACGCCCGAGTTCGTCCGGCAGGAAGTGGCGCGCGGCCGGGCCATCATTCCGGCTAATATCAACCACGGCGAGCTGGAGCCGATGGCGATCGGCCGCAATTTCCTGGTCAAGATCAACGCCAATATCGGCAATTCAGCGGTGCTCAGCACCGTCGCCGACGAGGTCGACAAGCTGGTCTGGGCCACCCGCTGGGGCGCCGACACGGTGATGGACCTGTCGACCGGCCGCAACATCCACAACATCCGCGACTGGATCATCCGCAACAGCAGCGTGCCGATCGGCACGGTGCCGATCTATCAGGCGCTGGAAAAGGTCAACGGCGTGGCCGAGGACCTCAACTGGGAAGTCTTCCGCGACACCCTGATCGAACAGGCCGAGCAGGGGGTGGACTATTTCACCATCCACGCCGGCGTCAGGCTCCCCTTCATCCCGCTGACGGCGAAGAGGGTGACGGGCATCGTCTCGCGCGGCGGCTCGATCATGGCCAAGTGGTGCCTGGCCCACCACAAGGAGAACTTCCTCTACGAGCGGTTCGAGGACATCTGCGAGATCATGCGCAGCTATGACGTGTCGTTCTCGCTAGGCGACGGCCTGCGTCCAGGCTCGACCGCCGACGCCAATGACGAGGCCCAGTTCGCCGAGCTGCGCACCCTGGGCGAACTGACCAAGGTGGCCTGGAAGCACGGCGTGCAGGTGATGATCGAAGGGCCGGGCCACGTGGCCATGCACAAGATCAAGGCCAACATGGATGAGCAGCTCAAGCACTGCCACGAGGCCCCCTTCTACACGCTCGGCCCGTTGACCACCGACATCGCCCCTGGCTACGACCACATCACCTCGGCGATCGGGGCGGCGATGATCGGCTGGTTCGGCACGGCCATGCTCTGCTACGTGACGCCCAAGGAGCACCTGGGCCTGCCCGACCGCGACGACGTCAAGACCGGCGTCATCACCTACAAGCTGGCCGCCCACGCCGCCGACCTGGCCAAGGGTCACCCCGGCGCGGCCATGTGGGACGACGCCATCAGCCGGGCGCGGTTCGAGTTCCGCTGGGAGGATCAGTTCAACCTGGGCCTTGACCCCGAGACCGCCCGGGCCTTCCACGACGAGACCCTGCCCAAGGAGGCGCACAAGACCGCGCACTTCTGCTCGATGTGCGGTCCCAAGTTCTGCTCGATGAAGATCAGCCACGAAGTCCGCGAATTCGCGGCGGGACTAGCGCCGAACTCCATCGAGCAGGGCATGGCCGAGATGAGCGACAAGTTCCGGGAACAGGGGTCTGAGATCTATCTGAAGACGGAGGTTTAGGGATGTTGGCCTTGATCCTGACGGCGGCGGTTCAGGCCGCCGCCTCGGCCGACGCCGACCCCTTGGCGCTGGCGCGAAAGGGGATGCAGCAGTGCTATGCGCCCAACCTGTCGGCCAAGACCTGCCAGTCCCTCGCCGGCTATGTCTTTAAGGCCGACGGGACCATCATCAACACTGCCGAGGTGCTGATCGCGTCGTCGCCAGTGGTGACACTGAAGACGGCGGAACCGGTGATCGTGAAATCGGGCGCGGTTTGCGGCCAGTTCTCGGATTTCCATGACGCGGAGGTTTTTGTGGGCGGGAAGACGGCCGATCCGGCTGTATCCGCCAAGGTGCGCGAGCAGCTTTTGGCAGCCATGGCCCCCATTCTCGGCAAGGAAATCTGCACCTACTATCTGCAGGGAAATGGGGCGATGTCGGCTTCGGCCACGCTCGATGGACAGCCGGCGCCTGCGATGACGACCACCGTGCTGTGGATCGCGCCAACGGACGGATATAGCGTCCGTCCCTAGTCGAGCGAAGAACGGTCGGGATGGGCGGGCGTTGGGGCCAAATCAGTAAGCGGCCCCACCGTCCGCGCCCGCCCGCTGAGTTCCGAGCCCGCGTCCCGGTCCAGCCGCAGATAGACGGGCAGAGCCAGCAGGGTCACCACCCCGATCGCCATATAGGGCCAGACGAAGCGCTCGGGCGTCAGGTGGGCGCCGTGGCCGCGGGCCAGGTGCAGCATCAGGCCGCCGAAGCTGACGCCAAGGGCCAGGCCCACCTGCTGGGCGACCGCCGACAGGGTTGAGGCCGCGGCGATCTGGGCCTGGGGCACGTCGGCATAGGCGATGGTGTTGGCGGCGATGAACTGGTTGGAGCGCGCGAAGCCGCCAAGGAACAGGGTTCCAGCCATCAGCAGCATCGGCGTCTCAGGCCGAAAGAAGCCCGGCGCGGCGGTCAGAATCGCGGTCGCGGTGACGAACACCGCCAGCGAGGTGCGGAAGCCGAAGCGCTTCAGGCCGGCGGCGGCGAACGGGCGGGCGATTAGTACGCCGACGCCCGTCCCTAAGGTCACCATGCTGGCCTTCAGGGGGCTCCAACCCAGGGCTACCTGCAGCAGCAGCGGCATCAGGAACGGGCTGGCCCCGATGCCCAGCCGCACGAAGGCCCCGCCCACCAGGCTGGCGCGGAAGGTGCGATATTTGAGCAAGCCCAGGTCGAGGATCGGCTTGGGCGTCACCTTGGCCTTGCGCAGGTAGAGCCAGCCCGATCCGATCGCCAAGGCTAGCACCAGCGCCACGCCCCACAGCGGCAACAACGACAGTCCCGCCGTCTCGGCCACCACCACCAGGCCGCTGATCGCCACGGCCGACAGGGTGAAGCCCAGCCAGTCGAAGCGGCCCATCTCCTGGGGTTGGCTCTTGGGCACGAAGCGCATCACCGCCGTCATGCCCAGCAGGCCGATGGGGACATTCAGGTAGAAGATCCACGGCCAGGCGGCGACGCTCAGCACCAGGCCGGCCAGGGGCGGGCCGACCAGCGGGCCGATCAGGGCCGGCATGGTGAACCAGCCCATGGCCTTGATCAGCTTGTCCTTGGGGGTCGCACCGACAACGATCAGCCGCGCCACCGGCGTCATCATCGCCCCACCGATTCCCTGGACGATCCGCGAGGCGACCAGGGTTTCCAGGCTGCGCGACAGGCCGCACAGGGCCGAGCCGGCCAGGAACACCACCATGGCGGTCATGAACACCCGCCGCGCCCCGAACCGCTCCGCCGCCCAGCCGCTGGCCGGGGTGAACACCGCCAGGGCCAGGATGTAGGAGGTCAGGGCCAGCTTCAGGTGGATGGGGTCGACGCTGAAGGCCCGGGCCAGGGTAGGCAGGGCGGTCGACAGGGCGGTGGAGTCGATGAACTCCATCAGCAGCGCGCTGGCGACGGCTAGGGAGATCAGGCGGGTCCCGCGAACGGGCGCTTCGGGCTGCACGAAAGACACGGCTAGGGCTTACGCTTGGCGTTCGCCGATCTCAAGCCTGGCGCGTTATGGTCGTGAACCGCCGCCGGAGCCCGCGATGCCGTCCCAAACCCACCTGTCCGAGCTGGAGGCGGAGATGGCCCAGGCTGTCGCGGCCGAGGACTTCGAAACCGCCGCTGCCCTGCGCGATCGCATCGACCTGATCCGCCGCGACCTGCGGGTGATGGAGCAACCGGAGGCCGGCGCGCCCCAGGCCTCCTACCTGAAGCGCCAGGAGCCGGGAAAGATGGGACTGGGCACCAACCAGTCGAGCTATGTGCCGCCGGAGGGCTGGATCCCGCCCAAGAAGCCGGATCCGATGACGGCGGGGCACTCGAAGGGCGGTCGGCGGTTGAAGTAGGAGCGACCCCGCCTCGCACGTCCTTGGTCAACACAGCAAAGGAGAACGTCATGTCTTATGTCGACGGTTTCGTGATCGCGGTCCCCAAGGCCAAGATCGAGGCTTACAAGGAAATGGCTCGCCTCGGCGGCCAGGTCTGGATGGAATACGGGGCCCTGTCCTACGTCGAGTGCTTCGGTGATGACGTGCCCTACGGCGAGGTCACCTCGTTCCCGCGCGCGGTGCAGGCCAGCGAGGACGAGGTCGTGGTGTTCTCGTGGATCACCTATCGCGACAAGGCCGCCCGCGACGAGATCATGGCCAAGGTGATGGCCGACGAGCGCCTGAAGGGCTACATGGCAAACATGCCGTTCGACGGCAAACGGATGATCTTCGGTGGCTTCGAGGCGTTCCTGGAACTGTGACTCAACGCCCGGGGCGGGGATCGAACGTGCGTCGTCCCGGGATCTTCAGGCAGTCGGCGTCCGGCTTCTGGCCGTGCTGGGGCTTGGCGACGGGATAGGGCAGGTGGGCGCCGCTCAGCTTAGAGCGCGTTTGGTTTACACAGATGCATCGCTCCTATTCCCCGTCTTCCCGGCGAAGGCCGGGAGCCAGATTGATCCAGAGCCTCTCGTGGTTTCACCTGGGCCCCGGCCTTCGCCGGGGAGACGGAAGATTTTGAATGCCGATTCAATCTGAGCCAGAGTCGCGCTAGAGCATTTCCCAACCTGACTGCGTCAGGCCGTGAGCTCTAATCTTCTGTTTTAACGCATTTTTCTTCAAGCGAACCGGAACCACTTCGCTCGAAAATGCTCTAGCCTGGTGTTCGAAAGACTTGATCATATCGGTCCTCCCTTGTGTTTTTCTTGTCTTCAGGCCGCCGCGCTGAGGCCATCCAACAGTCGCACCTCGACCGACACGTTCAGCTTGGCCTCGCCCGGATCGTCCAGGATGGTGCCCGAGATCGGCTTGGCCTCGCTGGGGGTGCGGGTATGGGCCACCAGAATGAGGTCCGGCGACTCCGCCAGGCCGTTGGTAGGGTCGAACTCGGTCCAGCCCAGGCCGGGAAGGAAGACCTCGCACCAGGCGTGGGTGGCGCCCGCGCCCCGCAGGGCCGAGCTTGGTCCGCTATAGATGTAGCCCGTGGCGAACACCGCAGCATAGCCTAGCCGGCGCAAGGCCTCGACCATCAGCCAGGCGAAGTCGCGGCAAGTGCCGCTGCCCAGGCTGATGGTCTCGGCGGGCGCTTGCGTACCGGCCTCGGGCCGGGCTTGATAGGTAAAGTGGTCGTGGATCGTGCGGTTCATCCGCAGCAGGAAGTCGATCGCCGGCTCGTCGGGCCGTTCCATCTGCTGGCGCAGCCAGCGCAGCAGCAAGCGGTCGTCGTCGTCGGTGGCCGGGGTGATGAACGGGTTCAGCACCGCCCGGTCCTCGCGCGAATAGACGATGGGCGAGATGGTGTGAGGATCGTCGATCTGCAACGATGTGAGGGGCGCGGGAAAGCGGTCGATGATCAGGCGGCTGGTGATGGTCAAGCCGTCGGCCTCGCCACGCGGGGTGAACCAGCAGACGCAGTTGCCAACGGCGTCGTAGGTCCAGCGGGTCTCGCCGGGCAGGGAGGTTTGCAGCGACGCCTTGACGATGCGGATGGCATGGCTGTCGCGCGGCCGGATCAGCAGCCGGTGAGCCCCGAACCCGACCGGCCGGGCGTAGGCGTACCGCGTTTCATGAAGGATGCCGAGCCGCGCCATGGGCCAAAATAACCCGAGGAAACCCGCTTCGTTCCGTCACAGCCAGGTGATCGCAGTCGACAGAACAAAATAAGAACAATAGGATAGGGGAATGGCTATCCTCGATCTGAAACGCAAGCTCGCCATCCTCTCCGACGCGGCGAAGTACGACGCTTCCTGCGCCTCGTCGGGCGCCCAGAAGCGAAACTCGACGGACGGCAAGGGCGTTGGCTCGACGGAGGGGATGGGCATCTGCCACGCCTACGCGCCGGACGGGCGGTGCATCAGCCTGCTCAAGATCCTGCTGACTAACTTCTGCATCTATGACTGCGCCTACTGCGTCAACCGGGTGTCGTCCAATGTCACCCGGGCGCGATTCACGGTGAAGGAGGTCGTCGACCTCACCCTGAACTTCTACAAGCGCAACTATATCGAGGGGCTGTTCCTGTCGTCGGGGGTGATCCGCACCGGCGATTACACGATGGAAGAGATGGTGCGGGTGGCCAAGAGCCTGCGGCTGGACCATGACTTCCGCGGCTATATCCACCTGAAACTGATCCCCGAGGCCTCGCCGGAGTTGGCGGCTGAGGCGGGGCTGTATGCCGACCGGGTGTCGATCAATGTCGAGCTGCCGCTGGACGAGAGCTTGGCGGCCTTGGCGCCGGAGAAGGACGCAGCCGGCATCAAGAAGGCCATGGGCCGCATGCGGCTGGCCATCGAGGATCGCAACGAGCCCGTCAAGGTCGGGCGCGCCAAGCCTCGCAAGTTCGCCACCGGCCAGTCGACCCAGCTGATCATCGGCGCCGACGCCACCAAGGACGGCGACATCTTGGCCCGCAGCGCGGCGCTGTATGGCTCCTACCAGCTTAAGCGCGTCTACTATTCGGCCTTCAGCCCTATGGCCGACAGCAGCGCCCGCCTGCCGTTGATCCGCCCGCCGCTGGTGCGCGAGCACCGGCTCTATCAAGCCGACTGGCTGATGCGGTTCTACGGTTTTAGCCAGGGCGAGATCGTCGCGCCGGGCGAGGACCTGGATCTGACCATGGACCCCAAGACCGCCTGGGCCCTGCGAAACCGGGGCGACTTCCCGGTGGACGTCAACACCGCCGATCGCGAGACCCTACTGCGCACGCCGGGCCTGGGGACCAAGGGGGTCGACCGCATCCTGCTGGCCCGGATCCAGACGCGGCTCACCCTGGAAGACGTCAAGCGCGTCTGCGGTTCGGTCAAGCGCGCCAAGCCGTTCATCGTCACCGCCGACTGGACGCCAGGAGCCGCCACGGACGGCGCGGGCCTGCGGGCGTCGCTGGTCGAGCCACAGCAGCTGAGCCTGTTCTGATGCGGGTCGTGCGGCTGGAGTCCGAGATCGATTTCGACGGCTGGCGCGACGCGGCCCGGGCGCTGCGGGCCGAAGGCGTGGCGCCGGAGGCGGTCGTGTGGACGGTGGAGCGGGACCTGTTTGAGGGCGCCGGTTCTTTCCCTCCCCATAAAGGGGAGGGAAGGGCGCCTGAAATAGGAGAGGGAAGAATTCTTAAGGTCCCCGCCGCCTTCGTCGATCTCGCCAAGACTGTCATCCTTCACCGCTCGCCCGAGCGCCTGTCGCTGCTCTACCGCATCCTCCACCGCCTTGAGGCCCAGCCCAAGCTGCTGGACAACCCCGCCGACGCCAATGTCGCCAAGGCCCGCGACATGGCCAAGAACGTGGGCCGGGCGATCCACAAGATGCACGCCTTCGTCCGCTTCCGCCTGGTGGAGGACGTGACGCCCGAGACCTTCGTCGCCTGGTTCGAGCCTGCCCACCGGGTCACCGAGGCGGCGTCGCCGTTCTTCGCCCGGCGGTTCGCCAACATGAATTGGTCGATCCTGACCCCCGACGCCTGCGTCCACTGGGACCGCAGCTTCCTGACGATGTCGCCCGGCGCCGATCCGGCCGACGCGCCGTCGCAGGATGCCCAGGAGGAGATGTGGCGCACCTATTACGCCTCGATCTTCAACCCGGCCCGGCTGAACCCGGTGATGATGAAACAGGAGATGCCCAAGCGCTATTGGCGGAACCTGCCGGAGGCGGCGCTCATTCCGCAGCTGATCGAGCAAGCCCAGAACCGGACCGATCTGATGGTCACCGCCCAACCGACCAAGCCCTCGGAACGGGTGCTCAAGGCCGCCTTGCGCCATAGCCGCGATGGCTCTTACGGCGAGAGCAACCTGGTGAACCTGGAAGAGGTGGCCGCCGGGGTGCAGGTCTGCCGCCGCTGCGACCTGTGGCGCGACGCCACCCAGGGCGTGCCGGGCGTCGGGCCGGCCCTCCTGAGTGGAAGAGGGGCCAATCTGATGATCGTCGGCGAGCAGCCGGGCGACCAGGAGGATTTGCAGGGCGCGCCCTTCGTTGGTCCCGCCGGCCAGCTTTTGGCCAAGGCCATGGCCGAGGCCGGCGTCGTTCGCGCCCAGACCTTCGTCACCAACGCCGTCAAGCATTTCAAGCACGAGCCGCGCGGCAAGCGGCGGATCCACAAGACCCCCGACCGGGGCGAGGTCCAGGCTTGCCGTTGGTGGCTCGACGCCGAGCGCCGGCTGGTAGCACCCAAGGTGATCCTCGCCTTGGGCGCGACGGCCGGACTGGCGGTGTTCGGCAAGGCCGTGCCGATCGGCCAGAGCCGGGGCCAACCCCAACCGCTGAGCGACGGCGGCCAGGGCCTGGTCAGCTGGCATCCCTCCTACCTGCTGCGCGTGCCCGACCCCGACGCCAAGGCTCGCGCCTATGCACAGCTGGTCGAGGACTTGAAGCAGGCCTGGACGCTGGCGACAGAAGAGTCCTAGGCCGCGAAGCCCGCTTCGGCGAAGGCCAGCATGCGGGAGAGCAGCGCTTCGACGTCGGCCTCGCTGGTCGTGCCTTCCGACAGTACGTTCAGGCGGTCGAACTCAGCGAAGCGGTTGTTGTGCAGCATGCCCAGGGTGAAGTGCAGCCGCCAGTAGATCTGCTCGGCCGGCAAGTCTGGACGCGCCTTCAGCAGGGCGTCGGAGAAGCGGCGCAGGTGGGTGACGTCGGTCTGCAGCACCTTGCGGATCTCATCGGTGCCCTCGCTGCGGGCCCGGATCAGGAACTGCAACGAGATGCGGCGCTCATGGTCGGGCGCCAGCCACGTCAGCGGCGGGGTCAGAAGAGCGGCCAGGATTTCGCGCACCGGGGGCGAACCCGCGTGGCGGTCGATGGCCTCGTGCAGCTTCTTGGCCCGTTCGCGGTTCAGCTCGACCGTGCGGCGACGGAAGATCTCGTAGATCAGAGCGTCCTTGGAGCCAAAATGATAGTTCACCGAGGCCAGGTTCACCCCCGCCGCCGCGGTGATGTCGCGCACCGACACGTTCTGGAAGCCGTGCAGCGCGAACAGACGCTCGGCGGCCACGAACACCAGGTTCTTGGTGACGGCCTCGTTGTCGATGCTCTCGATGTCGGCCTCGGGCGCTTGGGCAGCGGCCACGGCCTCGCTCTTCGGACTCACTGACGGTATCCCCCTTTACCTGCGGGGAAGTCTTACGGCCGTTCGAAATTGGCGCAAGCGTCAAGATGGGCGGTGGGCGGAGGAAAGTGACGGGCGCCCGCCTTATCGGCTGCGGCCGCGATCCTACAGGGCCAGGGAGCGGGTGTCGCGCTGGCCGTTGTAATAGTGCGACAGGGCCGCCGCGAAAACCTCTGGGGTGGACGCGGCCTGTTCGAACAGCGTCAGGCTGGACTGAAACTTGATGTCGTCGGGCGCGCCGAAGATGGTGTGGGCGCGGCCCTCCACCGCGTTGACGGCCTCGACGGCCCTGACCAGGCGCGGGCCCAACACCGGATGGTCCAGATAGGCCCGGGCCTCGTCAAGCGAGCCGATAGCGTAGCGTTGCGAGGTGGCGCTGAAGCCGAGTCCGGCCACCTGCGGGAAGATGAACCACATCCAGTGGCTAGCCTTGCGGCCGCGGCGAAGCTCAGCCAAGGCGGTGTCATAGGTCGACGCCTGGGCGGTCACGAAGCGGTCGAGGTCGTGCGGATCGTTGATGGTTCGCCGCCGTTGCAAGGGCTTGCCATGGGCAACGCCAGAGGGCTCGAGACTGTTCACAAGCGGACGTCGGGAAGGACTGTTGGGGGCGGGTTGCTGCCGGAGTTTCCTTCTCCCCCTTGCGGGAGAAGGTGGCCTGCGAAGCAGGTCGGATGAGGGGTCGAAAGCCTTGTCCGGACAGGTCCGAGAGACCCCTCACCGGTCGCTGCGCGACCACCTTACCCAGGGGGAGGCTTTGGAAGGAGCCGACGTCCATGCCCGAAGACCGCAAACCCAGGCCGCGCTGCCCGGTCGACCGCCGCCTCCACGACCTCGAAGCCGCCAAGTACTCCTGAACGATCTGGCCAGGCCCGAAGCGGCGTGCGAGCCGGACCAGGCCGACTAGCCTCGCACCAGTTCCCGCATCGCCTTGTCCAGGCCGTCGATGGTCAGGGGGAACATCCGGTTGTTCATCAACTGCTTCATCACCCCAATCGACTGGGTGTAGTCCCAGTGCCGCTCGGGCGTCGGGTTCAGCCAGACGGCGCTCTGGTAGATGTCGGTCAGGCGGGTCATCCAGATGGCCCCCGCCTCTTCGTTCCAATGCTCGACGCTGCCGCCCGGATAGGTGATCTCGTAGGGGCTCATGGTGGCGTCCCCGACGAAGATCACCTTGTAGTCGTGGGGGAACTTGTTGAGCACCTCGAAGGTCGGGGTCTTCTCGGCTTGGCGGCGGCGATTGTCCTTCCAGACGGCCTCGTACAGGCAGTTGTGGAAATAGAAGAATTCCAGGTGCTTGAACTCGGTCTTGGCGGCGGAAAACAGCTCCTCGCAGAGCTTGATATGGCCGTCCATCGAACCGCCGATGTCGAAGAACAACAGAACCTTGATGGTGTTGCGCCGCTCGGGGCGCATCTGGATGTCGAGATAGCCCTTTTCCGCTGTGCCGCGGATCGTGCCGTTGAGGTCCAGCTCCTCCTGCGCGCCTTGGCGGGCGAACTTGCGCAGGCGGCGCAGGGCGACCTTGATGTTGCGGGTGCCCAGTTCGACGCTGTCGTCGAGGTTCTTGTATTCGCGCTTGTCCCAGACCTTAACCGCCTTGCCGTGCCGGCTCTTGTCTTGGCCGATGCGGACGCCCTCGGGGTTGTAGCCGTTGTTTCCGAAGGGAGAGGTGCCGCCCGAGCCGATCCATTTTGAGCCGCCCTCGTGGCGCTCCTTCTGTTCCTTCAGGCGCTCCTGCAGGGTCTCCATCAGCTTGTCGAAGCCGCCCATGGCCTCGATCTGGGCCTTCTCTTCGTCGGTCAGGAACTTTTCGGTCAGGGCCTTTAGCCACTCGGCCGGGATGTCGGCTGTCAGGCCGTCTTCGACCGTTTCAAGCCCCTTGAACACATGGCCGAACACTCGGTCGAACTTGTCGAGGTTCTTCTCGTCCTTCACCAGGCTGGCCCGCGACAGGAAATAGAAGTCCTCGATGCGGCGATCGATGACGTCCTTGTCCAGCGCCTCCATCAACAGGAGGTACTCGCGCAGGGAGACCGGCACCTTGGCGGCGCGGAGCTCGGAAAAGAAGCGGAGGAACATGGCAGGCGTGCTTTCGAACGGTTGTTCGAAGGATGGCGGGTTCGGGCGGCCAAGGCAACAGGTCCTCCCCCTATGGGCCTTGTGGGCAGGTCTATCGCATATGGTTTGGAGCTGACTTTTTCTCGCTCCCCCTTGATGGGGGAGGGGCGGGCGTGGGGGTGATGCTGCGGTTTCGCAGGCAAGGCGCCCGAGATATTCGTCCTTGCGCGCCCCCGTCCGGACAGTCTTTCACCCCTATCCCCGGCCCTTCGCCCATCAAAGGGGGAAGGGGGAAGTCGTCTCGCGCTCATCTGCGATTGCCATGCCCCATGGGGGGAGGAATTGGGTTTTCACCCCCGTCTCAGGATGAACTCCAGGTCCTGCGTCTCGCCGACCGGGAAGCGATATTCCCCGACCTTCTCGAACCCCAGCCGCGCATAAAGCTTCTGCGCGCCCAGGTTCTCCGAGAAAACGCCGATCCACAGTGGGCGAGGACCGGCCTTCACCAGCCAGTCGAGCGCGGTGGTCAGGAGCAGTGACCCTCGGCCTCCACCCTGCATGGCCTTCAGCACATAGAGCCGGTGCAATTCCCCGTGCTCGGCCGAGGCCTTCGCATGGGGCAGGCCGCAGGGTCCGGCGGTGGCGTAGCCGATGGCCTCGCCGTCCTCGTCCTCCAGCAGCCAGCTCGCCTTCGCTGGATCGGCCAGGTCTCGCCGGGTGCGTTCCAGGCCGTAGGCATAGGCCAGGAAGGTCTCCAGGTCCTCGGACGGGTAGAGATGGCCGAAGGTTTCGCTGAAGGTGCGGGCCCCCAGCGAGGACAGGGTGTCGGCGTCGGCGGGCGTGGCGCGGCGGATGTCGAGGCTCATGGCCGAGACATAGCCGCCGCGCGCGCCGATCGTCTAGAAGCCCTCGAGCACCAGCTTGCCGATGACCCGGCCGCCTTCCACCTGACGATGGGCCTCGATCAGGTCGGCGGCGCGGATCTTGCCGACCACGGCGGTCAGGGTGGTGCGCAACACGCCCTGATCGACCAGGTCGGCCACGGCATTGAGCAGATGGTGCTGGGCGATCATGTCCGGCGTGCCTTGCGGTCGGGCGAACATGAATTCCCAATGGATCGAGGCGCTCTTGTAATGCAACGGGCGAATGTCGATCGGTCCGTCGGCCTCGATGATGCCGATCTTGCCCTGCAGGCCAATGGCCGCGGTGACGGCCGGGAAATGCTCGGCGCTATGGGTCAGGCAGGCGATATAGGCCGGGTCGGTGGCGCCCAACCGGGCCAGTTCGTCGGCCAGGGGCTGCGAATGGTCGAAGATTTGATGCGCGCCGAGCTCGCCGACCCATTGGCGGGTCTCGCCGCGCGAGGCGCTGGCGACCACTGTCAGTTGGGTCAGCTTGCGCGCCAGTTGGATCATCGCCGACCCCACCCCGCCGGCCCCGCCGATGATCACCAGGGTCTGGCCCTCACCGCCGTCACGGGCTACGTCGAACCGGTCGAACAGCATCTCCCAGGCGGTGATGAAGGTCAGGGGCATGGCCGCCGCCTCGGCGAAGCCTAGGCTTGCTGGCTTGCGGCCGACGATACGCTCGTCGACAACCTGCAACTCGGCGTTCGAGCCCGGCCGGCCGATAGCGCCGGCGTAGAAGACCTCGTCGCCGGGCGCGAACAGCGTGACGGCCTCGCCGACAGCCACGACGACACCGGCCGCGTCAAAGCCGAGGATCCGGGGCTCGCCGGCCGGCGGCTCGGCGCTACTGCGGACCTTGGTGTCGACCGGGTTCACCGAAACCGCCTTGATGCGGACCAGAAGGTCGTGGCCCGTCGCCGTCGGCTCGGCGGCCTCAAGATCCAGCAAGGCGCTCGGCTCGGTGAGAGGCAAGGGCTCGCGGAAGCCAACGATCTTCATGGGCAGTGTCTCCGAAATTGCGGCGCCGCCGCGCCGCACGAGATCGCTTGCCGCAGCCAACTTCGCAAGTACGGACTTTTTCTGTACGTAGTATCCATCGGGATACCAAGGAGCGAGCCGTGGACGATCCGAAGGAGTGCGGCGTCGAGGCGACGCTGGGTCTGATCGACGGCAAGTGGAAGGGCGTCATCCTCTACCACCTGCTGAGCGGCGGGCTGAGGTTCAGCGCCCTGGGGCGGCGACTGGGCGCTGTGACCCAGCGGATGTTGACCAAGCAATTGCGGGAGCTGGAGCGCGACGGTCTGATTGTCCGCACCGTTCACGCCCAGGTCCCGCCACGCGTCGACTACGCCCTGTCGGCGCGCGGCCGCAGTCTGGAGCCGGTGATCGTGGCCCTCAAGGCCTGGGGCGACGCCAACCTGTTGGCCAGTCCGCCGGTCGTCTTCACGTCGCGCAAGGTGGGCTGATCATGGAGGTGGCGCTTCACACCCATGCCGACATGCTCGACCATCGGCCCGGCGACGGCCATGCCGAACGACCAGAGCGCCTGCGGGCGGTGATCGACGCGCTGGAGGACGACGGCGGGCTGGACCTGGAGATCTTCGAGGCCCCGCTGGTCGATCTGGCCGATCTGGCCCTGGTGCATCCGCAGGACTACATCGAGACCATCCTGGCCGCCGCTCCGCATGGCGGGACCCGGGCCCTGGACCCTGACACCATCCTGTCGACCGGCAGCCTGAAGGCCGCGCGCCGGGCGGCCGGGGCGGTTGCCGCCGCCGTGCGGGCCGTGGCGGCGGGCCAACGCACCCGGGCCTTCTGCGCCGTTCGCCCGCCGGGGCACCATGCAGAGCCGGACGCCGCGATGGGCTTTTGCGTGTTCTCCAACATCGCCGTGGCCGCTCGCGTGGCCCAGGCCTCGGGCCTGAAGCGCGTGGCCATCGTCGATTTCGACGTTCACCACGGTAACGGCACCCAGGCCGCGTTCGAGAACGACGCCTCGGTTTTCTTCGCCTCGATCCACCAGTCGCCGCTCTATCCGGGCACCGGCGATCCGGCGGAGACCGGAGTCGGCAATGTCGCCAACGCCATCGTGCCGCCCCATGCGCCTCGAGAAGCCTGGCGCTACGGCTTCGAGGGGCTGATGGATCAGGTCGATGGCTTCGCGCCGGACCTGATCCTGGTGTCGGCCGGCTTCGACGCCCATGTCCGCGACCCCTTGGCCCAGCAAAGCCTGGAGGCCGAGGATTTCGCCTGGGCGACCCGGGCGATCGTCTCGGTGGCCAACCGCCGATGCGGCGGGCGTATTGTTTCCTCGCTCGAGGGCGGCTACGACCTAGAAGCGCTCGGCCGCTCGGCGGCCGCCCATGTCAAAGCGTTGCAGGAGGGGTGAAGGGCTCAGGGATTCGCGCACGGCGCGAAGTCGAGCTTCCAGAATCTATGGCCGACGAACCCAGCGCCGACCACCTTTTCCCGGCTGTCCGGCCCGGCGCCATCACGCTGGCTCGTCACGGCGAACCGGCCCTGTCGCGCAAGATCCGCTTCAACGCTCCGGCCTATGGCGAATGGTGGGCGCGCTACGAGGAGGGCGGCTTGTTGCCCGGCCAGACGCCGCCCGCCTCGCTGCTGACCACCGCCCAGCGGGCCGGCGTCATCGTCGCCTCGACCCGCCGCCGCTCGATCGAGACCGCTGACGCGGTCGCCGCCGGCAGGGTGTTCGCGCGCGATCCGCTGTTCATCGAGGCTCCGCTGCCGCCGCCGCCCTGGCCGCCCTGGATCCGCATGTCGCCCAAGAACTGGGGCTTTTTCGCCCGTTTCTGGTGGTGGTTCTTCGATCACCATGCCGGCCAGGAGAGCCGCGCCGAAGCCGACACCCGCGCAGACCAGGCCGCCGACCTGCTGATCGGCCTGTCCGAGAACGGCCAGGAAGTGTTGCTGATCGCCCATGGCTTCTTCAACACCATGATCGGCTTGTCCCTGCAGAAGCGCGGCCTAAAGAAGACCCTGGACCAGGGGTTCAAATACTGGTGCGTGAAGCGCTTCGAGCGGGTCTAGGCGCCCGTCAGAGCGTCAGCCGCGTCCATCCCCTGAACTTCGTTCACCAAATGCCGAGCCAACGGCGTTGCCCGAGCGGCGCCCCGCCACTAGGGTGCGCCGGTTCGCCCCGGAGTAGAAATGATCAGTCCGCAAGATCTTGAAGGCATGAGCTTCGAGCAGGCCTTGGCCAGGCTGGAGCAGATCGTCGGCGAGCTGGAGTCCGGCAAGGCCGAGCTCGAGCGCTCGATCGAGATCTACGAAGATGGCGCTGCGCTGAAGGCCCATTGCGAGAAGAAGCTGGAAGCCGCTCGCCTGAAGGTCGAAAAGATCGTGCTCGGCCAAGGCGGGGCCGTGACCGCCGAGGCGGCCGAGTTCAACTGATGGGTCAGGCCTCTCCCCAGATCGGCTATGAGGATTTCGAGCGCGTCGATATTCGCATCGGCACGATCATCGAGGCCGCGCCATTTCCGGAGGCGCGCAAGCCGGCCTACAAGCTGACTATCGATTTTGGTCCCGCGATCGGGATCAAGAAGTCCTCGGCCCAGGTCACCAAGCACTACCAGCTGGACGAGCTGGTCGGCCGCCGGGTGGCCGCCGTGGTCAATTTTCCGCCGCGCCAGATCGGACCCATGAAGTCGGAGGTCCTGTGCCTGGGCTTCCCCGACGCCGAGGGCGGGGTGGTGCTGGTCGATGTGGACCGTGACGTTCCCAACGGGGGAAAACTGTTTTGATCGACCTCGAGAAGCGCATCGTCCAAGCTGCCGATATCGTCACCGTGGCGCTGGACGAGCTGTTGCCGCGCGCCGAGGGCCCGGAAAGCCGGCTGACCGAGGCCATGCGCTATGCGGCCCTGGGTCCTGGCAAACGGCTGCGGCCATTCTTCGCCCTGGAAACCGGCAAGATGTTCGACCTGCCCGAGCGACCGGTGCTGCGGGCGGCCTGCGCGCTGGAATGTATCCACGCCTACAGCCTGGTGCATGACGACCTGCCGGCCATGGACGATGACGACATGCGTCGCGGCCGTCCAACCGTGCATATCCAGTACGACGAGGCCACGGCCATCCTGGCCGGCGACGCGCTACAGACTGCGGCCTTTGAGATCATGGCCCACCCCGACACTCACGACGATGGCAATGTGCGCTCTGAGCTGGTGCGCAAGCTGGCCATCGCCTCGGGCGCCAAAGGCATGTGCGGCGGCCAGATGATCGACCTGCTGGGCGTCCGCGACGACCTGGGGGCCGTGGCCCGCATGCAGCGCCTGAAAACCGGCGCCCTGATCGCGTTTGCCTTCGAGATTCCGCTGATCATCGCCCGGGCCAAGCCGGAAGAGCGCTCGGCCCTGATGGGATTTGCCCAGGACCTCGGCCTGGCCTACCAGATCGTCGACGACATTCTCGACGTCGAGGGCGACGAGGCTGTGCTGGGCAAGGCGGCCGGCGGCAAGGACGACGCCAAGGGCAAGGCCAACTATGTCACGCTGCTGGGCCTCGACGCGGCCAAGGAGCGGGTCAACCTGTTGGCCGTGCAAACCAAGTCACATCTCGATATATTCGGCGAACGAGCCGATCATCTACGCCGCAGCGTGGATTTCGTGCTGGACCGACGCAACTGACCGCGCTTTCTTCGGACATGCCTGTTTTGACCCCTCTTCTCGACACCATCTCGTCACCGGCCGACACGCGCGGCTTCAGCGTGG
The DNA here is from genome assembly GCF_049896225.1 of Caulobacter sp. DWR3-1-2. Classification (NCBI taxonomy): domain Bacteria; kingdom Pseudomonadati; phylum Pseudomonadota; class Alphaproteobacteria; order Caulobacterales; family Caulobacteraceae; genus Caulobacter; species Caulobacter sp. DWR3-1-2. The sequence continues at coordinate 120,507 of NZ_JAFCTW010000002.1, read as the reverse complement.
CTGAACTCAAGCAGTTGGCGAGCGAGGTGCGGGCCGAGACCATCGACGCCGTCTCGGTGACCGGCGGCCATCTGGGCGCGGGCCTGGGCGTGGTCGAGCTGACCGTCGCCCTGCACCACGTGTTCGAGACGCCCAAGGACATCGTCATCTGGGACGTCGGCCACCAGGCCTATCCGCACAAGATCCTTACCGGTCGCCGCGACCGCATCCGCACCCTGCGCCAGGGCGGCGGCCTGTCGGGCTTCACCAAGCGGGCCGAGAGCGAATACGACCCGTTCGGCGCGGCCCACGCGGCCACCTCGATCTCGGCGGCCCTGGGCTTCTGCGCCGCCCGCGATGCGAAAGGCGAGAACAACAGCGTCATCGCCGTGATCGGCGACGGTTCGATGAGCGCCGGCATGGCCTATGAGGCGATGAACGCCGCGGTCGACACCACCAAGCGCCTGATCGTCATCCTCAACGACAACGACATGTCGATCGCCCCGCCGGTGGGCGGCATGAGCGCCTATCTGGCCAACCTGGTTTCCGGCGGCGCCTATCGCAAGGTGCGCAAGCTGGGCAAGACCGTGGTCGAGAAGCTGCCCACGCCGCTGCGCGACGCGGCCAAGAAGGCCGAGGAATATGCCCGCGGCATGGTCACCGGCGGCACCTTCTTCGAGGAACTGGGCTTCCACTATGTCGGCCCGATCGACGGCCACGACATGGACGCCCTGGTCAGCGTGCTGAAGAACGTCAAGAACTTCGACGAGAAGCCGGTGCTGGTCCATGTCGTCACCCAGAAGGGCAAGGGCTACGCCCCGGCCGAGGGCGCCGACGACAAACTCCATGCGGTGGTCAAGTTCGACGTGGTCACCGGCCAGCAGCACAAGGCCGCCGCCGGCCCGCCCAGCTACACCAAGGTCTTCGCCCAGGAGCTGATCAAGCACGCGGCGATCGACCCGACCATCGTGGCGATCACCGCCGCCATGCCCTCGGGCACAGGGCTGGATTTGTTCGGCAAGGTCTATCCCGAGCGCACCTTCGACGTCGGCATCGCCGAGCAGCACGCGGTGACCTTCGCCGCCGGCCTGGCCGCCGACGGCATGAAGCCGTTCGCGGCGATCTATTCCACCTTCCTGCAGCGCGGCTATGATCAGGTGATCCACGACGTCGCCATCCAGCGCTTGCCGGTGCGTTTCGCCATGGACCGGGCTGGCCTGGTGGGCGCCGACGGCCCGACCCACGCCGGCACCTTCGACATCGGCTTTATGGGGGCTCTGCCCGGCATGGTGCTGATGGCCGCCGCTGACGAGCTGGAGCTGGCCCACATGGTCGCCACGGCCGTGGCCATCGACGACCGCCCCAGCGCCTTCCGCTATCCGCGCGGCGAGGGCCTGGGCCTGACCCTGCCGGCCCTGGCCGAGCCGCTGGAGATCGGCAAGGGCCGCATCGTCCGCGAGGGGACCAGCGTCGCCATCGTTTCGCTGGGCACCCGCCTGGCCGAATGCCTGAAGGCCGCCGACCTGCTGGCCGCGCGCGGTCTCTCGGCCACCGTCGCCGACGCCCGCTTCGCCAAGCCGCTGGATGTGGATATGCTGCTGCGGCTGGCCCGCGAGCACGAGGCGATCATCACGGTGGAAGAGGGCGCCATGGGCGGCTTCGGGGCCTTCGTGCTCCAGGCCCTGGCCCAGCACGGCGCGCTCGATCGCGGCCTGAAGATCCGCACCCTGGTCCTGCCCGACGTCTTCCAGGACCAGGACAAGCCCGAGATCATGTACGCCCAGGCCGGCCTCGACGCCGAGGGCATCCTGCGCGGGTGTTTGTCGGCGCTGGGCATCGACAACATCAGCGCGGCGGGGCGGCGGGCTTAGACTAGCGCCCCCTAGGGTGCTCGGGCGTTGCGGGGGGAGCGAGCGGTGAAATCAGGTCGGACCTATTGCCGCGTCCTGGGCTTCGCCTTGGCTGGGCTGCTTGGTCTGTCCGGGTGCGCGACAACGGCGCCTGACACGGGAGCAAAAAGTCTATCGGCGCTGCGCCTAGCCTTGACCGCGCCCGTCAATGAACTGCGGGCGCGCGCCGAAGCTGGAGATGCCCAAGCGCAGTACGGCTTATCGGTGTTAACCGCCCGAGGTCTACGCGGAGTTCCGGTCGATCTCGAGCGGTCAGCGAATTGGCGCCAACGCGCTATGGCGGTTCGGGGCTCGACACAAATCACTCAGTATATTGCTGGACTCAATGGCAGTCCGGGGCGTGTGGCGATGTTGAACGTGCCTAGATATGAACTGAACGCGAGTGACGCGGCGGCGAACGACAAGTGTGCGGCGATGTTGTTTGCATGGATAAATATGCCTTTACCCGTAATAGCGGACGCTGCGGCCAGCGTCTGCGGAGGGATGGACTCCGCTCTAGAGTTGAGAGATCTCGCACAGGTTGGGTGAAGCCGACAATGAGATCGAAGTAGATAGCCACACGCTCCGTTCCACATTGGCCTCGTAAGCGGGGCGACACTCTGCAGCATTGGGGGCGTGGACACTCGTTCGAGCGGATGGCTTCGGTTGCCTTCCGCGGCACGTTTTGATGCCGGACGTGGCTACCATCCAAGGGAGGGACGATGCGTAATCTGATCATCACGAGCCTGCTGCTCCTCGCCGCCAGCCCGGCCTTGGCCGATCCCAAGGGCGAGACCCGCTACACCGTCGACCAGCCCGGCGGCCGCCCGGCCGACGCACGACTGGTCTGGGCCGATGAGTTCGACCGCCCCGGCGCGGTGGACCCGCGCAAATGGCGGTTCGACATCTCGCGCAACAAGCTGGGCTGGTGGAATGACGAGCGGCAGTACTATGCCGCCGGTCGCCGCGAGAACGTGCGGGTGGAGGACGGGCGGCTAATCATCGAGGCGCGCCACGACGACCTGGCCGATCCGAAGCCGACCGACTGGGGCGGCCAGCGCTACAGCTCGGCCAAGCTGATGACCCAGGGCCTGGCCGGCTGGACCTACGGCTTCTTCGAGGTGCGCGCGAAGCTGGCCTGCGGTCGCGGAACCTGGCCGGCGATCTGGATGATGCCCGCCGACCCCAAGGCGCCTTGGCCGCAGGGCGGCGAGATCGACATCATGGAGCATGTCGGCTGGGACGAGGGCGTGGTGCACGGCACGCTGCATACCGGGAAATACAACCACGCGGTCGGCAAGGCGCGCGGCGGGGCGGCCAAGTTGCCCGACGTCTGCGGGGCTTTTCACCGCTACCAGCTGGACTGGAACAAGGACCGTATCCTGATCGGCGTGGACGACCGCGCCTTCGTGCGGATCGACAACGACCAGCCGGGCGATGTCGGCGCCTGGCCGTTCGACAAGCCGCAATATCTGATCCTCAACCTCGCGGTCGGCGGCTGGGGCGGCCAGAAGGGCATAGACGACGCCGCGCTCCCGGCCCGGTTCGAGGTGGACTATGTGCGGGTCTATCAGCAGGGGCGGTGAAGCTGTCGACATTCAGCCGCGCGCCCCCATTCGACCGTCATTCCCGCCCTTGTGGCGGGAACCCCTCTGTCCGCCGCAAGGGCAGGGGTGTGGCGCGCCCGCGCGCCAAGGCGCTTCACCGTCGGCTGAACCAGGGGTTCCCGCCACAAGGACGGGAATGACGGTCAAAAAAAGGAGATGGCTTGGAGCAGGTCGGTCGCTCAAAGCTCAAAGCGCCAATCACCCCAAGGAAGGCGTCAGGCCCCACATGCCTTGAAGAACGCCTTCACCCCCGCCCGGTCGCTCGGCGCGGCGTCGAGGTTGTGGCGTTCGTCGGCGACCAGCAGGGTCAGGTCGCCGGTGCGGCGGAAGGCGCTGAGAGCCGAGGCGTCGGTCGTGGTTCGGGCCTGCAGCAGGCCTTCCGCCATGTCCGAGGCCATTCGCTGGGCCGGCAGGCGGGTGACGACGCGACCCGAGGCCAGGGCGATTTCGCGACCAGATAGGCTGGTCGCGGTCACGGTGACCGCCGAGGTGCCCGGCGCGCAGGCCAGCATAATCACCACGTCGTCGCTGTTGGGACGGCCATAGGCCAGTTTCAGGCCGTCGCCCGTATTGTCCATGTAGCTCCAGCCGTAGCCGGGCGCCGACGATCTTTCCGAGGCGCAGGCGCCAAGGGCGAGGGCCAGAAACAGGGCGGGCGCGATCAGGCGGCGAGACATGGGCGGGTTCCCCTTCGTTAGGAGAACGCCGGTAGAGCTTACAGGTTCACAACCGCCAGTCGGTGACCCCGTCGCCGCCTGCCCTCAACGTCCCCACTCGGCCGATGGCGAAGGCGTCCTGAGCGGTCAGGGCCGCCAAGGTGTCACCATCGTCACCAGGCACGCGGGCCAGGACGCGGCCCCCTGCCGTGCGGACGATGGCCACCCCGTGGGTCGGGGCGCCGTCGCGCTCGTAGAGCACGGTGTGGGTCTCCAGCCGCGCCGGCCCCTCGGCGGCTTCCAGGAAGGCCGGAACGGAGCCGCGCCGAGCGTCGGCTTGCGCCTGCACGCTGGCCGGCCTTAGCAGGGCTCCGTCGTCAGGGCATGGCCGGTCACCGAGCACCAGGCCATGGTGCTTGGTGACGAACTCGCCCTGGCCGTAGAGCAGGCCGGTCCCGCCGCCGTCGCGCAGTCGCCGGGTCATGGCGACCGCCGCGTGGGTCATGTAGTCGTTCATCGGCGCCCCGAAGAAGGTCAGGCCGCCGGTCACGGTCGGGGTCAGGCCTTCTGGCAAGCCGAGGGTGCGCCGCGCCATCTTCGGCACGCAGGGGAAGCAGCTGTAGAGCTCCAGGGCGTCGAAGCCACCCAAACCTTGGGCAACCATGCCGCCGACCGCCTCCAACACCGCGTCCTGGGCCGCCGAGCCGTAATAGTGGTCTCGTTGCAGATAGTCGCCAGGCTCCCGCGCCGACGCCCCGCCCCAGACGAACACCAGCCGTTCGTCGGCGATCCCGGCGGCCCGCGCCGCAGCAAGGCTGGTCAGGATCACCGCCGCGCCCTGGTTCACCGCCATGTTGGCGACCATCAGCTTGGTATAGGGCCAGGCGATCGGCCGGTTGTCGGGGCGCGGGGTGGTGATCTCCTCGGCGGTGAAGGCGCGCTTGATCCAGGCGTTGGGTTGCTCCGCCGCCACCGCCGCATAGGCCGACCACAGGGCGCCGGACTCGGCCAGGGCCTGGCGCGGCGTCTGGCCCCAATGATGGGCGCTGGCGTTCTCGTAGAACGGATAGACGCTGACCGGCAGGAAGACGCCCAGCTTTAGGGCCAGCGGGTGGACCTCGATGCGCGGACCGCCGCCCGTCGCCGGCGGCTTGGCCGGCCAGGGCAGGTCGACCCCTGCGGCGCGGGCCTTGTTGACGCTCCACTGCGCCTCGGCCCCGACCACGGCGCAGACCTGCGCCTCGCCCCGGGCGATCCGCTGGGCGGCCTCGTGCAGGAACCGCACCGGGCTCTCGCCGCCGACCGGGCCGTAGACGGCGCGGGCCGGGGCGATGCCCAGCCGGGCGCACAGCTCGGCGGCGGGGTCGGCATAGCGCCAGCTCAATTGGTTGACGACATCCAGTGAGCCGACCTTGGCCAGGAACCCGCCGCCCGCGTCGCTATCGGCTTCGCGCAGCGCTTGGGCCATTAGGGCCAACGGGTCGAGGGCCTGGCTCAGGTCGGTCGGCCGGTCGAGCGCCTCGCCGATCCCGACGATGACGGGGATGCGGCCAAGATCCGCAAGAGGGGCGTTCACAGCACGGGCTCCCCGTGGCTTTCGGCGATCAGGGCGCGCTGGTAGCCGGCACGGGCTTTCATCCGCTCCAGGTGATCCGTGAAGGCCTTGGGAAACTTGTCAGAGAAGCCCAGGCTCTCGCCGAGCTTCAGGGCGTAGGCTACCGAGATGTCGGCCATGGTGAAGCGCCCGGCGGCGACATAGCCCGTATCGTCCAGCAGCTTGGCCGCCGCCTTGAGCCGCGACAGGAACCACTGCACATAGTCGGCCGCCGCCTGCGGCAGGCGGCGCTCCTCCGGCTCGAACACCGCGTAGCGCAGGTGAATGGTCTGCGGAAAGGTGAGGGTGGCCTCGCCCATGTGCAGGAAGTTCAGATAGGCCCCGAACCCCGGCTCCTCAGGCCCGACGGTCAGGTCGGACGGCCCGTAGCGGCGGGCCAGATACTCGCCGATCGCCGCCGACTCGCTCATCATCGTGTCGCCGTCGAACAGGGTCGGGGTCGTGCCGAGCGGGTTGACGTCCAGATAGCCCGGCTCGCGGACTCGCGGCGGGAAGGCCGTCAGCCGCAGTTCATAGGGCAGGCCCAGCTCCTCAAGCGCCCAAAGGGCCCGGAACGAGCGCGCGCCGACGCAGTGATAGAGCGTGATCATCCAGGGGCCTCTGGCTTCTCCGCTGAGCATCCGACGGAACGGCGAGCCGCGCCACCGTGCCGCTACGGCGCCGAGGCCCGGTCGCGGACCTTGGCCTTGAGCTCAGCGGACTCAGCGGACGCCGGCCGGCCCGAATTGCGCTCCATCGCCACCTGGTGGGGATAGGGAAAGCTCAGCCCCTGGGCCTCCAGCCGTTCCTTGCCGGCCTTGAGCAGGTCGAACCGGGTGTCCATCCAGTCGCCTGGCGCGGCCCAGCAGCGCAGGGTCACGCTGACGCTGCTGTCGAGCAGCGCGGTCACCTTTATCCAGGGCTTGGGCTCCGACAGCACCCGGCGGTCGCTGTTGGCCACCTCCAGCAGGGTGGCCAGGGCCAGGTCTAGATCGTCCTCGTAGTCGACATTGAACGCCAGCTCTATGCGCCGGCGCCCGGCGCGGGTGATGTTGACGATCATGTCGCCAAACACCTTGCCGTTGGGCAGGAACAGGGTCAGGCCGTCATAGTCGAGCAGCCTGGTGTTGAAGAGGTCCATGGCTTGGACCACGCCCTGGCGGCCGTTCAGCTCGACCTTGTCACCCACCCGATAGGGGCGCTGCAGCAGCAGCATCACCCCGGCGGCGACATTGCTCAGCGTGCCTTGCAAGGCCAGGCCGATAGCCAGTGACGCCGCGCCCAGCACCGCGATCACCGAGGTGGCCTGCACGCCCAGCTGCTGCAGAACCGCGATCAGGCCGATGGCGACGATGACGTACTTGACCAGGGCCGAGACGAAGCTGCCCAGGGCCTTGTCGGCCGGGTGCTGCTGCCTTTGAACGCGTTCGAGTCCCGCCTCGGCCAGGCGGCCCAGGCGGTTGGCCGCCCACAGGGTGCCGGCCAGGATCAGGGCGGCGACCAGGATGCGCACCGAGAAGGCGCCCAGGGTGGCGGCCAGGTTTCGCAGCATCACCGGATCGCCGGACGCGGCCAGGCCGACCATGTCGAAGAACGGCGCGACGGGATCGGCGGGTTGGGCGAGCATGGTTCCCTTTCCGCGATGGAGTCGCGTTAGGGGCCTTAAACCGCGCGGCGGCGGTCCCGGTTGCCTATCGAGACCCCATGCAAACGATTGTCCGCGTTTGGGCTCACGCGATCCGTGCGTCATTCCCCACAGGGGTATAACTAGATTACGAGGGGGAGAATGGTGGGCGCAGTAGGATTCGAACCTACGACCCGCTGATTAAGAGTCAGCTGCTCTACCAACTGAGCTATGCGCCCGTCCGGCCCGAAGCGGTGGTCTGCCTCGGCGGCGAGGCGCGGAACATACGCAAAGAATCTTGGAACGCAAGGGACTATTTTTTGGCCAGACGAGACATCAGCGGCGCGGTCGATTTCGCCTATCTGGAAGGGTTCGCGGCCGGCGATTCGGCGGTCATAGACGAGGTGCTGGCCCTGTTTCGCGAACAGGCCGCCCTGTGGTCGCCGATGCTTAGCAAGAGCCATCCGGGCTGGGGCGATGCGGTCCACACGGTCAAGGGCGCTGCGCGCGGCGTGGGGGCCTTCGCGCTGGGCGACGTGTGCCAGAACGCGGAGGACGGCAGTGGAAGCCTCGAAGCGGTGCGCAACGCGCTGGACCTGGCGCTGATGGACATCGCCGCCTACGCGCACGAACGGGCGCTGCGGTCGTTGAAGGGTTAGGGCGTCTCAAGGTTGCGCGCTGGCCGACCCTAGGGCATGGAAAGGCCACGCTTATCGGGGAACCACATGCGCTCGGCCATCATCGGATTTCTTATTGTCCTAAGTGTATTGTTGCCGGCGAACGCCAGCGCTGGGGCCGCGATCTACGCTATCAAAACCCACCCCGATGGGCGGGCCTACCTTGGTTCAGACGTCTTTGTGGCAGGGCGAACGCCTGACTTCTCGCAAAACATGCTCGACAGCGCGCTTGACGTAACCGACGACCGGGTGCGGCACGTAGCGACCGGCCTGACGTTGCCGCTTCGTACCGACCATTGCGCTATGAGGGGCTTTTATGGGGTGCGTGTTCAGGTGGCAGGCTTCGGCGAATTCCTGAGTTTCCAGCATGGTGGACGGGGTTATTACACCTGTGATCCGGACCATGGCCCCGCCTTTGTGAACTTCAGCCTCGAAGTCGATATCGGTGGCCCGGAAGATTATGCAGGTCCCGAGGACCTCGCTCGGCGTTTGCTGAGGGGGGGCATGATGCCCGAGGGCGACCCGGCTGCCATCGTTTGTACCTCGTCCACCACCCTTGGAATGCTCAAAGTTGACTGCGAGCGTAGCGGGACCTTTGAGGGACACGCCATCCAAGAGCGTGGAACAGTTTTCGTCAAAGGCACCGACAGCTTTATCAAGTTCAGCATCGCTTGCTTAGCGGAGGAATGCCCGACCGCAGCCAAGGGCCTTTCTGATCTCGTCGCAGCCATTGATGTCTCGAGCCTGCAGGCCGACGCGGTGGTGCCGTGACTGACTCAGAAGGCCTATGAGCCCTTCGTCCGGTCCCAGCTGTCGTACTCATAGGCGATGCAGCGGTCGACCAGGGTGCGCCACACTGGCTCGGCGATGGCTTCGGATAGCCCCGACTCGCGGGCCGCCGCGCGAACCTTCGCGACCACGTCCTCGATCCGCGCCCGGTCGAACACCTTGCCGCGGTCGGGCTTGATGCGGGCGGCGGCGTCCATGTAGCCCTGGCGCTCGGTCAGCAGGGCCACCAGGGCCCGGTCCAGGGCGTCGACGCCCTGGCGCACGTCGGCCATGGACTGACAGTCGGCGGGAACCAGCCGTTCGCCGACCTCGATATTCGTCTTGACCATTTAGCCCTAGATGCCCGCGCCGTTGTCCATGGTGAGGAGGGCCGCCTCGTGGGCGGCCGCCTCGGCCTGCAGCCAGGAAACGAACGCCTTGACTTGCGGCAGTCGTCCCTTGGCCTTGGGATGGACGACGTAATAGGCGAAGTCGACGGCCGTGGGAATCTCGAAGGGGATGACCAGTCGGCCGGCGTCCAGATCGGCCTGGGCCAAGGTCTGTTTGGCCAAGGCGATACCCCGTCCATTGGCGGCGGCCTCGATCACCATGCTCGACTGGTTGAAGCGCGGCCCGCGCGCCCCGTCCACCGACCGGATGCCGCGCGCCGCCAGCCACATGGCCCAGTCGGGGCAGCTGTCGTCGGCGTCGGGCGAGCCGTCATGCAGCAGGATGTGGTGGGCAAGGCCCTCGGGCGATTCGAGCGGGTTGCTGGCCAGCAGCTCAGGCGAGGCGACCGGGATCACCGTCTCGTTGAGCAGGCGGATGACCTCCAGCCCCGGATAGCGGCCCGAACCGTAGCGGATGGCGAGATCCACCTCGCCGGCCCCGAAATCGACGACCTCCATGCCGGCCGACAGCCAGACATCGACCTGGGGCTGGGCCTGCTCGAACTTACCCAGGCGCGGCACCAGCCACTTGGCGGCGAAGGAGGGCGCGGCGGTCAGGGTCAGGCGGCGGCCATCGACGGCGGCGGTCAGCAGAGAGGCGGCCTCGGCCAGACGGTCGAAAGCCTCGCGCAGGGCGGGCAGGGCGGTCTGGGCGGCGTCGGTCAGCAGCAGGCCCTTGGGCGTGCGCTTGAACAGGGCCGCGCCCACATAGTCCTCAAGGTTCTGGATCTGCTGGCTGACGGCGCCGGGCGTCACCGACAGCTCGTCGGCCGCGCGGCTAAAGTTCAGATGGCGCGCGGCGGCCTCGAACGCGCGCAGGGCGTTGAGGGGCGGTAGGCGACGCCGTTCCGACTGTCTTTCCATGAGTTTTACTAAACGCCCCGGCAGAAGACCTTGTTTGCGAAGTGACCCGGTCGCGACCAATTTGCAAGCGTTCGCTGATGGAGACGGCCCTTTTCATCGGTGAACGCGAGCGGGGCGGACCCTAGGGTTCGCCCCGTAATGCTTTGGCGCTAACCGGTTTGGCCAAGAGGCCGGCCCGGCGTTTCGTCGATGGCGTTTGGCTTATAGAGGACCTGAATCATGGCTCGGCCCACGGTCCGATCCGCCTCCGCCCGTACGACCCCCGGCCTCGTCGTCATCGGCGGCGGCGAGAGCGTCCGCGCGCCGGGTCGCGTGACCTTGGTCGGGGCCGGCCCCGGCGATCCTGAGCTTCTGACGATCAAGGCCCTGAAGGCCCTGCAAGCGGCCGACGTCATCGTCCATGACGGCCTGGTGTCCGACGAGATCCTCGACGTGGCGCCGCGCGGCGCTCAGCGGATCAATGTCGCCAAGCGCAAGTCGCGCCACACCTTGCCGCAGGATGACATCAATCAGCTGCTAGTGGCCCTGGCCCTGGAGGGTCTGGTCGTCGTCCGGCTGAAGGGCGGCGACCCGTTCTTGTTTGGTCGCGGCGGCGAAGAGCTGGCCGCCTGTCGCGAGGCGGGCGTCGAATGCCTGGTGATCCCCGGCGTCACCGCCGCCCTGGCCGCTTCGGCAGGGGCCGGCGCGCCGCTGACCCATCGCGGCTCGGCCCAGGCCGTGACCTTTGTCACCGGTCATGCGGCGCACGGCGATCCCGATCTGGACTGGACCGCGCTGGCGCGACCGAACCAGACGGTGGTCGTCTATATGGGCGTCAGCACCGCCGCCCTGATCTCTGCGCGTCTGACGGCGGCCGGCCGCGACGCCGCCACCCCGGCCCTGATCGTCGAGAACGCCAGCCGCCCCGACGAGCGCCGTATCCTCACCACGCTCGGCCAGATGGCCGTCGCCGCCGACGGATTGCGAGGTCCGGCGTTGCTGATGGTCGGCGAATCGATGGCCATGGCCGTCGAGGCGGCGCCCGACATCATCTCCTCCACCCTCCAGCGCGCGAGCCCCCGGTCATGAAGGTCCTCACCGCCAATCGGCTGATCGACGGCGACGTCGTGTTCTGGAAGGCCGGCCGCTGGGTCGAGGGCTTCGGCGAGGCCGAGCTGTTCGACGAAGCGCATGAGGCCGACGCCGAGGCGGCGGTCGCCAAGGGCAAGACCCAGGCGACCACGGTCATCGACGCCTATCTGATCGACGTGGCGCAGGTCGAGGGCGGCCTGGCCCCGGTCAGCTACCGCGAACGCATCCGGGCCCTGGGCCCTACCAACGAACCCACCCACGGCAAGCAGGCCGTCGGCGGCGAGGTGATCGAGGCGCTGCGCCATGCCCACGGCGCCGCCCGCTCCACCGGCCGCGTAGACCTGATCCGCAGGAAGTAAGATGTATCAGTACGACGTCATCGACCGCGAGTTCCTGACCGACCGCTCCAACGAGTTCCGGCATCAGGTGGCCCGCCGCCTGGCCGGCGAACTGACCGAGGACCAGTTCAAGCCGCTGCGGCTGATGAACGGCCTCTATCTGCAGCTCCACGCCTACATGCTGCGCGTGGCCATCCCCTACGGCTCGCTGAACGCCCGCCAAGCCCGCCGCCTGGCCTGGATCGCCCGTACCTATGACAAGGGCTACGGGCACATGACCACGCGTCAGAATATCCAGTTCAACTGGGTGAAGCTGAAGGACACGCCCGACATCCTCGACGCCCTGGCCGAGGTGGACTTGCACGCCATCCAGACCAGCGGCAACTGCATCCGCAACGTCACCGCCGATCCCTATGCCGGCGCCACGGCCGAGGAGATCGACGACCCGCGCGTCTGGTCCGAAGTGCTGCGCCAGTGGTCGACCCTGCATCCCGAGTTCAGCTTCCTGCCGCGCAAGTTCAAGATCGCCATCACCGGCGCCTTGAGCGACCGCGCGGCGGTGAAGGTGCACGATATCGGCCTGATCCTGCGCCACGGCCGAGAAGGCCAGATCGGCTTTGAGGTGATCGTCGGCGGCGGGCAGGGGCGCACGCCCTATGTGGGTCCGACCATCAAGCCGTTCCTGCCAGCCGAGCGGCTGTTGAGCTATGTCGAGGCCGTGCTGCGCGTCTACAACCGCCACGGCCGCCGCGACAATATCTACAAGGCCCGGATCAAGATCCTGGTCGCCGCCCTCGGGGCCGAGGAGTTCGGCCGCCAGGTGGACGAGGAGTGGGGCAAGATCAGCGCCGAGCGCGCCGACCTGCCGGCCGCCGAGCTGGCCCGCGTCCGCGCCGCCTTCTCCCAGACCAGGTTCGAAACCCTGCCGGCCCGTTCCGAAAGCTTCGAGGCCGCCAGGGCGCTGAGCCCGGCCCTGCAACGCTTCGCCCGCAACAACGTCAAGCCGCACAAGCAAAGCGGCTACGCGATCGTCGAGGTGTCGTTGAAAGCCATCGGCCAGACGCCAGGCGACGCCACCGCGGATCAGTTGGAGGTCGTCGCCGACCTGGCCGAACGCTACAGCCTGGACGATCTGCGCGTCACCCACGCCCAGAACCTGGTCTTGCCGCACGTCAGGCTGGACGACCTGCCCGTGGTCCACGCCATGCTGGAAAAGCACGGCCTGGCGACGGCCAATATCGACCTGGCCAGCGACATCATCGCCTGTCCGGGCCTGGACTACTGCGCCCTGGCCAACGCCCGCGCCATCCCGATCGCCCAGGACATAGCCCGCAAGTTCGCCGACCCCGATCGCGCCGAGAAGATCGGCGAGCTGAAGATCAAGATCAGCGGCTGCATCAACGCCTGCGGCCATCACCACGTGGCCCATATCGGCATCCTGGGCGTCGACAAGAAGGGCGAGGAATTCTACCAGCTCTCGCTCGGCGGATCGGGGGCGGAGGACGCCTCGATCGGCAAGATCCTGGGCCCCGGCCTGTCGGCCGACAAGGTGGCCCCGGCCATCGAGTCCCTGGTCGAGGTCTATCTGGCGATCCGTACCGGCGAGGAGCGCTTCCTCGACACCTATCGCCGCGTCGGCCTCGAACCCTTCAAGGAGGCGGTCTATGCCCAGGTTGATTAGGCTGGCCGGCGCCACGGCCCAATGGGCCGAGGACGGCTTCACTCACGTCGCCGACGAAGAGGCCATCCCCGAGGGCGACGTGATCCTTTCCTTGGCCCGCTTCCAGGCCGAGGGCGAGATTCTGCTGTCCAATAGTCGCCGGATCGGCGTGCGCATCGAGTCCGACCAGGAGGTCGAGGCCCTGGCCTATGACCTGCCGCGCCTGGCGGTGGTGGCCCTGGCCTTTCCGAAATACCGTGACGGCCGCGCCTATACCTCGGCCCGCCTGTTGCGCGAGCGGCTGGGCTTCACGGGCGAGGTTCGGGCCGTGGGCGACGTGCTGCAGGAGCAGGCCGGCTTCATGGTCCGCTGCGGCTTCGACGCCTTCGAACCCAATGACGGGGCGACGCCGGAGGCCTGGACCAAGGCGGCCCACCGCTTCCGCCATGTCTATCAGCGCGCCGCCGACGACCGGCTGGTGGCGTTCGAGGAACGGGGTGTGTGATGGCCTATGACCAAGCCGTGGCCGAGCCGACCTCCAGCACCGCCACCTTGGTGGCACGGCTGGACGCCGAACTGCGCGACGCCCATCCGCTGACCATCCTGCGCAAGGCCTTCGAAACCTTCGGCGACAGGCTGGCCCTGGTCAGTTCGTTCGGGGCCGAGTCTGCGGTGCTGCTGCACCTGGCCAGCCAGGTGTCCAAGGACATCCCGGTGCTGTTCCTCGACACCGGCATGCTGTTTGGCCAGACCCTGGACTATCGCAAGGGCCTGGCCGCTCAGCTGGGCTTGACCCAGGTGCGCGACCTGCGCCCGGCCTTCGCCGACCTGGCGGTCACCGATCCGAAGTCCGACCTGTGGCGCACCGATACCGACGCCTGCTGCCACATCCGCAAGGTGCTGCCGCTGGACCGCGCCCTGGGCGAATTTGACGGCTGGATCACCGGCCGCAAGCGCTTCCACGGCGGCGACCGCCTGCGCCTCGCCGTCGTCGAGCAGGCCGAGGGCCAGATCAAGTTCAACCCCCTGGCCAACTGGGGCAAGGCCGAGCTCGACGCCTATGTCGACGAGTATCGGTTGCCGGCCCACCCGCTGGTCTCGCAGGGCTTCCCGTCGGTGGGCTGCTGGCCTTGCACCAAGGCGGTCGATGACCCCAACGCCGATGTCCGCGCCGGTCGCTGGGCGGGCCAGGACAAGACCGAGTGCGGTATCCACGTCGCTCGCGCCCCAGGCGCCGCGCCGAACGTGGGCGAGGGGATCTAGCGCCTTCTAGCGCCTTCCGGGCTTGCCCCGCGCAGTTTGGACGCAGGCTCAGCCGCGGAGGGTTAAGCCGCCGTTATCCGTCGTGCCCCTACCTTCACGAAGGTTGGGGGGAAACGATCTTGTCAGCGGCGACCACTGAACTTCATTCGGATGTCGCCACGACATTCGACGTCCTGTCTTGGGAGCTGGAATTGGCCGGCGCCCGCTGCATCTTTCTCGACACACTGATCGGCAAGTTGCTGATGACAGTTCCGCCCGAGCACCGCGAGCAACTGCTTGAGGGGGTCCAGGCTGTGGACCTTCTCAGCCAGCACCTGACGGGCCTTTCGACCTTCGCGCGGGGGCTCAGCCAGACCGTCGAGGCCCGAGAAACGATCGGCGTCACCGCAGCGCTCAAGAGCATCACGCTGGGCGCCTTGGCCGATCGTATGACGACCTCGTTCGGCGGGGAAGAAGCGGGATTGAACGACGGCGACGACGCCGGAGACTTGGATCTCTTCTGATGTCAGTTGCCCGGATCCTCATCGCAGACAGCGACCGCGCGGTTTCGGAGATGCTGCAAATCCGCCTGGACGTCGCGGGTTACCATCCGTTGTCGGCGCGCAGCGGCACGGGGGCCTTGGAAATCATCCGCAACATGCGGCCGGCGGCGTTCGTGCTCGACTTGGGGATCCTCGATATCGACGCTTTCAAACTGTTGACGATCCTGCAGCACGATCGCTTGCGACCGCCCTGTCCAACGCTGCTGATCGGCAAGCGGCTGGGGGTCGAGGATATTCGACGCGCCGCCACCCTGGGGGTGCGCACCTGCGTGGTGAAACCGTTCAGTGGCGCCGATTTGCTCGATCGCGTGGCCAAGATGCTGAAGCCCGCGCCCGGTATAGCCAGCGCGTCAACCCGCGCGGCCGTTTCAGCGGCGCCAGCCTCCACCGAGTTCTTTAACTGATTTGCTCCGCCTATCCTGGCGGGCAGCCCTTGAACTCGCCGACCTTGGTCACCGAGAGGGTCGCCAGGTTCAGGTTCATCAGGGGCTTCATCGAAGACGCGCCCTGGCCGCTGAACAGGTCCAGCTTGTTGCCCTTGATCGCGCCGCCGATGTCGGACGCGTACCAATAACCGTCATGCTTGGCGCCGTTGGGCATCGGCAGGCCGACGGTTTCCTTGATGAACACCACGGTGCGGCGGGGGATCACGCTCTTGTCGACCGCCAGGGTGCGCATCGCCACGACCTTGCAGCCCAGGCTGTCCAGCGCGCGGATGCCCTTGGCGCCCGCATGATAGAGCGTGGCCTTCATTCGGTATTCCACCGAGCCTGGCACGGACCCCGTCAGGGCCCCGGTGATCAGGTCGCCCAGCGGATCGCTGCGCTGTTCGGGTTCGCCGGCGGAGGCAGGGAGGGCGATGGACATGGCCAGAGCAGCGGCCAGAAATCCCGCAAGCGTGCGTCGCATCGAGGAGTTCCTCTTATCGGCGTAGAGTGTCGGTCGGCGGCCTAAGTACTAAGGTCACAGCCCCGTGACAACCCATCCAGGGGTGACCGATGGTCGCTGCGCACGTTTCGCGACAGGGGCGGCGCGCAGCGCGCAGGGTTGAAATCAGTTCCGCAAGACGCGCAAAGCCTGGCCTCACAAGGGCCTTCGTGCTGGCGCTTGCCGTTCGTGACAAGCCGGCGCTAGCGAAGGGCGCGCGGGTGTCTTAAACCCGAGTCGCCCGCTGGATGGGCACGGTCAGACGCCTCTCAGGTCAGCTTTCTGGCCGAGTGAGTCGCTCGGATCGACCCGTCCTCGCGTCGTCGGGCCCGTCAGTTCCGTGGAGCGCGCATGAAGTCGTCCGTCCGTCTGTCCGTCAGCCTGGCCGTCGTGGCCCTGATCGCCGCGCCCGCGCCAACGGCCCTGGCCTGGGGGGCTTGGGGCCACCGCATGGTCGGGGTGGTCGCCGCCGAGAGCCTGCCCGGCGACGTGCCGGCGTTCCTGAGCACGCCCGCCGCCGTGGCCGCCATCGGCGAGTATGCCCGCGAGCCGGACCGCTGGAAGGGCTCGGGCAAGGTCCACGACACAGATCGCGACGCGGCCCATTTCCTGGACCTTGACGATGAAGGCAAGATGTATGGCGGGCCGAAATTCTCGGTCGAGACCCTGCCGCTTACCCGAGCCGACTATGAGAAGGCCCTGGCCCTGGCAGGCCACGACAGCTGGAACGCCGGCTACCTGCCCTACACGATCATTGACGGTTACCAGCAGCTGGCGAAGGACTTCACCTACTGGCGCATCCTCAAGGCAGTCTCCAAGACCGAGAAGGACAAGACCAAGCGCGCCTACTACGTCGCCGACCTGAAGCGCCGCGAGGAGTTGGTGATCCGCGACCTCGGCGTCTGGGCCCACTATGTGGGTGACGGCAGCCAACCCCTGCATCTGAGCGTGCACTACAACGGCTGGGGCGATTACCCCAACCCGAACGGCTACACCCAGAGCCGGGCCACCCATGGCGATTTCGAGGGGCCGCTGGTCAAGGCCTTGGCCGTCAAAGCCGACGTCAAGAAGCTGGTGCCGGCCTATGTCGATTGCGCCTGCGCGGTCGAGACTCGCACCGTGGCCTATCTGACCAAGACCTTCAGTCTGGTCGAGCCGTTGTATCAGCTAGAAAAGGCCGGCGGCATGGTCGCCACCGACCCGCGCGCCAAGGCCCTGGTCGACGAGCGGCTGGCGGCTGGCGCCACCGAGCTGCGCGACCTGGTCGTCGATGCCTGGAAGGCCAGCGCCAATGGCAAGATCGGTTATCGCCCCGAGACCACCGTCGCCGACGTGGTGTCGGGCAAGGCCGATCCTTGGATCGACCTGTACGGCAAGGACTGATCGCTTGCTGGCGTTCGACGCGCCCGACGCGGCGCTGGACTACAAGAACCGTTGGGCCGCCTTCGGCATCGCCGAGGGCGCCCACGGCAAGATCGCCCTGGTCGAGGTGCGCAAGCCCGGCCAGCCGCCCTATTTCGATCTGCCCGGCGGAGCGGTCGATGGCGGTGAGGATGAGCCCGCCGCGATCGTGCGCGAGTTCGGCGAGGAGACTGGCCTGGTGGTCGAGGTCGGCCGCCGCGTGGTCGAGATCAGCCAGCCGTTCATCAAGTCCAACGGCCAGCCGCTGCGCAACTTCGGCGGGGTGTACGCGGTGACGGTCGTGGCCGAGCGGCCGGACCTCAAGGTCGAGGACGACCACACGCTGGTGTGGCTTGATCCCCGCGACGCCGTGGTGGCGCTGCGGCATGACGGGCACGCCTGGGCCGTGGCGGCCTGGCTGCGGCGGGGCTAGCCTTTCGCCAGCATCGCCTTGGCCTTTTCCGGCGCCACCTGGTCGAAGATCGTCCGCAAGTGCACGTCCTTGGCGTGATCGTTGTGCAGGTCCCAGGCCAGCGAAACCGGCAGGCGTAGGCGATTGCCGTCGGCCAGCTTCACGACCAGCACGCGCCACGAGAAGCCCTCGCCGGGTTCGCCCAGCGGGTCCCTGAACTCCAGCGGGGCCGGATCGCGCAGGCGAAACGCGCGGCCCTCGTGGGCGTCGAACCAGTCCTGGTCGGCCTTGGCGACGGGATCAATCTTCGATGGCGGCGCGGCCAACTTAGCTTTCAGAGTGCGGACCATGGCGAGCCTCCTGCTTGCAGCGGCGGTCTCTAGCAGCTTGGCGAGGCCTTGCCATCCGCCGGGCGCGTCCCATCTGCGTGAGCGGAGCCATGGCTCCAGTCAGGCAGGACCTCCGTGAGCCACGATAGGCCGTTCAAGCGCGCCCGTTCCGACTGGACCGAAGTGGTCCTGGTCTGCCGCAAATGTTCGAAGAAACTCGACGGCGGGTTCGGCGACAACGGCGATCAGCGCCTGGCCAAGGCGCTGCGAAAATCCATCGCCGGCAAAGGCCGCAAGGCCCGCGCGGGCGTCGTCGAAGTCGGTTGCTTCGACGTCTGTCCCAAGAACGCCGTGGTGGCCGTGCTAGCCTCCAACCCGGGCGACTGGGTCGTGGTTCCGCGCGGGGCGTCGACGGCGGTGGTGGCGCAGCGACTGGGGCTGGACGCGGCGGCCCTAGGAGACCGGCCGGAAGCGCTTCACCGCCAAGAAGCCCAGCCCGCCGAGTAGGATCAGGCTAGCCCCCTGGGCGATGGCGAAGGGCGGCTCGGTTCCGGCCGGGGCCAGGACGTGCAGCGGCGGGATCTTCCGGAACGACTGAGCCACGCCGACGAAGACGTTGAGATAGAGGGCGATGGTCGCGGTGATCACATAGATCGGTCGCCAGGCGCCGACCAGCTTGCTGCCGTAGAGTGCCCAGAACGCAATCGCCAGGACCACCAATGAGATTACGCCGACGATGCGCGGCGGACCGATGGCCTTGGAATGGAAGAAGAAGCCCGTGACGCTGGTCAGGGCGGTGGTGGCCAGAAAGCCGGTCGTCCAGCCGGGCAGCCGCCGGTTGATTAGCATGCCGCCCAGGGCGACCAAGCCCGCGGCGATGCCGATCAGGCTGATGATCACGTGAATCAGGGTGAAGGTCGCCGTAGACACGCCCAAGATCATGGTTCGCCATTTTTCAGTTCCAGTGAAGGGCGCGTTAAGTGTTGTTGGCGACCGCCGGGTCGGAAAGCCTCGCGACCATTCGGCATCTGCGGCGCCGCGAGGCAAAAGTATTGAAGATTCCTGCGCTAGCGTGGGTCTCGACGTTACACCGCGATTATGGACGATCGCCGGCCAAGGGTCCGGCGGTCGGCGTGGCGTGGAACGCCAGAACTGGACGGGCATTTCACAGCCATGATCGCGCTCCTCCTCGACCTCTCCAACATCCTCGGCGGTTTCATGCTGGCCATCGGCCTGCTGGCGCTGATCCCCAAGGCCGGCGACGACTTCGGACGGTTCGCCGACCGACTGTCGCCTTTCCGCTGGATCGTCGGCATCGTGGCCTTGGTTTGCGGCGGCTATTTCCTGCTCGTCCACCTGATCAGCGGGCCGCACGTGTTCCACTTCGAGATCGTCGCGATCGCCGTGGGCGTGTTGCTGCTGTGGGATCGCCTGCGGGCCGGACGTTTCGCGGGGCGCGACCTGCCGGCCAGCGGATCGCAGGGATCGGGCCTGGTGCTGGCGGTGTTCGGCGTCATCGCCATGATCGTCGGCCTGCAGGGCATCTTCACGCCCGACTGACGGCTGTCCGCTTCAATCCGGCGTTAAGGCGTGGCGCGCATGCTGACGTCCAGGTTCGCCTCCCAAACACCTTGGGCAAGACGGACAGTTCAGGGAGGTCGCCATGTCCTCGACCGTCAGCAACAGTTTTCGCCGTTCGCACGACCATTTCGAACCGCAGGATACCGATCCCCAAACCCAGCGCCGCCTGCGCGGCCACCTGGAGCAGATCGACTACACGGCCTTCGCCTCCAACAGCGCGGTGATCGCCCAGGTGCTCGATAAGAGCGACTCCGGCAAGTTCCAGCGCCTGGCCGTCGCCGCCGCCGCGGCGCGTGCCCGCTGGGTTGCCGAAGCGGTGGCCATGACTGAGGGCGGCGTCGCGATCACGCCCGAGCAGACCGTGCGGCTCTCGGCCCTCCGCGCCGCCTACGAAGAACTGGCCGAGGTTTATGAAGCCATGCGGCGGATGGTCGAGCGCGGCTACCTGACCTACAGCGTCCTCATGGTCACCGAGGGCGGCAACGCGGTTTCGCGCTAGAGCATTTCCCGAGCTGACTGCGTCAGGCCGTGAGCTCTAGTCTTTTGTTTTGACGCATTTTTCTTCGTGCGAACCGGAACCACTTCGCTCGAAAAATGCTCTAGCCTGAAACCTTGTCCCCGCGATTTAGCGGGTCGGGCAGGGGCTCGCCGCTCCTCACGAACTGCAACGATACCGAATTGATGCAATAGCGCAGACGCGTGGGGGCCGGGCCGTCCGGGAAGACGTGGCCCTGGTGGCTGTCGCAGCGGGCGCACAGCGTCTCGATCCGCACCATGCCATAGGCGGTGTCGCGCACCTCCTTGACGTGAGCTTCGTCGAACGGCGCGTAGAAGCTCGGCCAGCCCGTGCCGCTCTCGAACTTGGTCTTGTACTCGAACAGCGGCAGGCCGCACTCGCGGCAGCAATAGACGCCGGGGTTCTTCTCGCCAAGCAGGCCGCCGCAGAACGGGGCCTCGGTGCCGTGGTTCAGCAGGACGCGGGCTTCCTCGGCGGTCAGGTCGGCCTCCAGGCGCTGGCGCTCGGGCTCGGTCGGCGGAGTTAGATCGAAACCGGTGGCGGAGAGGGTGGCTATGTCTGTCATGCGCTACAATTTAGGGGCTCGAGGGCGCGTCCGATAGAGGCGACGGAGCCCAGAATCACCTACCGCGTTCGTCTCGAACCATGATGAGGACTCCGCCATGACCATCGCCGTCGCATTCCTGCAACCGGGCTGGGCCGATTGGGAGGCTGGCCCCGTGCTGGCCGCTCTGCGTGAATATAATGGTGTCCAGATCGAGGTCGCCACGCCTGACGGCGAACCGCAGACCTCGATCGGCGGCGTGTTGGCGGCGTCGGACTACAAGTTCTCCGATCCGGTGCTGGCCGACGCCGACGTGCTGCTGCTGATCGGCTCGGACGCCTGGGTCGAATATCACGACGAGGCCTTCTTCAGCCTGCTGCGCCAAGCCTATGCCGACGGCAAGATCATTGGCGCGATCTGCGCCGGCACGGTGGCCGCCGCCCGGGCGGGCCTGCTGACCGGTAAGGCGCACACCTCGAACGGCGGAGACTGGCTGGCCCAGCAGGCCCCGGACTATGCCGGGTCGGGCGGCTATGTCGACAGCGCCAAGGCCGTGACCGACGGCCGGCTGGTCACCGCGTCCGGCCTGGCGCCCGTGACCTTCAGCGCCGCGATCGCCCGCCTCGTGGCCCCCGAAGCCGGGGACAAGCACGACGAATATGTGGCCATGTTCGCCAAGGAATTCGTGGACTAGGCCGGCCTATTTGACCGCCGCGGCGCCGGCCCTGGCGATTAGGCCGTCCTGGGCGCCCGAGCCGCCCGAAGCGCCGATGGCTCCCAGGATCTTGCCATCGACGATCAGCAGTTCGCCGCCCTCGATCGCCAGGGCGCCGGTGAAGATGGCGTTCAGCGTGCCGCCCTTCACCGCCTCCTGGAAGTAGGATGTCGGTCGGCGGAAGTTTGCGCTGGTCTCGGCCTTACGGCGGGCGACGTCGTTCGATCCGTACTGCGCCCCATCCATCTTTTCGCTCATCACCAGGGCGCCGTTGGGTTCAACCACGACGATGACCATGAACCAGCCCTGCTTGCGGGCCTCGGCCTCGGCGGCGGCCACGGCGACCTTGGCTTCGGCCAGGGTCACCGACCGGCCGTAGGGCGGGGCCGGCGGCGCGGCGGGAACCGGGGCGGGCGCGGTTTGGGCCAAGGCGGGCCCGGCCATCAGAGCGACGGCCAGGGCGAGCGTGGCAAGCGTGGAACGGAGCATTGGGTCGTTTCCTCTGAAGTGGCGTGCGATCGCGGCGGTGGGCCTCATGTTGCGAATGCGAACAACAGTCCAGGCGCCGCGCATCGGTCTTCGTTGCGGTCGCCATTGGAAACCGGTGTCATGAACCATGTCACGCTGCGGCGCCGTTGCAAACCGCGAGCGGCCTGCTAGTCCGGTGTCCAACAAGACAATGACAAGCGCGTAGGGGACGGCCGGATGTTCAAGAAGCTGCTGATCGCCAACCGGGGCGAGATCGCGGTGCGGGTGATCAAGACCTGCCGCCGGATGGGCATCAAGACAGTGGTGGTCTATTCCGACGCCGACGCCGATAGCCTGGCCGTCGAGATGGCCGACGAGACCGTGCACATCGGCCCCGCGCCCGCCAACCAGTCCTATCTGGTGGCCGACAAGATCATCGCCGCCTGCAAGCAGGCCGGCGCCGAGGCCGTTCATCCGGGCTTTGGCTTCCTGTCGGAGAACGCCAGCTTCGCCCAGCGCTGCGCCGACGAAGGCGTGGTGTTCATTGGTCCCAACCCCGGCGCCATCTCGGCGATGGGCGACAAGATCGAAAGCAAGAAGTTCGCCGAGGCGGCCGGGGTGTCCTGCGTGCCGGGCCATATCGGCGAGATCGCCGATGTGACCCATGCGGTGATCATTTCCGAGCAGGTCGGCTATCCCGTGATGATCAAGGCCTCGGCCGGCGGCGGCGGCAAGGGCATCCGCGTCGCCTGGAACCGCCAGGACGTCGAGGAGGGCTTCCCGGCCGTCCGCGCCGAAGCCAAGGCCGGTTTCGGCGACGACCGGATCTTCATCGAGAAGTTCATCGAGAGCCCGCGCCACATCGAGATCCAGGTGCTGGGCGACAAGCACGGTCACGTGGTCCACCTGTTCGAACGCGAATGCTCGATCCAGCGGCGCAATCAGAAGGTCATCGAGGAGGCGCCGTCGCCCTTGCTCGACGAAGCCACCCGCGCCGCCATGGGCGCCCAGGCCGTGGCCCTCGCCAAGGCCGTGAACTACGACAGCGCCGGGACCGTGGAGTTCGTGGTGGGCCAGGACAAGAGCTTCTACTTCCTGGAGATGAACACCCGCCTGCAGGTCGAGCATCCGGTCACCGAGCTGATCACCGGCCTGGATCTGGTCGAGCAAATGATCCGCTCCGCCTGGGGCGAGGCGCTGGCCTTCACCCAGGATGATTTGAAGATCAACGGCTGGGCCATCGAGAGCCGCATCTATGCCGAGGACCCCTACCGCAAGTTCCTGCCCAGCATCGGCCGTCTCGTTCGCTACGACCCTCCGGAGGAGGGCGAGCATGAGGGTTACACCGTCCGAAACGACGGCGGGGTGCGCGAGGGCGACGAGATCTCGATGTATTACGACCCGATGATCTCCAAGCTCTGCACCTGGGCGCCCACTCGCCTGGCGGCCATCGACGGCATGGGGCGGGCGCTGGAGGACTTCCATATCGAGGGCCTGGGGCAGAACATCCCGTTCCTGGCGGCGGTGATGGACCAGGAGCGCTACCGCTCGGGCGTCATCTCGACCAACTACATCAAGGACGAGTTCCCCGACGGCTTCAAAGGCGTGGAACCGACGCCGGAGCAGGCTGACGTGCTGACCGCCGTCGGCGCGGCCATGCAGCGGGTCTACGCGGCCCGGTCTCGCACGACGGGGGCCGGGCTCAGCAATCCCGTCCGCACCGAGTGGATCGTCGCGGTGGGCCACGCCAAGCGACGGGTCAGGCTGTCGGGAGAGGGCGCGTCGCTCAATGTGGAGCTGCCGGACGAGGGCCGCGCGATCGTGTTGGAGACCCTCGACTGGCGTCCCGGCAAGCCGGTGTTCCACGGCAAGCTCGACGGCAAGGCCTTCACCGTCCAGGTGACGCCGGCGGCCGAGGGCTTCGTGATCCGCCATCGCGCCGCCAAGGCCAAGGTGCTGGTCCTGACCCCGCGCAGCGCCGAACTGCACGACAAGTTGCCCGAGAAGCAGGCCGCCGACACCTCCAAGCTGGTGCTGTCGCCGATGCCGGGACTGGTGGTCAGCATGGACGTCGCCCTGGGCCAGACCGTCCGCGAGGGCGAGATTGTCTGCGTGCTGGAGGCCATGAAGATGCAGAACATCATCCGCGCCGAGCGCGACGGCGTGGTCAAGGCGGTCAACGCCAAGAGCGGCGACCCGGTGGCCGCCGATGAGGTGCTGGTGGAGTTCGCCTAGGCGTGTTTGTGTGCGCCAAGGTAGAGCTTGAGGGGGCGATTCGATGACAATGATGCAGAAGGTGTTTGGCTTCGAGGGCCGATTGCGCCGCCGCGATTACTGGCTCATCAACATTGGGTTCACTGTAATCATCGTCGTCATCACCTTGGTGTCGTTCGCGATATTTGGTGACTACGAAAAGGGCAGTGGTCCTACGAGGGTCGTTCAGTACGTCCTCTACATTCCGCAGTTGTGGATTGGCATCGCTCTAGCGCTAAAGCGCTGCCATGATCGCAACAAGGGCGGTGGTTGGGTGGTGTTTTTCTGGCTTGTGCCGGTCGTCGGTTGGATCTGGGGTTTTATCGAGTTGGGTTTCTTGGACGGCACGCAAGGGCGTAACCGCTATGGAAAATCGCCCAAGGGCATTGGCGGCGAGACCGATAGCAAACTCGCCGAGATCTTCGCCTAGGCCTTCCGCCGGAACATTGCGCGGCTTAGGTTTGGAGCCTTGAGAGTCGCTGGGACCAGCATGAACGATCGCGCGGAATGGTGGGACCTCTTCCTGTCGGCCTCGGGCCGGCTGGCGCGCGGGCGGTTCCTGATGGTGTCGGCGGCGCTGCTGACCTTCGCTGTCGTCTATGAGGCGACGGGCACGACCACCCACCTCTTGACCGGGTGGCTGATCTACCCGCCGCTGCTGTTCGTCGCGACCTGCGTGTTCTCCAAGCGGCTGCATGACCGAGGTCGGTCGGGCTGGTGGGCGGCGCTGGTCCTGCTCTCGTTGGTGGCCGTCTGGCCGACGCCCAAACACTTCTGGGACTTCCTGTTCGCCGGCGTCGTGCTGTGGACCATCATCGAGCTGGGCGTCATGCCCGGCGAGGAGGGCGCCAATCGGTATGGACCTAACCCGCTGAAACCGGTGGTCGCGGTCTAAATCCTTGCTCCCCTTGCGGGGGAAGGTGGCCTCGCGGAGCGGGGTCGGATGAGGGGTCGAAAGGCGGATCGGCCGCAAGCGGACAGGTCAGCGCGACCCTCATCCGTCGGCTTCGCCGCCACCTTCTCCCGCAAGGGGAGAGGGAGAATCCTCCGCCGCCCCGAACACCCGCGTAAAGCTGGCCCGCAGCGCTTCATCCGCCTCGTCCATGGTCACAGGCAGGCCTAGATCCACCAGGCTCGTGACCCCGTGCTCGGTCTGGCCGCACGGCACGATGCCGGAGAAATGCTCCAGGTCCGGCTCGACGTTCAGGCTGATCCCGTGAAAGCTGACCCACTTGCGCAGCTTGACGCCGATCGCCGCGATCTTGTCGTCACGCGACCAGCCGGGACCCTTGCGCTCGACCCAAACGCCGACCCGGCCCTCGCGCATCTCGCCGGTGACGGCGAAGGCGGCCAGGGCGTCGATGATCCAGGCCTCCAGAGCTTGCACGAAGGCGCGGACGTCTCGGCCGCGTTTCGTCAAGTCCAGCATCACATAGGCTACTCGCTGGCCGGGGCCGTGATAGGTGTATTGCCCGCCCCGACCGCTGGCGAACACCGGAAAGCGATCGGCGGCGATCAGGTCGGCCGGCTTGGATGAAACCCCGGCCGTGTAGAGTGGCGGATGCTCCAGCAGCCACACCAGTTCGCCCGCCGTGCCGTCGGCGATGGCGGCGGCGCGGGCCTCCATGGCGGCAACGGCTGCCGGGTAAGGCACGTACCCGGTCGAAACCGCCCAGCCGACAGGGACGCCGTCCGGATGGCCGAGCAGCGGAAGGTCGTTATTTTCAAGGCTTAACGGGCGATCAAGCATGCGGCCTTAGACTTGCATCAGGTGCAACGCGACCAACCATGGCCGCGCGTGTCTTCCAGGGACTTACTTCGTGAGCCAGGTCAACGCCGTCAATATCGAGATCTCGGTTCTTCTGGGGCGCTCGATCCTGCCGATGCAGCAGCTGCTGCGCATGGGCCGCGGCGCGGTAATCCCGCTGGACGCCAAGACCAATGACGAGGTCTGGATCCTGGCCAACAACCACCCCATCGCCCGGGGCGAAATCCAGATCAGCGACGACCGCATCGCCATCCAGGTGACCCGCGCCGCCGACGTCTACGACTACATGGCCGGCGGGGCCTGAGACCCAGCCCATGGCGAAGGGCGCTTTGTTCGCTATGTGCAAACTCCGCTCTTTCCAAATCAAACTCAGTTTGCTACCTGCCGCGCCTCACCATGAGCGGTCGTGGCGGAATTGGTAGACGCGCAGCGTTGAGGTCGCTGTGCCCGAAAGGGCGTGGAAGTTCGAGTCTTCTCGACCGCACCAGGTGGACAAAGGCCTAGAGCGCGCTTGGCGAAATCGGTTTCCGACTCGCTGGGCGCGCTCTACCCATTTCTGGAGAAGGGGTTTGCCCTTCTCGCAACTTCGGAATAACCCGCAGGACGCAACGCTTACAGTTCAGGAGACGCCCATGACCCGGGAAACTGTCGACCTGACCGACGAGGCGCGTCACAACCTGCTGATCCCAGAACCGGAAGCGGTCGAGGATCTCGAAGACCTCGCCCTTGGCGACGACTACGCCCTCAATCCCGAATATGTCGAGATGGTCATCGACGCGGCCGACCGCGGCGACACGGCTCGTCTGCGCGAGCTGGTCCACGCGCTGGAGCCGGCCGACGTCGCCGACCTGATGGGCTTCCTGTCGGCCGCCTACCGCGAAGAGGTGATCCCGGTCCTCGACCCGGAATGGCTGGGCGAGATCATCGCCGAACTGGACGACAATCTGCGCGAGGAGGTGCTGGAGGCCACGCCGTCGGCGACCCTGGCGAGGGCGCTGGAGGAGCTGGACTCTGACGACGCCGCCGACGTCATCGACGACCTGGACGCCGGCAAGCGCGCCCAGGTGCTGGCCGCCATGGACGAGGGCGACCGCGCCGCCATCGAGACCAGCCTGTCCTACGAGGACGAAACGGCCGGCCGCCTGATGCAGCGCGAGTTCCTGGCCGCGCCGCAGTTCTGGACCGTGGGCCAGACCATCGACCATGTCCGGGTGTCGGGCGACCACCTGCCGGAGCTGTTTTTCGACGTCTATGTGGTGGACCCGTCGTTCACCCCGGTCGGCGCCCTGCCGATCAGCCTGCTGCTGACCAGCAAGCTGGAGACCCCCCTGGCCGAGATCATGGAGGCTGTGACCGAGATCACCGTCGACATGGACCAGGAGGAGGTGGCCTACATCTTCGACAAGTACCACCTGATCAGCGCCCCGGTGGTCGAGGCCGGCGGACGGCTGGTGGGCCAGATCACCGTCGATGACATCGTTGGGGTCATCCGCGAAGAAGCGGAAGAAGACATCCTGGCCCTGGCCGGCGTGAGCGACGCGGGGCGTGACGCCACCGTGGTCGATATCGTCAAGGCCCGCCTGCCGTGGTTGCTGCTCAACCTGATCACCGCCACCATCGC
Source organism: Caulobacter sp. DWR3-1-2 (assembly GCF_049896225.1). NCBI lineage: Bacteria > Pseudomonadati > Pseudomonadota > Alphaproteobacteria > Caulobacterales > Caulobacteraceae > Caulobacter > Caulobacter sp. DWR3-1-2. The sequence goes on along the minus strand of NZ_JAFCTW010000002.1, from coordinate 92,990 downwards.
CGTCAGCGGCGTGGCGGTATTCCAGGACGAGATCGCCCAGCTGGTGGCCCTGGCCATCCTGATGCCGATCGTCTCGTCGCTCGGCGGCAACGCCGGCACCCAGACCCTGGCGGTGGCCGTGCGGGCCCTGGCCAGCAAGGAGCTGACCACCGCCAACGCTCGCCGGATCATCCTGCGGGAACTCGGCGTCGGCCTGGTCAACGGCTTTACCCTGGCCGTGGTGATGGGCGGGGCGACCTACCTGTTCTTTGGCCCGAAGGACCACCACGGTAAGCTAGCGATCATCGTCGGCCTGGCCCTGATCACCAATATCTTCACCGCGGCGGTCGGCGGCATCCTGGCGCCGCTGGCCCTGGCCAAGATGGGACGCGACCCAGCCGTGTCGTCGTCGATCTTCGTCACCTTCTTGACCGACTTCACCGGCTTCTTCGCGGTGCTGCTGATCGCGGCGCTGTTGTTGCACTAGCGCCCCCTACAAGCTGCTCTTACCGACGAAAGTCGGGACCCAAGCGGCAGTGCAGGGATGGCGCTGAAGAACGGCGCCCATCTTGCGCGGAGTCTCTCGAACGCATCCGCGTCTGTCTCAAACTGGGTCATCTCTGGCGATGAAACCGCGTTATCAGGTCTCCCGCGCCGCCGTCGATCTCATCAAGAGGTTCGAGGGTTACCGGATGAAAGCCGCGCAGCTGCCCGACGGGCGCTGGACGCTGGGCTATGGCCACACCCTGACCGCCCGAGCTGGCGCCTCTGTCTCGGAACAGGACGCCGAAGCTCTGCTGCTTTATGACCTGATCACCGTGGCCCATGCGGTGAACGAGAACGTCTACACCCCGCTGAACCAGAACCAGTTCGACGCCCTGGCCTGTTTCGCCTTCAATATCGGCACCGACAACTTCGTCCATTCGGGCGTGCTGCGTCGGCTTAACGAGGGCGCGCTGTTGCAGGCCGCCGGCGCGATGGAGATGTGGCGCAAGGCCGATTTCGAGGGCGAACGGATCGTCATCGACGCCTTGGTGCGCCGCCGCTCGGCCGAGAAGACGCTGTTCCTGACGCCGACCGACGGCAACTGGGTGGCCGCGCCAAGCTCGGTGCTGCGGCCCAAGGTCGACCATGACGCCGGCGCCCTGATCCCTGCCCAAACTCCGGCCGCTATCACCACCTCCCTGGAGGGCGACCGCGCCGTCGCCCACCGCGAGGACGCTTCGCCCGTCCTGCTGACCAAGGAGTCGCGGCCCAGCGCCAGCGAGCAGGCCGCCGCCGCAGTCGGCGCCCGGCTGGAAGCCATCCTGCCCGACGAGGCCGCGGCGATCGCCGCCGCCTTGCCCAGCCAGGACCTGGTTCTGCCCGAGCCGCCTGTGGCCGCCTCTGGCCAGCTGTCGGCCGTGCTCTATCAGAAGCCCGCAGAGCCCCTCCTGGCCGAGCCCGGGCCCGCGCCATTCCAGCTGACATCGGAAGAGCCCGCGGCCGAGCCGGTCTTTGCGCCGCCGCCGGAGCCCGAGGCGCCGCTCCCCGAGGCGCCGCTCGTTGCCGAGCCAAACCTGTTCGAGCCCCCCAGGGTGCGCGTCGGCGGCTCGGTGTTCAATCTGGGCGGCTTCTCGACCAGCGCCGAGGTCGACCTCGAACCGCAGGACGTGCCGTTCGCGGAAGCTCAGCCGCACGCCTTTGGCGGGGTTAGCCTGCTGGTCAGCCTGGGCCTGCTCGGCCTGGCGCTGTTTGGCGGTGGTATCCTGTGGAACCTCAGCGTCGGGGCCAATGAGGGCCTGTCGCCCATCAAGATGTTCGGCTGGGCCGCCAGCGTGATCGGCATGATCTGCTTCGCCACCTCGGCCTATCTGCTGATGCGACGCCTGGGCGATCCCGATCTCGAGAACGAAGACTAGACCCTCGATCCCTCGCACCGAGAGCATGAACGCCCGCAGGTCTGCTTGATCTGCGGGCGTTTGTGCTATGTGTTCGCCCCATGACGAACCAAACCTCACCTTCGATGGACTTCGCGCTGGGCGAGACGGCCGACGCGATCCGAGACACCACCGCCCGCTTCGCGGCCGACCACATCGCGCCGATCGCGGCCAGGATCGACCAGACCAACAGCTTCCCACGCGAACTGTGGGTCCCGATGGGCGACCTAGGCTTGCACGGGATCACCGTTGAAGAAGAGTTTGGCGGCCTGGGCCTGGGCTATCTCGAGCACGTGATCGCCATGGAGGAGGTCAGCCGCGCCTCTGCCTCGGTGGGGCTAAGCTACGGCGCCCACTCGAATCTCTGCGTCAACCAGATCCGCCGCTGGGGCACGCCGGAGCAGAAGACGCGCTACCTGCCCAAGCTGATCAGCGGCGAGCATGTCGGCGCGCTGGCCATGAGCGAGGCCGGTTCGGGATCGGACGTGGTGTCGATGAAGTTGAAGGCCGAGTTGGTCGGCGATCGCTACGTGCTGAACGGCACGAAATTCTGGATCACCAACGCCCCGCATGCCGACACCCTGGTGGTCTATGCCAAGACCGCCAATGGACAAGAGGGCTCGCGACGAATCACGGCCTTCCTGATCGAAAAGGACATGAAGGGCTTCAGCGTCAGCAATAAGCTCGACAAGATGGGCATGCGGGGCAGCGACACCGCCGAGTTGGTCTTTGAGGACTGCGAGGTCCCGGAAGAGAACGTCATGGGCCCGGTGGGCGGCGGCGTCGGCGTGTTGATGAGCGGCCTGGACTACGAGCGCGCCGTGCTTTCGGGCGGGCCTCTAGGCATCATGCAGGCCTGCCTGGACGTGGTGCTGCCCTATGTCCGCGACCGCAAGCAGTTTGGCCAGGCGATCGGCTCGTTCCAGCTGATGCAGGGCAAGGTGGCCGACATGTACGTGGCCCTCAACTCGGCCCGGGCCTATGTCTATGCCGTGGCGCGGGCCTGCGACGCCGGCAAGACCACGCGGTTCGACGCGGCGGGGGCGATCCTGATGGCGTCTGAAAACGCGGTGAAGGTGTCGCTGGAGGCTGTTCAGGCCCTGGGTGGGGCGGGTTACACCAAGGAATGGCCGGTGGAGCGGCTGGTGCGCGACGCCAAGCTGTACGACATCGGCGCGGGCACCAACGAGATCCGGCGGTTCCTGATCGGGCGGGAACTGGTCGGGGCGTGAATGCGGACGGGACAGGCCAATGGGCCTGTCCCGTCCGCATCCGGGAATGAAAAAGGGCCGTCCCGATTACTCGAGACAGCCCTCCATCGTCGTAGCCGCATCGCGGCGTGACTCGAACCTTAGGCGTGCAACGCCCTCAGTTGGAAACCTCGTTCTTCAGGCTCCAGGTCACTCGCGACCTCGGTTGGAGACAATGAGACACTGGTCACCTCCTTTCAGATGTTGAACAACACGATAGGAATATGGGCGCCGATCGGCCGTCCTGCAAAGGGGGAATATCGCGACAGCGTGTCGGGGGCGGGCCGTGCTCGAAAAGGGTACCCCCGGGTCGCGCAAAGGGGGGAATGCGCGACCCGGGTCTGCGTCACCGATCAGGCGTAGAGGGCTCGCCCGACCAGGATGACGAAGGTCCAAAAACCGGTGTTGAGAACCAGCATGCCCGCGCGCTGAACGTTCAAAGAGGGGGCTTTGGCGGCGAGTGCGACGGCGCGGTTCATTTCGGTTTTCCTTCCCGTGGCGCCAGGATCTGCGCCTTAACTGAACATAGGCACGGTCAGGTTCCGGACCTATGCGACAAAAGCGACCATTTGGTGCAAATGAGCGGACCGATTGTCGCAGCTTGACCGTGGAGCGCGGATGCCGACCTGGGACCCCGACGTCTATCAACGCTACAAGGCCTATCGCGATCGTCCGGCCCTGGACCTGATGCTGCAGATACCGCGCGACTTGGATCCGCAGGAGATCTGGGACCTGGGCTGCGGCACGGGCGAGCACGCGACCTTGTTGGCCGCCCGGCATCCTCGGGCCAAGGTGCATGGCCTGGATTCCAGTCCGGAAATGCTGGCGCGCGGCCAGGCGATGCGCGGCGACATCGACTGGGTGCTTGGCGACATCGCCACCTTCGCGCCCGACGTCGCGCCCGACCTGATCTTTACAAACGCCGCCCTGCAATGGCTCGAGGGCCACGAGACGCTGTTCCCACGGCTGATGGGTCTGCTGGCCCCGGGCGGCGTCCTGGCCTGCCAGATCCCGGTGGTGGCCGACGACGGCTGGCGGCGCAGCCTGCGCGAGGTGGCGCGAGACGGGCCGTGGGCGGATCGACTCGGTGCACTGGCGCCGGTGCGGTCCGAGGCCGATCCACGGTCCTATCATGACTGGTTGTCTTCGCTCAGCGCTGACCTCGACATCTGGGTGACCACCTATGTCCACGCGCTGGGCGGGGAAGACCCCCTCATCGATTGGACGTCGGGGACCAGCCTCAAGCCCTATCTGGAGGCCCTGAGCGATCCGGCCGAGCGCGCGGCGTTCCTGGCGACTTGGCGCGCGCGGCTGGCGGTCGACTATCCGCGCCGCGACGACGGCGTGACCCTGTTCCCGTTCCCTCGACTGTTCATCATCGCCCAGCGCTACTGACCGGCGCGCGGGCCAAGTCGGCGAGGCTGGGGCGGCGGCGCAGTTCGGTGACCGGCTTGGCCACACTGTCCAGGACCATGGCCGCGGCGGTCTTGCCGGCCGTTACCGCAGGCTCGAAGGCCCGCCAGTCGCGGATGTCGATCTTGTCGAGCTTCGGGGTGATCAGCACGTCGGACGCCTCGCGGCTGGCGGTCAGGTCGCGGCCGGTCGAGACCGTGGCGGCCCGCATCAGCAGGGCGACGATCGGCGGCCCCTTGCGCCACTCGCCCGACCAGAACCAGGTCCACAGCGAGGCCGGGAGATCGACGTCCTCGGCGGTGATGCTGCGGCCCCGCGTGACGTCGACCCCGACAATGGGACCCAGATGGAAGGCCCGCATCACGTCGGCCGGGAAGTTCTTCATCACCGCCCCGTCGACCAGCACCGAATTGCCCATGGCCACCGGCGGAAGCACGCCGGGGAGGGAGATCGAGGCGCGCAGGGCGTCCTGCAGAACGCCTTGGCGGTGCAGGTGGTAGGAGCCCGAGGTCAGGTTCGACGAGACGCAAAAGAACGGCAGCCACAGGTCGGCGATCTCGATCGCGTCGAAATGCTCCCCCAGCCGCGCCTTGACCTTCAGGCCGCGGGTCATGGCCACCAGCGGGAAGGCAATGTCGTCCAGCGGGCTGGTCTCGACGAAGGCCTTGCGGATGCGGGTCTCCATCTCGCCGTCGTCCCAGCCCATGGCCAGGCCGGCGGCGACCACGGCCCCCATCGACGCGCCGCCGACAAAGTCGATCGGAACGCCGCGCTCGCGCAGAGCCTGGATGGCGCCGATATGGGCATAGGCGCGGGCGCCGCCGCCGGACAGCACCAGGCCCACCGACTGGCCGGTCAGCACCCGCGCTAGGCGCTGCACGTCGGCCATGCCGTTCTCGCGCAGATGGAACAGTCGCGCGGCCTGGGTGGCGTCGAGCCACTCCGCCGAGCCCTTGGGGTGGGTCACGCTGGCCGGCTGAAGCAGGATCAGGTCGACCAGCCGCTGGTCCTGCAGCGGGCCGGAAGCGTAGGAGGGGATCACCGGCGGCGGGGCGCGATCGCCCTGGCCGACGCGGAACAGGCGGTCCACCTGCCGGCCCACCACATGCTTCCAGGCGGTCTCGTGGGCCTCGGCCACGTACAGCACGAAGTCGTGCCGGCGCTCGACGCTGCTGAACCACTCGGTCGGGGCCAGCAAGGATTCGGCGCCTTCGACGGTGACCGAATAGCCCAGGGTCTCGACGGCGTGGGCGATGCGGTCGATGATCGGTCGGATCAGCTTGCCCGGCTCCACTGCGATGAAGCCATAGACCGACGGATCGCCGATCGAGGCGTGGGCGCCGGCGTTGCGGGCCCGGCGGATCATCAGCCGCGACAGCTCGATCATCACCTCGGGGTCGCGCTCAACCGCCTCGAAGAAAGCGGCGCGGGGCAGGGCCAGGATCTCCGAATCGCGCAGGGCGACCAGGTTGGCCGAGTGGGGCGCGCCGGCGATCATCGACATCTCGCCGGCCGGTTCGCCAGGCCGGATCACCCCCAGGAACTGGGTCTCCTGACCTTCCTCGCGCCGAAACGCGCCAAGCCGGCCGGTGCGCACGAAGTAGAGATAGTCCGCCGCCTCGCCAGGCGCGTACAGTGTCGCGCCGCCTGGAAGGGAGAACCAGGCGGCGTCGCCTTCGCGATGTTCTTGCGCGAAGAGCCGGGCGAGGGCCGTATCGGCCATGAAGTCGGGCAGGGTGACCACGGTAGGACGCTAACTTGAACCGCGGAACTTGACCATCGAAGGTCAAAAACTGCGGCTTTCAGTGGGAAACGGAAAAGGCTATGCCTCGCTAATGCCGAAGATGAACACGGGTATCGACAAAAACGGCGTGTTGTTCGCCAAAAACGCCGCGCACAACCGCGACCTCGTTCAGACCCTGCGCGCAAGGGTCGCGGTCGCGGCTCTGGGCGGTCCGGAAAGCGCACGGACCCGGCACACGGCGCGCGGCAAGCTGCTGCCGCGCCAGCGTGTCGAGCGGCTGCTGGACCCCGGCTCGCCGTTCCTGGAGATCGGCCAATTGGCGGCCTGCGACCTCTATAATGGCGAGGCCCCCGGGGCCGGCATCATCACCGGCATCGGCCGGGTGTCGGGTCGCGAGGTGATGATCGTCGCCAATGACGCCACCGTGAAGGGCGGCGCCTATTTCCCGATGACCGTGAAAAAGCACCTGCGCGCCCAGGAAATCGCGGCCCAGAACCGCCTGCCATGTGTCTATCTGGTCGACAGCGGCGGCGCGAACCTGCCCCACCAGGCCGAGGTGTTTCCCGATCGCGATCACTTCGGCCGCATCTTCTTCAACCAGGCCCGGATGAGCGCCCAGGGCATCGCCCAGATCGCCTGCGTCATGGGCTCGTGCACGGCCGGCGGCGCCTATGTGCCGGCCATGAGCGACGAGACGGTGATCGTTCGGGGCCAAGGCACCATCTTCCTGGCCGGCCCGCCGCTGGTGAAGGCCGCCACGGGCGAGATCATCAGCGCCGAGGAACTGGGCGGGGCCGACACCCACGGCCGTCGGTCGGGCGTGGTGGACCATGTGGCCAATGACGACGAGCACGCGCTGGAGATCGTCCGTTCGATCGTCGCCAACCTCAATAACACCAAGCGCGTCGAGACCGAGATCCACGACGCCAAGCCGCCGCTGCATGACCCGGCCGAGCTCTACGGTGTCGTCCCGACCGACGTTCGCGCGCCCTACGATGTGCGCGAAGTGATCGCCCGCATCGTCGACGGCAGCGCGTTCGACGAGTTCAAGGCGCTGTACGGTACGACCCTGGTCTGCGGCTTCGCCCGGATCTGGGGCATGCCGGTGGCGATCCTGGCCAATAACGGCGTGCTGTTCAGTGAGAGCGCCGTCAAGGGCGCGCACTTCATCGAGCTGGCCTGCAAGCGCAAGATCCCGCTGGTGTTCCTGCAGAACATCTCGGGCTTCATGGTCGGCGGCAAGTACGAGGCCGGCGGCATCGCCAAGGACGGCGCCAAGCTGGTCACGGCGGTGGCCTGCGCCGAAGTGCCCAAGTTCACCGTCCTGATCGGCGGGTCCTTCGGAGCGGGAAATTACGGCATGTGTGGTCGGGCCTACAGCCCGCGCTTCCTGTTCACCTGGCCCAACAGCCGCATCTCGGTGATGGGCGGCGAGCAGGCCGCCAGCGTCCTTTCCACGATCAGGCGCGACGGAATGGAGGCCAAGGGCGAGACCTGGGCGGCCGAGGACGAGGAAGCCTTCAAGGCGCCGATCCGCGCCCGCTACGAGGAAGAGGGCGATCCCTACCACGCCACCGCCCGCCTGTGGGACGACGGCATCATCGACCCGGCCCAGACCCGCGACGTGCTGGGCCTGGCGATCTCGGCTTCGTTGAACGCCCCGATCCCGGAGACGACGTTCGGCGTGTTCCGAATGTAGCCATGGCCCACACCCCGCACCCCCACCTGCTGCCCTGGAGCGAGGCGCTGTTCCCGGCTTGGGAAGCGCTGAACCAGGATCCGTTGATCGCCCATTGGCTGGGCGGCAGGATGAGCGCGGAGAAAAGCCGCGCGACCTTCGAGCGGGTGGCGTCCGGGCTTGCGGACAAAGGCTGGGGCGTTTGGGCGGTGTTGAATGAGGCGGGCGAGGCCGTGGGGGCGGCGGGGCTGCATGTCCTGGACGACGATTGGAAGTTCGACGGCGTCGAGGCGATGTGGCGATTGAGGACGGACGCGGTGGGCCGTGGCCTGGTTTCGACCGTGATGCCCGCAATCCTTGCCGACGGCTTCGCGCGCCTGCCGATCGACGAGATCGTGGCCTTTACGGCGCGCTCGAACGTTCGATCCCAGGCGGTGATGCGGCGGCTGGGCTTTTCCCGCGACGAGGGCCGGGATTTCGATCATCCGACCCTGGCCGACGACCATCCGCTGCGACCGCATGTGATGTATTGCTTAGCCAGACCTCAGGAAGGCCAAGACCTATGACCAATCCCATCGCCGATCCGATCGTCGAGGTTCTCGACACCGACACCATGAGCCCGCTGGTCCATCTGGACTCGACGGCGGGCGGGGCGGTGACCGTCTGGATCAATCGGCCGGCCAAGAAGAACGCCTTTGACGCGGCGACGATCGCCGCCCTGCGCGAGGCCTTCGAGACCCTTCACGGCGCCGAAGGGGTGCGGATCGTCTTCCTGCGCGGCGTGGGGGGAGCGTTCAGCGCCGGGGCCGACCTGGAATGGATGCGCGCCGCCGCGGAGTGGAGCGAGGACGACAACCGGGCCGACGCGCTGGAACTGGCGCACATGCTCAAGGCCCTGCACGACATCCCGGCCCTGACCGTGGCCCTGGTCGAGGGGCCTGCGTTCGGCGGCGGCGCGGGCTTGGTCGCCGCTTGCGATCACGCCCTGGCCACGGCCGACGCCCGGTTCGCCTTTTCCGAGGTCAAGTTGGGCCTGACCCCGGCCACCATCAGTCCCTATGTGATCGCCGCCCTGGGTCCGCGCACCGCCAAGCTGCTGTTCGCCACCGGCCGGGTATTCGACGCCGACGCCGCGTGGAGCTACGGTCTGGTCGACGAAGTGTTTGATGACGCCGCCGGATTGGAAGCCGCCCAGGAGGCCCTGATCGAAGAGGTCGCCGCCTGCGCGCCCGGCGCGATCGCCGACGCCAAGGCGCTGGTCAACGACCTTGTCGGCCAAAAGATCGACCGGGGCCTGATCGACGAGACGGCAAAACGCATCGCGCGGAGGCGTGTGTCCGACGAAGGTCAAGAAGGCGTGCGCGCGTTTCTGGAACGCCGTAAGCCCTCCTGGACCATCTAGTCCGAAACTTGTTCGACCCCTCCCTGGCGCAGATCTAGGATTTCACCGTTGATCTCTTCCGTTCTGATCGCCAACCGCGGCGAGATCGCCCGCCGCATCATCCGCACCGCCCGCGAGCTGGGCGTGCGGACCATCGCGGTCTATTCGGAAGCCGACGCCGAGGCGCCATTCGTAATGGAGGCCGACATGGCGATCCTGATTGGCCCGGCGCCGGCGCGAGAAAGCTATCTGGTCCCCGAAAAGATCCTGGCCGCCGCCCGGCAATCTGGCGCCGAGGCCATCCACCCCGGCTACGGCTTCCTCTCCGAGAACGCCGACTTCGCCCAGGCGGTGATCGACGCGGGCCTGATCTGGATCGGCCCGCCGCCTAACGCCATCCGCGCCATGGGCCTGAAGGACGCCGCCAAGAAGGTGATGATCGCGGCGGGCGTGCCGACCACGCCCGGCTATCTGGGCGAGGACCAGTCCGCCCCGCGTTTGGCGGAAGAGGCGGCCAAGATTGGCTTCCCGGTGCTGATCAAGGCCGTCGCCGGCGGGGGCGGCAAGGGCATGCGCAAGGTCGAACGCGCCGAGGACTTCGCCGCCCTGCTGGCCTCCTGCCAACGCGAGGCGTCGGCCAGCTTCGGCGACGACCGCGTGTTGCTGGAGAAATACGTCACCCGGCCCCGTCACATCGAGGTGCAGGTGTTCGGCGACAGCCACGGCAATGTCGTCCACCTGTTCGAGCGCGATTGTTCGCTGCAGCGCCGCCACCAGAAGGTCATCGAGGAGGCCCCGGCCCCCGGCATGGACGAGGCCACCCGCGCCGCCGTCTGCAACGCGGCGGTCAAGGCGGCCCAGGCCGTCGGCTATGTGGGAGCCGGCACGGTGGAGTTCATCGCAGACGCCTCGGACGGCCTGCGCGCCGACCGAATCTGGTTCATGGAGATGAACACCCGGCTCCAGGTCGAGCACCCGGTCACCGAGATGGTCACCGGCCAGGACTTGGTAGAATGGCAGCTTCTGGTAGCCTCGGGCGAGCCATTGCCGCTGGAGCAGCACGAGATCGTGCTCGACGGCTGGGCCATGGAGGCCCGCCTCTATGCCGAAAACCCGGCCACGGGCTTCTTACCCTCGACCGGTCCGCTGATCCATTTCCGCTTGCCGGAGGGTGACGTGCGGGTCGACAGCGCTGTGGAGGAGGGCGGCGAGGTCACGCCGTTCTACGACCCGATGATCGCCAAGCTGATCGCCCATGGTGTCGATCGCGAGGACGCCGCGGCGCGCCTGGCCGAGGCCTGCCGGCTGGTCGAGGTCTATCCGGTCAAGACCAACGCCGCCTTCCTGGCCAAGTGCGCCAGCCATCCCGACTTCATCGCGGGCGACGTCGATACCGGCTTCATCGAGGCCCGGCTGGAGGAACTGACGGCGCGAAACTTCTCCGACGCGCCGACCCTGGCGGCGATCGGCCAACGGCTGGAGGCCTTCATGGAGGCCGACACGCCCAAGGCCGACGTCTGGAACGGAGGGCCGTCGCGCCTATCGGGCTTTCGTATGAACGCGCCTCGGGCGGCCATGGACCTGCCGATGTCGGTGGACGGCAAGGTCGTGCCGCTGCGGGTGGCCCTCGCTGGTGGTGCGGGCGACGACTGGTCGTGGGACATCACGGTCGAGGACGGCCGGCCGCTCGACGACGTCGACGTTCTGCCTTCGGCGTTCGGCGATGACCCGCTCTATGTCTTTGAAGGCGGCGACGTTCGTGAGTTCGACTTCACGCCGAAGGTCGGGGCGGCTCACGTTTCGGCCTCGGACGGCGCGATCCTGTCGCCGATGCCGGGCAAGATCGTCTCGGTGGACGTCGAGGCCGGGCAGACGGTCACCAAGGGCCAGACCCTGCTGACCCTCGAGGCCATGAAGATGGAGCACGCCCTGGCCGCCCCGTTCGACGGGGTGGTGGCCGAACTGTCAGCCATCGCCGGCGGCCAGGTCAGCGAGGGCGTGGTGCTGGCGCGACTGGAGCCCGCGCTGGCCGTAGCGTCCTAGGAACAGACGAGGACATGCCCATGGGCATGTCCTCCATCGCATCCACGTCGGCTCTTTCCTCGGCGCGGCGCGCGCCCTAAGTACCCGCCATGCCTCTGCACATTATCAAGCTGGTCGTCGGTTGCGACACCATCGACGACCTCGTCGCCTGGCACACCGACGCCGCCAGGCCCTGGATCATGCAAACCCGCATGACGCCCAAGCGGGTCGACGAGGTGCTGGAGGGCGGTTCGCTGTACCGGGTGATCAAGGGCCAGATCCTGTGCCGCCAGACGATCCTGGCCATCGACACGATCGGCGAAGGCCCGGCCTCGCGCTGCGAGGTCACCGTCGATCGCAACCTCGTGCGCGTCGCCCCGACCCCGCGACGGCCGTTCCAGGGCTGGCGCTACCTGCAGCACGCCGACATCCCGCCGGACCTCACTGAGGGCGAGGCAGCCGAGATGCCGGCCGACCTGGCGCGACAACTGCGCGAACTGGGCGCCTGGTAGGACTCTAGAGCAGTTTTCGAGCGAAGTGGTTCCGGTTCGCGTGAAGAAAAATGTGTCAAAACAAAAGATTAGAGCTCCCGGCCTGACGCAGTCAGGTCGGGAAATGCTCTAGACAGCGATGTTGTCGATCAGCCGGGTCTTGCCTAACCAGGCGGCGACCAGGATGCGGCCCTGGGCGTCGCCGATCGGGCCGGGACCCAGGCGCGACAGACCGCTGGCCTCACGGACGTCAAAATAGTCGATCTGGCGGAAGCCGGCGTTGATCAGCGCGGTCTTGCCAACGGCCTCGGCGTCGTCGATCCGGCCGCCGGCGGCGACAGCCTCGGCGGCGGCCTTGAGGGCGGTGGGAAGGGTGACGGCGGCGGCGCGTTCCTCGGGGCTGAGATAGGCGTTGCGCGAGGAGAGGGCCAGGCCGTCCGCAGCCCGCGCGGTCGGGGCGCCGATGATTTCGACGGGCAGGTCCAGGTCGCGCACCACCCGCTTGATGACCTGGAGTTGTTGGTAGTCCTTTTCGCCGAACAGGGCGATGTCGGCTTGGCTCTGGATCAGCAGCTTGGCGACGACCGTAGCCACGCCGCCGAAGAACTGAGGCCTCGCAGCGCCTTCAAGGGGTTCGGAGACGCCCGTCAGGTTGATCGTTGTCGAGAAGCCTGGGGCGTACATCTCGTCGACGCCGGGCGCAAACAGCAGGTCGCAGCCAGCGGCGGCCAGCAGTTCGGCGTCGCGAGCCTCGCCGCGCGGGTACGAGTCGAAGTCTTCGTGCGGCGCGAATTGCTTGGGATTGACGAAGACGCTGGCCACGGTCCGCTGGGCGTGTTGCTGGCCCAGCCTGATCAGCGACAAGTGGCCGTCATGAAGCGCACCCATGGTCGGGATCAGCGCCACGCGATCTCCGGCCGTCTTCCAGCCCCGCACCTCGGCACGAAGGTCGGCGACGGTGCGGACGATTTTCGGGGCCGGATCAGACACGGCGAACTCCTGGACGAACAGGCGTTGGCTTATGAAGGACAGGGCCTCAAGCGTCCACCTGCGACAATGGGTCCACAGGGAAGCGGGCCGTGGATTGACGTCCAACCCTCTCAGGGCGTCTCTTGCATGTTAATCTTTCGCTAAGAGTCGCCGAGTCGGGCGGAAAGAAGGAAAGACAGCCATGGCCGAGCCGCGCGTCATCGTCGTCGGCAACGAGAAGGGCGGGGCGGGCAAGTCCACGATCGCCGTGCATCTGGCCACTGCCTTGCTGTATGGCGGCGCCAAGGTGGCGTTGATGGACCTGGACCTGCGCCAGTGCTCGACGATGCGGTTTTTCGAAAATCGCCAGGCCTGGGTCGCCGCCAATGGCGTGACCCTGCCCATGCCCATCCAGCAACGCCTGAGCGAGGATGACATCGCCCTGGCGGCCGGCCCGGAAACCGATCAGGTCGAGAAGTTCGAGGCCGCCTTCGTCGCCGCGCGCGACGCCGCCGACTTCGTGCTGATCGACACCCCAGGCGGCGACACCGCCATATCGCGCATGGCCCACGGCCTGGCCGACCTGATCGTCACCCCGATGAACGACAGTTTCGTCGATTTCGACATGCTGGGTCACATCGATCCGGTGACCATGGAACTGCAAAAGCCCAGCCTCTATTCGCTGACGGTGTGGGAAGCTCGCAAGGCCCGCGCCCTGTCGGGTCAGCGCCAGGCGCTGGACTGGGTGGTGCTGCGCAACCGCCTGGCCACCACCGAGGCCCGCAACCGCAAGCGCGTCGAGGATCGCCTGACCGCGCTCTCAAAGCGCGTCGGCTTCCGCATGGGTCCAGGTCTGCGCGACCGGGTGATCTATCGCGAACTGTTTCCGTTCGGCCTGACCATCGCCGACCTGTCGCCCCAGGTGCGTCCGGTGCCGGTGTCGTTGCAGCATCTGGCCGCGCGCCAGGAATTGCGGGCCCTGATGCATTCCCTTGGCCTGTCGGCCTTTTCCGGGGAAACTCTGCTCGCCGCCCAGTAAGTCGGGGCGGCGTCGGGACAGACGCTGAATGTTCTATCTGCTGCTAGGCGGCCTGCTGTTGCTGTTCATCCTGTCGGGTCGCGCCTCGCGCCTCTTGAAGGGGGATGGTTGGCGCGTGGGGGCAGGGGCCTTGGCCATCGTCTCATTCGCCGGCGCGGGTTATGCCGGCGTCCGCCAGGCCTGGGAAGTCTGCATCGTCCTTCTGGTGATCGGCATCTGGACGGCGACCACAGCCAGGCAGCGACCGATCATCCGCAAGGTCGTCGCGAAATCGGATGTCAGCCTGAGCGAGGCGCGCTCGATCCTCGGCGTAGGACCCCAGGCGTCCAAGGCGGAGGTCCAGGCGGCATATGCCCGCCTGATGCGCTTGGCCCATCCGGACAAGGGCGGCACGGCGGGTCTCGCCGCCCAGCTCAACGCCGCGCGAGATCGGTTGCTTGGCGGAAAATAGTCCGCCCTAGAGCATTTCCCGACCTGACTGCGTCAGGCCGTGAGCTCTAATCTTCTGTTTTGACGCATTTTTCTTCACGCGAACCGGAACCGCTTCGCTCGAAAATGCTCTAGCGCGGCGACAGGACCATGCACGGCTGACGCTTGGCGGTGATCGCCTGACAGGCGCCGCGGGCGGCGTCCGCGCTCAGGCCCTGGAATTGAGCGCGGAACGCCCCGCCCGCCGCGCCCTCGACCGCGCCTTCGGCATCGGCGACGAACCTGGCGAAGCGCGAGCGAACCAGCGAGATCTGCTCGCGGGCCAAGGCCTTGGATTGGAAGGCTCCAACCTGCACGCCCCACCCGCCCTTGGTCTTGCTGGGGGCGGGTTTGGCGCTGGCCTGGGCCTGACGCAGGGTCGGCGAGACCTTCATCGGCGGCGCGGCGCGCGGATTGTCGGTGAGCACGATCTTCAGGCCGGCCTGGTCGCCGTCGCCCTCTTCGGAGGAGGGACGCATGATCGGGCCGGTCGGCTCGTCTTCGTACAGGTTGGCGGCGATGGTCGTGCGTTCGCCGCGCGAACGACGCTTCATCACGTCGAAGCCCGTGGTCAACAGGTCTTCCATGTTGTTGTCGCGCCAGGCGGTCGAGGATCCGCCCAGGACCACGGCGATCAGTCGCCGTCCATCCTTCACGGCCGACCCGGCGAGGTTGTAACCAGAAGCGTTCGTGTAGCCGGTCTTCAGGCCGTCGAAGCCAGGCATGCTGGTCAGCAGCCGGTTGTGGCCGCGGATGTAGTTCCCCCGGAAATTGAAGCCGGTGATGCTGAAGTAGGAATAGTACTGCGGGAAGTCGCGCATCGTGGCCCGGGCCAGGATCGCCAAGTCACGGGCGGTGCTGATCTGGCGGCTGTCGGGAAGGCCCGAGGCGTTGACGAACCGGCTGTTGCGCATTCCCAATTCCTGACCACGCAAGGTCATCAGAGCAGCGAAGCGGCCTTCGCTGCCGCCGATTCGTTCGGACATGGCGACGGCGACGTCGTTGGCCGACTTCACGGCCATGGCGCGAATCGCTTCGTCCACGCTGACACTGTCGCCGACGGGCAGACCCAGTTTGGTCGGCGCCTGAGCGGCGGCGTGCGAGGAGATTGGCACTCGGTCGGTGAGCTTCAGGCGGCCTTCGCTAAGCGCCTCGAAGGTGAGGTAAAGCGTCATCACCTTGGTGACCGACGCGGGGTAGCGGGGGCTGTCAGCCCTTTTATCATAAAGCATTTCGCCGGAATTGGCGTCGATCACGATCGCCGCGTATTTTGGCTCGGCGGTGTTGAGTTGCAGATACGGGATCTGGGCCGCAGCCGTGTTCGGGGCGACCAGACCGCACAGCAGCGCGCTGGCAAGGCCAGCGGCGGCGAGAACAGAACGGGCGGACTTAAGCTTGGCGAACATGATCAATGCGTCCGTCTGAACTGAGCGGTTCCGCACCGCCACACGCGTACCCTAACATGCGCGTTGCCGCCTTACGCCAAAGTAAACAACTGGTGAGCGATTTCGCCGCGGACATGGATCTTTTCAAGGCGTTGCAGCGAAGCTTCAGCCCGCTGGCGATTGTTTCCGTTACGTAATGGTGCGCTGCACAAAAATCTTGACTGCTGCACTGCAACATGACACACCGGCGTTGTCCCAAATGCATGGGCGGGATCGTCGGTCCTGATCGTGCCCCGCCCTTTGCCAGGAGCTCCCCCATGGCCGCCGCCGAAACCTTGAAGAACACCGCTGAGCAATTCAGCACCGCCTCGAACCAAGCGTTCAAGGATGGCGTGGAAAAGTCCCTGGCCGCCCTGGCCGACGCCAACACCCAGTCGAAGAAAAACCTGGAAGCTGTCGTCGCCTCGGTAACCGCCGCCACCAAGGGCGCTGAAGCCCTCGGCGCCCAAGCCTTCGCCTATTCGAAGAAGGCCGCCGAAGATCAAGTGGCCGCCGCAAAGTCGCTGGCCGGCGCCAAGAGCGTCCAAGAAGCCGTCGAGCTGCAAACCGCTTGGGCCAAGTCGGCCCTGGAAGCCTACATCGCCCAGATGAGCAAGGCTTCGGAGATCGTCTCGGCCTCGATCAAGGACTCGGTCAAGCCGCTGAACGAACGCGTCACCGCCACAGTCGAAAAGCTGCAAGCCGCGCGCTAAACCTTCTGGCCTTCGGGTCATTAAAAACGCAGCTCAAGAGGCCCGGACCGGGAACGGTTCGGGCCTTTTTTCTTGTCCTGTCAGCGTGCGGCGCTAAGCATGGGCTCCAGTCTTTGGAGCGTATGATGTCGAAGGTCGAAGAGCGTCTGGCGGAGCTGGGAATCGTGCTGCCGCAACCGGTCGCTCCGGTGGCCAACTATGTTCCGTTCGTCCAGACCGGGAACCTGATCCACATCTCCGGCCAGATCTCGCTCGACGCCAATGGCGGCCTCAAGGGCACGGTGGGGACCGACGTCGATCTCGAAACGGCCCAGCAAGGCGCGCGGCTTTGCGGTATCAATCTGCTGGCCCAGATGAAGCTCGCCACCGGTGATCTGGACCGAGTGAAGCGAGTGGTCAAGCTGGGCGGCTTCGTCCAGGTCAGCCAGGACTTCACCGACATCCCCAAGGTCATCAACGGCTGCTCGGACCTTATGGTCGAGGTGTTTGGCGACGCCGGACGCCACGCTCGCTCGGCGGTGGGGGTCTACAGGTTGCCGCTGGGCTTCTCGGTCGAAGTTGACGCCGTGGTCGAGGTGTTCTGATGCGCGCCCGGCCAAGACCCGAAGCCCAGGCGTTCGGCGAGGCCTGGGAGCGGCTGTTCGAACCGGCCATCGCGCATCGGGGCCTGTGGACGCCGGGCGGCTCGCCGGAAAATTCGCTAGCCGCCTTTCAGGCCGCCTGCGCCGGCGGCTACGCCATCGAGCTGGACGTGCAACTGACCGCCGACAATCACGTGGTGGTCTTTCATGACGACCACCTGGAGCGACTGACAGGCGCGGTGGGCAAGCTGCGGGATCATACCGCTGCTGACCTGGAACGACTGACGCTGTCGGGCACGGATGAGACCATTCCCAGCCTGGCGGACGCCCTGACGGTGATAGGCCACCGGGCCATGGTCTATATCGAGCTCAAGACCCCGTTCGGTGAGGTAGGCGAGCTCGAAAAGCGGGTCTCCGACATCCTGCTCGACCACAACGGCCCGACAGCCGTGATCGGCTTCAATCCCTATTCCCATGCCTGGTTCGCCGAGCACCAACCGCAGATCCTGCGGGGCTTGGACAGCTACGGCTGGGCCGACGAGAGCGCCCGCAGGCTGGCCCCGGAAATGCGCAAGTCGCTCGCGGCGCTGGAGCATGTCGAGATCGCCCGGCCCGACTTCCTGGCCTTAGGCATGGACATGTTGCCCAGTCCACGCGCCGATCTGCTGCGGGCCAAGGGCATGCCGATCATTGCCTGGACCGTGCGCTCGGCTGAGCAGTGGGACAGCGTCAGCGACCATTGCGACAACATGATCTTCGAGGGTTTCGCCGCGTGACAGCCGTCAAGGCGGAGGTGCGCATCCATCGGCGCATCGTCGAGATCGGCCGCGAGGCCTGGGACGCCTGCGCCGGGCCGTGCGGCGATCCGTTTGTCAGCTTCGATTTCCTCCACGCCCTGGAAGAGAGCGGCTGCGCCGTCGATCGCACCGGCTGGGCGCCGCATCATCTCAGCGTGCTGGACGAGGACGGCCGTGTCGCGGCGGTCATGCCGCTCTATCTGAAGTCCCACAGCCAAGGCGAATATGTCTTCGACCACAGCTGGGCCGACGCCTACGAGCGGGCCGGGGGGCGCTACTACCCCAAACTGCAGTGTTCGGCGCCGTTCTCGCCGGTCACCGGGCCGCGGCTGATCGTCCGGCCGGATATCGATATAGACGATGGCCGCTCGGCCCTGCTGGGCGGGGCCCTGACCCTATGCGACCGGCTCGAGGCGTCGTCCCTGCACGTGACGTTTCCGAAGGCCGATGAGTGGGCCTGGATGGGCCAGCGCGGCATGCTGCTGCGGCAGGACCAGCAATATCACTGGTACAACAACGGCTATGCCACCTTCGACGACTTCCTGGCGGCATTGTCGTCCAATCGCCGCAAGACCATTCGCCGCGAACGGCGTGACGCCCAGGCCGGCCTGGAGATTGTCGCTCTGACCGGAGACGCGCTGACCGAGGATCACTGGGACGCATTCTTCGGCTTCTACATGGACACCGGCGGCCGCAAGTGGGGCCGGCCCTATCTGAACCGGGCCTTCTATTCGCTGCTGGGCGAACGAATGGCCGACAAGGTCTTACTGATCATGGCGCGCCGTCCCGGCGGTCCGTGGATCGCCGGCGCCTTGAACCTGATCGGCGGCGATTGCCTCTACGGCCGCCACTGGGGCTGCGCCGAGGACGTGCCGTTCCTGCATTTCGAGCTGTGCTACTATCAGGCCATCGAGCACGGCATTCGCCTTGGCCTGCCGCGCGTCGAGGCCGGCGCCCAGGGGCAGCACAAGATCGCGCGGGGCTATATGCCCAGCCCGGTCTATTCCGCCCACTGGATCGCCGACCCCGCCCTGCGCGAGCCGGTGGCGCGCTATCTGGAGCGGGAGCGCGAGGCGGTCAGCGCCGAGATCGAGATGCTGACCGAAGAATTCTCGCCGTTCCGCGAAGAACGCTAGAGCATTTCCCGACCTGACTGCGTCAGGCCGTGAGCTCTAATCTTTTGTTTTGACGCATTTTTCTTCACGCGAACCGGAACCACTTCGCTCGAAAAATGCGCTAGCCCAGATTGGTCGCGGCGACCTTGTCCTTGTAGTCGGCCTTCGGGTCGCGCCCGAGCAGCATCTTGACGCCCGCGAACAGGCTATGCTCGTTCAACCAGATCTGACCTTGACCGGCGTCGAAGCGTAGCAGGCGGATCTTGGGATCGTCCTGGCCCTCGAACCAGGCGGCGACGAAAGGATTCCACAGTCGGTCGATGGTGGCGCGATCGGTGTCGATCTCCAGGTCGCCCTCGACCGAGGCGAACAGGTCGTGGCCCTTGGACACGAAATGCAGATCGGCCCGGCTCTTGGTCGTCAAGGCCGAGACGAGGTCGGTCTCCGACGAGCTGAAGAACCAGATCGGACCGCCCTCGTCACTTTCGGTTTGCGCGGTCATGGGCTGAGCCCGGCCGCCTTCGACCCCCATCAGGCCGACCATGGCCGTCCTGTCGGACTTCAGCGACTTCCAGAACTTGGTGACGATTTCAGCTTCATTGGACATGGACGTTCCTCCGTTCGCTAGCCAACGAAGGGGCGCGGCGACCGTTCCTCGAAAGGCTTCAGGAATTTTCCCAGGCGGCCTTCAGCAGCCCCTTAAGATCCTCATCGACCTCGGACGGCGCGGCGAGGACGAGCTTGGCCTTTAACCGTTCGGACCAGCCTTCGTTCTTGGGTGGGATGAGGCGAGGTGAAGCATCCGGCGCTGCGGCCAGGCCCAGCATCACCACGCCGCCCCTGGCCGGCTTGGCCGCGGCGAACTGGAAGCCGCGCGACCAGGCGGTGAAGGCCTCGCGCTGGCCCGTGATCAGGCCTGGCAAGTCGGCGACGACCTTTCCCAGGGCTTCGAGGATCGCGGTGGAGGCGGGATCGCTCCATAGAGCCGCGCGCTGCGCGCCGACGTCCTCGCCGATCCTGTTGGCCTCCGGAAAGGCTTCGGACATCACAAAGCTGGCCCGGTTCTGGCCCAGGCCGTGGTGGTGCTTCATCCATGCCAGGCGGGCGCGGGGGCTGGTCTCCGGGCAGGTTCTGGCGACCGCCACCCGGTCGGCAAGACTCTTGCCGGTGTCGCGCGCCAGGCCTTCCTTGACCGAGGCGAACCACTTCTTCTGGCGCTCGGCGAGGGTCTCGGTGCTCATGCCCATGCTTGCGCCTCCCCCGGGGTTTGCTACGACCTGCACTTGAGACAGGAGACCGCCATGAGCCTTCACGGAAGCTACGACACAGACAACATTTTCGCCAAGATCGTTCGGGGCGAGATCCCGGCGGTCAAGGTGTTCGAGGACGACCAGGTCCTGGCCTTCATGGACGTCTTTCCGCAGTCGCGCGGCCATGTGCTGGTGATTTCCAAGACCAGCCAGGCCCGCAACATCCTCGAGGCCGAGACCAAGACCCTGGGCCGGTTGATCGGCGCGGTGCAGAAGGTGACCCAGGCCGTGACCACGGCCCTGAAGCCCGACGGTGTGGTGGTCACCCAGTTCAACGGCGCGTCGGCCGGCCAGACCGTCTTCCACCTGCATTTCCACATCATTCCGCGCTACGACGGCGAGGCTTTGGGCCGGCACGGCGAGGGGATGGCCGATGTGGAGGACCTGAAGGCCGTGGCCGAGAAGATCTCGGCGGCGCTCTGACGGGATCGGCCGCTCGGCTAGGGGCCTAACTTGATAATCGCCGTAGCCAAGCCGACGATCGCCGTCACGCCTCCCATCAACGCGAAGCTTTGGAAGCGGAGCTTGTCGTTTAGCTCGGCCAGTATCTGGTTTTTGGTTATGGCCAGGTCCGCCTTCAAGGCTTGGCTGTCCATCCTGGTCGTGTGCGCCAATTCGGCGACGTCACCCTTCTTCGCCATATCTACGATGTCGGCCTTCGTCGCCATGTCTGCGATGTCAGCCTTCGTCACCATGTTCGCGAGGTCAGCCTTGGTCGCCATGTCGGCGATGTCGGCCTTCGTCGCGATGTTCGCGAGGTCAGCCTTCGTCGCCATGTCGGCGATGTCCGTTTTGGTCGCCATGTTCGCGACATCGACCTTGGTCGCCAAGCAGCTAATGTCTGGAAAGTGCGCCGCCGACTGCACAAGCCCCACGATCGCTTCCGCCGCGCGCTCTTCCAGCCCCGCGTCACGAAGGCATTCCGA
The DNA here is from genome assembly GCF_049896225.1 of Caulobacter sp. DWR3-1-2. Classification (NCBI taxonomy): domain Bacteria; kingdom Pseudomonadati; phylum Pseudomonadota; class Alphaproteobacteria; order Caulobacterales; family Caulobacteraceae; genus Caulobacter; species Caulobacter sp. DWR3-1-2. The sequence continues at coordinate 71,771 of NZ_JAFCTW010000002.1, read as the reverse complement.
GGCGGTGAGCGTGTCGAAAGCCGGGTTCACGAACTCAAGCTATCCGAGCGTTCCTGTTTTGTACAGTCTTCATTCGCGAGCTCAAAAGCAAAGAGGCCCGGATCGCTCCGGGCCTCTCGCTGTCGTTTTGCCTATTCGGCCAGGGCCGGTTCGGCCTCGTCCTCGTCGGCGACCTTGGAGCCCTTGGCGGGTTTCTCCGGATTGCTCTCGATCTCGAAGTCGATCTTGCTGTCCTTGAGCACCACCTTGACATGGCCCCCTCGGACCAGACGCCCGAACAGGATGTCGTCGGCCAGCGGCTTCTTGATGTGCTCCTGGATGACCCGGCCCAGGGGGCGGGCGCCGTAGAGCTCGTCGAAGCCGTTCTTGGCCAGCCAGTCGGCCGCGTCGTCGCTCAGCGAGATCGTCACGTTCCGGTCGGCCAGTTGGGCCTCCATCTGCATGACGAACTTCTGCACGACCATCCGGATGATCTCGGGCGTCAGCGGCTTGAAGGCCACCACGGCGTCGAGGCGGTTGCGGAATTCCGGGGTGAACAGGCGCTTGAGGGCAGCCTCTTCCTCGCCTTGCACCTTGTCGCGGCCGAAACCGATCGATTGGCGCTGAGCATCCGAAGCGCCGGCATTGGTGGTCATGATCAGGATGACGTTCCTGAAATCGACTTTCTTGCCGTTGCTGTCGGTCAGCACCCCGTGGTCCATGACCTGGAGCAGGATGTTGTAGACGTCCTGGTGCGCCTTCTCGATCTCATCCAGCAGCACCACGGCGTGCGGGTGCTGGTCAACGGCGTCGGTCAGCTGACCGCCCTGATCGTAGCCGACATAGCCGGGGGGAGCCCCGATCAGCCGACTGACGGTATGGCGTTCCATATATTCCGACATGTCGAAGCGGATCATCTCGATCCCGAGCGTCTGGGCGAGCTGCTTGGCCGCTTCGGTCTTGCCGACGCCGGTCGGGCCACTGAACAGATAGCTGCCGATCGGCTTTTCGGGATCGCGCAGACCCGCTCGAGCCAGTTTCATGGCCGACGACAGCTGCTTGATGGCCTCGTCCTGGCCGAACACGGTGCGCTTCAGGTCGGTTTCCAGCTCTCGCAGCGACTCGGTGTCGGACTTGGACACCGATTTCGGCGGGATGCGGGCGATCTTGGCCACGACGGCCTCGATCTCCTTGACGCCCAGGACCTTCTTGCGACGGCCCTCCGGCAGCAGCATCTGGCCGGCGCCCGCCTCGTCGATCACGTCGATCGCCTTGTCGGGTAGCTTGCGGTCGGTGATATACTTGGCCGACAGCTCCACCGCGACCTTCAGGGCCTCGTTGGTGTATTTCAGCTTGTGGAAGTCCTCGTAGTAGATCTTCAGGCCCTTGAGGATCTTGATGGTGTCTTCCACCGTCGGCTCGTTGACGTCGATCTTCTGGAAGCGGCGAACCAGAGCCCGATCCTTCTCAAAGTGCTGGCGGAACTCCTTGTAGGTGGTCGAGCCCATGCAGCGCAGCGAGCCGGAGGCGAGGGCGGGCTTGAGCAGGTTGGAGGCGTCCATGGCCCCGCCCGAAGTAGCGCCCGCGCCGATCACCGTGTGGATCTCGTCGATGAACAGCACCGCGTTGGGATGGTTCTCCAGTTCCTTGACCACCTGCTTGACGCGTTCCTCGAAGTCGCCGCGATAGCGTGTGCCGGCCAGCAGCGCGCCCATGTCGAGCGAGAAGATGGTGGCGCCCGCCAGGACTTCCGGAACCTGCCCCGTGATGATCTTTCGGGCCAGGCCCTCGGCGATGGCGGTCTTACCGACGCCGGGTTCGCCCACCAGCAGCGGGTTGTTCTTGGTGCGCCGGCAGAGGATCTGGATCGCGCGTTCGACTTCATTGGCGCGGCCGATCAGCGGATCGACCTTGCCTTGGCGGGCCTTTTCGTTGAGGTCGACACAATAGGCTTCGAGGGCCTCGCCGCCGGTCTTGGCGTTGGGCTTCTCGACGTCTTCCTCGACCGTTGCGCCCTTGGCCGTCTTCGGCTCGGACGACCCGGCCTTCTTGGCGATGCCGTGGGCGATGAAGTTCACCGCGTCGTAGCGGGTCATGTCCTGCTCTTGCAGGAAGTAGGCGGCGTGGCTCTCGCGTTCCGAGAAGATCGCCACCAGCACATTGGCGCCGGTGACTTCCTCGCGACCGGAGGACTGGACGTGGATCACCGCGCGTTGGATCACGCGCTGGAAACCCGCGGTGGGCTTTGCATCGTCCTCGTCGTCGACGACCAGAGAGGCCAATTCGACATCGAGATAGTTGACGAGGCTCTTCTTCAGAGCATTGAGGTCGACATCGCAGGCTCGCATGACCCCGGCCGCGTCGTCGTCGTCGGTGAGCGACAGCAGCAGGTGTTCAAGCGTTGCGTACTCGTGCTTGCGCTGGTTGGCGTAAGCGACGGCGCGATGCAGGGATTCTTCGAGTGGGCGCGAAAAAGAGGGCAAGGGGAGGGCTCCTCAGTCCTTTTCCATGGTGCACTGCAGTGGGTGCTGATGCCTGCTTGCCGAGTCGATCACCTGGGCGACCTTGGTCTCGGCAACTTCGTAAGTGAAAACGCCGCAAACGCCGACGCCATGCTGATGAACATGCAGCATGATCCGGGTCGCATCTTCGCGCGACTTATTGAAAAAACGTTCAAGTACGTAAACGACGAACTCCATAGGTGTGTAGTCGTCGTTCAAGATCAATACGCGATACAGCGAAGGCTTCTGCGTCTTCGGCTTCACTTCCGTGATTACCGAAGAACCCGCGCCGTTGTTCTGTCCGCCTTGCTTTCGCTCGGCCATCGACCGCTTTCTCCCGGCGAGCCGAACCACCCGCCTTACATGGATTAGATATGGAAACGCGGCAGCATTGGAAGGGGCTGCCGCGCGGCTGCGCCGCTTTAACACAGGGGCGCCGCGCAAAACGGCTTCTCAGTTGGGATAGTGGCGACCCCGCCCGAAGGTCGCCGGTCGCGAGGAGCCGAAATGGGGGCGGGGTTTGGGGTGCGCAAGGGGCGAGAAGGCCGACTCAGTGAAGCTCGAAGGCCAAACGTGAAGGTTTGCGATCGCCGCATCGTCTGGCATGGAGAATTGAAGTCAGGAGTTCCCTAGCGTGACCGATCTTCGTACTCAGAAGCAGCGGATGCTGGCCGGCGATCTCTACAGTCCGATGGACCCGGAGATCATGGCCGACCACGAAACGGCGGTGGCCTGGATGGGGCGATACAACGCTCTGGACCTGCCGGTCGGTCGACGCCACGCCCTGTTGCGCGAACTGTTCGCCCATGTCGGCGACCACTGCATCATCCGCCCACCGTTCCACTGCGACTACGGCTGCAACATCAGCATCGGCGAAGGCGCGTTCCTCAATTTCAACTGCGTGATCCTCGACGTGACCACCGTGACGATCGGGGCCAGGACAACGATCGGGCCGAACGTCCAGATCTACACCGCCGAGCACCCCCGCGATCCGGTGGAGCGTCTTACGGGCATCGAGTACTCAAAACCCGTGGTGATCGGCCAAAACGTCTGGATCGGGGGCGGGGCGATCATCCTGCCGGGGGTGACCATCGGCGACGACGCCATCATTGGCGCCGGCAGCGTGGTCACCCGCGACGTTTCGACCGGCGCGACGGTGGTGGGTAATCCGGCGCGGGTTCGCGGGTAGGACGGCGCGGCGGGAGGGACACGATGAAGGCCTATCTGGTGCTCGACTTTTCCATTCGCGACGTCGCGGCGTTCATGCCCTACGTCGCCGCGATCCCAGCGTTCATTGACAAGCACGGCGGCCGATACGTCGTGCAGGGCGCCGAACCGACGGTCGTCGAAGGTGACTGGAGGCCCGAGCGAATGGTCATCCTCGATTCCCTTCACGCGAGGCGGCCCAGGCCTTTCTCGACGACCCCGATGCCAAGTCGCTCTTTGCCTTGCGCCACGGCGCCACCGATGGCCGGCTGGTGCTGGTCGATGGGTGTGACTGAGGTCTCGGCTTCCTACACCTTGGCTTCGCCGGATGCGTGGATTACGGGGCGGCGTCGAACAGAGGCAGCGGCGTTTCCACTACCCTCACGGGGTCACCCAGCCGCACCAGGCCGCCGGTGATCACCCGCGCGGTGATTCCACCGTGTCCACGCACCGCGTTGTAGCCTCCGGGGCCGAGGATCTCTTCCATGCGGCTGCAGGGATGGCAGTCGCCGGTGTCTTCCAGCACGACCTCGCCAACCTGGAAACGCCGGTTCTTCAGGGCGCGCAGGTTGATCCCCTCAACCACGATGTTGCGCCGCAGATGCTGGGGGGTGACGTCGCGATCCAGATAGCTGGCGATGGCCGCCAGGTCCTCGGCCTGGATCAGGGTGACTTGGCGCTTACCGCCCTTGCCGTCGGTGTTCGGTCGGCCGTTGTAGTGATCGCCGACCAACCCTGTCTCGCGGGTGATCTCCGCCGCGTCCAACGCGACCAACGGCGCGTGGCGCGCCGGTCGCGCGCCGAGCCACATCACGTGACCGGGCCGGATCGCGCCGGCCATCAGGCGGGCGAGGGGAGAGGCGGGGTTGAGGCCGCCGCTCACGCCCCGGTCCTCACGCCCCGGTCCTCACGGCCCGGTCCTCACGCCTTCTCCACGAAGCTGTCGATCACCTTCTTGTCGCCGGCCTTGTCGAACGACACGCTGAGCTTGTTGCCCTCGACCGCAGTCACCTTGCCGTAGCCGAACTTGACGTGGAACACCCGGTCTCCCCGCTTGTGGTCGCTGGCCGCCGAACTGGCCGAGACCGCCACAAGCCGGCCCTCGCCCTCGATGGGCGCCGAGCGAGCGGCCGAGCCGCCGGCCCGCCAGGTCGGCGTGTTCTTCTCGCCGAAGCCCGACGTGCGCTCCTGCGCCCGCTTCCAGCCGGGGCTGTCATAGCTTCCGGCGCTGAAGGTGTTGGAAGGTTCGTCCCAGCGCGAGGCCACGGTCTGCTGCATGCCAGGGCCGCCGCCGTAATAGCCGGTCTCGGACGCGGCATCGACGTGGGCCAGGGGCAGTTCGTCGACAAAGCGCGACGGCAGTTGGCTGGTCCAGCGGCCATAGACCTGGCGGTTGGCCACGAAGCTGATCCGCGCCTCCTCGCGGGCCCGGGTGATGCCCACATAGGCCAAGCGGCGCTCTTCCTCGAGGCCCTTCTCGCCCTTGTCGTCCATGCTGCGCTGGCTGGGGAAAACGCCTTCCTCCCAGCCGGGCAGGAAGACCAGCGGGAACTCCAGCCCCTTGGCCGAGTGCAGAGTCATGATCCAGACCGCGTCGTCGCCAGCGCCCTTGTCCAGGTCCATGACCAGCGACACGTGCTCAAGATAGGCCTCCAGCGTGTCGAAGGCGCTCATCGACTGGACAAGCTCCTTGAGGTTCTCCAACCGCGTCTGGCTGGTCGGACCCTTGTCCAGCCGCAGGGCGTCGGTATAGCCGCTCTCCTCCAGCACGGCCTCCAGCACCCGCTGGTGCGGCGTGGTGCTGGCCAGGGCGCGCCAACGGTCCAGGTCGCGCAGGAAATTGCTCAGGGCCGTGCGGGTGCGGGCCGGCAGGTCGTCGCTGCCAATGATGACCCGAGCGGCGTCAACCGTCGAAATGCCCTCCCGCCGGGCGATCTGCAGCAGCTTGGTCACCGAGGTGTCGCCGATGCCGCGCTTGGGGGTGTTGACGATTCGCTCGAAGGCCAGGTCGTCGTCGGGAGACTGGATCAGGCGCAGATAGGCGTGGGCGTCGCGGATCTCGGCCCGTTCGAAGAACCGCGGGCCGCCGACCACCTTGTAAGGGATCTGCAGCATCACGAAGCGCTCTTCGAAGGCCCGCATCTGGAACGAGGCGCGCACGAGGATGGCCATCTGGGCGTATTTTCGGCCCGCCTTCTTCGCGGTCTCGATCGCATCGGCGACCATCCGGCTCTCGGCCTCGCCGTCCCAGACGCCGCTGACCTTGACCTTTTCGCCGCCCTGGATCTCGGTCCACAGCGTCTTGCCCAGCCGGCTCTTGTTGGTGTTGATCAGGCCGGCCGCCGCCGCCAGGATGTGTTCGGTGGAGCGGTAGTTGCGCTCCAGCTTGACCACCTTGGCGCCCGGGAAGTCGCGCTCGAAGCGCAGGATGTTGTCGACCTCGGCCCCGCGCCAGCCATAGATCGACTGGTCGTCATCGCCCACGCAGCAGACGTTCTGTCGGCCCTGGGCCAGCAGCCGCAGCCACAGATATTGGGCGACATTGGTGTCCTGGTATTCGTCGACCATCACGTACTGGAAGCGGCGTTGGAAATCGGCCAGCACGTCGGGATGGCTAGTGAAGATGGTGATGTTGTGCAGCAGCAGGTCGCCGAAGTCGCAGGCGTTCAGGATGCGCAGCCGCTCCTGGTATTGCCGGTACAGCGCGATACCCTTGCCGTTGGCGAACTCGCCGGCCTCGCTGGCCGGCACGCGGTCAGGGGTCCAGCCGCGGTTCTTCCACTGGTCGATCAGTCCGGCCAGGATGCGCGGCGTCCAGCGCTTGGCGTCGATATTGTCGGCCTCGATCAGCTGCTTGAGCAGCCGTTCCTGGTCGTCATTGTCGATGATCGTGTAGCTGGACTTCATGCCCACCAGCTCGGCGTGGCGGCGCAGGATCTGGGCGGCCACCGAGTGGAAAGTGCCCAGCCAGCGCAGGCCCTCGGCCTCGTCGCCGATGATGTGGGTGATCCGCTCGCGCATCTCCTTCGCCGCCTTGTTGGTGAAGGTGACGACCAGCAGCTCCCAAGGCCGCGCCCGGCCCGTCGCCAGGATGTGAGCCAAGCGGGTGGTTAGCACCCGGGTTTTGCCGGTGCCAGCGCCCGCGAGCACCAGGACGGGGCCTTCGGTGGCCTCGACAGCGGCCCGCTGTTCGGGGTTCAGCCCTTCGAAATAGTTCGCGACCGGGCGCTCCGGTCCGCGCGGGCGGGCCAGGTCGGAGATGCGCGGGGCGGGCAGGTCGCCGGGGAAGTCGTCGGCGGACGGGGGGGCGGGCGGGTACGAGTCGAAGACGGAAGACATGGAACATATGTAGCACAAACTTCGCCCGGCTTAAGCCCTCGGGCCGGAGATGTCGCAGGGGTTACCAAGTCTGCCGGTTAGGCCAAAATCTGCAGCCCGTGCTTTTGCACAATCGCCAGCAACTTGAGCGCCGCGCCGCTGGGCTTCTTGGCGCCGGCCTCCCACTTCTCAACCGTGCTTTCGCTGGTATTGAGATAGCGGGCGAAGACCGGCTGGCTGACATGGTTGCTTTCGCGAAGCTGCTTGATCTGCGCGGGCTCGATCATCGGCGGCGTGGTCAGGCAGGTGGCGTCGAAGTCGCGCATCGTGGCCTTGTTGATCGTGCCGGCCCGATACATCCCGGCGACGTTGTCATGGATCGCCTCGAAGGCGTCGCTCTTAAACTTGCGCTTGGTCATGACAGATCTCCACAATCACCTTGGCCTCTAGCTCCCTGTCGATCTCCACGTCGGTCTTTTCGGCGTGGGGGTCGGCCAGCTTGCGAAAGGCCTTCAATTCGTCGTCGTCGATATTGGCCCTGTCCTTCTTGGCGAACAGATAGGCGTAAACCCAATACCTTCGACCTTTGGCCAGGATGATGCTGCGGCTACGGTTCTTGTCGAGGCGCTTCTTGAACACCCCGCCGCCCAGATCATCGGCTTGGCCCGCCTCGGCCGCTGACGCTGCCGCGCAAAGCTCGTCGTCCTTGATCAGCGCCTTTTTGGCCGCCCCGGTGAACCAAGCCGTCTTGAAGACCCGCCTGACTTAATTGGTCTCAGTCATCATGAAAATATAGCACTAAGTGCTACCTGTTGGAAGCGAGACCAAAACGGGAATCCTTCGGTGCGCGCCACGTGTCGGAACCACGACTGGCGCCTGCCGTTTGTTCGGCGGGACGACAATTCACGGAGAGATCAAGTGGCTGAAGGTAATACGAGCGGGGGCGGCAACGCCGGAATGGCGTTCATCATCGGCGCTTTGGTGGTCGTGGTGGCGGTGATCGCCTATTTCGTCTTCACGGGCGGGGTGAGCCACAAGAAGAGCGTTGATATCAATGTCTCCGCACCGCAGCTGGACGCGCCCAAGGTTCCGGACGCGCCGAAGTAGAAGCAGGCCATGGCGCGTCATCGCAACGGACAGCCACTCCAGCTGATCGGATGGGCAGGACTGGCCTTGGTGGTCGTCCTGCTTTTCGTCGTCGCCCTGGTGTGGAGCAGCTGGCGCACGGGTTTGCTGGCAATTCGATCGAACGACATCGTGCTGCGAATGCCCGCCGCGCCCGGTTTGCCACGCCTGCCGCGTATACCGATGCCCGATCCGCAGCCTTCCCCGTTGCCGGGGCCTGGGCTCAAGGCAGAGACCTAGAGCACTTCCCGACCTGACTGCGTCAGGCCGTGAGCTCTAATCTTTCGTTTTGACGCATTTTTCTTCACGCGAACCGGAACCACTTCGCTCGAAAAATGCCCTGGCCTAGTGGGCCTGCCCATACTGCAAGGCATAGACCCGGCAGGCCGAAGCCAGGGGCCGCTCGCCGCGTCCGGCGTCGATGCGCTGGATCAGGCCGGCGATACTGGTCGCGTTGGCCGCCGCGGCGCTCTGCAGCACGGCCCAGAACTCCGGCTCCAGCGCCAGCGAGGTGGCGTGACCGGCCAGGTTGATCGAACGCTTTTTCAGACTGCCCATCTCGCCCGTCCCATCTCGCCAGTAAATATTCGCGTAGCGGGGATCGCCGAACCCCCTTGATTAAAAATGACGCAATGTCATCTTTATGGGGTTCAGCCGGAGCATGCCTCATGATCACCGCCACGCAAGCCCTCGATGATCAAAACACTCGGCAGCCGGTTCGGCGCCAACGCGACACCTTCCAGGTGCAGCCTTTGCGGGCGCTCAGGGCCGTACGGCGCCTGATCGCCGACAAGGAAGACACCGCCCAGGTGTTCGAGATCATGCGCGCCCTCTCCGGCACGTCGGTGGTCGAGGGCTATCGGCGCCTTATGCGCACGGCGCAGGGAGGCCGCATCGCCTATGAACGTGAAGAGTTCGCCGAACGCCTGTCGGACAAGAGCTGGCTCGCGCAGTTCGGGCCCGGCACGGTGGGCGCGGGCTATCGCGACTTCATCGCGCCGCGCGGCTTGACCGCCGAGGGCTTGGCCAATGAGAGCCGCAAGGTCGTCGATGGCGACATCGACGCTCCGCACCCCCTGGCCTGGTACGGCCGGCGCATGCGCGACGTGCACGACGTCTGGCATGTGCTGACCGGCTACGGCACCGACTCGCTGGGCGAGGTCTGCGTGGTGGCCTTCTCCTACGCCCAGACCCGCAATCTGGGCTTCGCCCTCATCGCCCTGGCCGGCGCACGCCAGTTCACCAAGCAGAAGACCGGTCAGCCCTATCGCAAGGCCGTGCGCGAGGCCTGGCGCAACGGCCGCGCGGCGGCGTGGCTGCCGGAGGTGGACTATCCGGCTCTTTTCGCCCTGCCGCTCGACGAGGCCCGCAAGCTGCTGAAGGTCGGGCCAAACACGGTCTATCAAGCCATCCCGGCGCACTATCGCGATCGCTTCACGCCGCAATAAGCGACGGGCAGGGCGCGCTCAGGCGCCGCCTAGATGTTGATACCGCGCGATCAATGGGTCCCCAGCCGCCTGGGCCAGGATCCAGTCGCGGAAGGCGGCGATCTTGCGCACCCGGCGGCGTTCGGCGGGATAGGTGATCCAATAGCCGCCGCCATACTGCGCGACGACATCGAAGGGCGCGACGAGGCGGCCCTGGGCGATGTCCTGGGCGTAGAAGATCGGCGAGCCTAGGGCCACGCCTTGCTCGGCCAGAGCCGAGGCCACTTCCAGCGCCTGGGCGTCGGCCATCAGGCGCGGCGCGACGCGCGTGTCGCAGGGGGCCACGCCCGCCGCGTCAAACCAGGTCGCCCACTCGGCCGCCGAGCCGATGCGCGGGGCGTCGACGAGGTCGGCCGGCGTGGCCAGGCCGCCGATCCGCGCCAGGAACGTGGGTGTGCACAGGGCGGTCTGGATCGATGGCGCCAGGAAGTGGCTCTCCAGGCCAGGCCACTGACCCCGTCCGCCGCGAAGGGCCAGATCGACGCTCTCGCGCTGCAGATCTACGACGCGGCTGGAGGTCTCCAGCCGTACGGCCAGCTTGGCGTGGGCCACCTGGAAGCCGCCCAGGCGTGGGGCGAGCCATTGGGCGCCCAGGCTCTGGACGGTGGTGATCGACAGCACGCCCTCGCCCGTATCGATCAGGTCCGACAGCGCCATGCGCAGGATCGCCATGGCCTCGGTCGCGGCCCGCGACAGTCGCTCGCCGGCGGGGGTCAGCAAGACCTCGCGGGGTAGGCGGGTGAACAGCAACTGATCCAGGCGCTGCTCCAGCGCCTTGACCTGCCAGCTGACGGCGGCCTGGCTGACGCCCAACTCGTCGGCGGCCTTGGTAAAGCTCTTCAGGCGCGCGGCCGCTTCGAAGATCCGGATCGCGCTGAGCGGCAAGGTGGCGAGGATGTCTGACATAAGTAAGGCTTATGTTTACCCAAGGAGGCCCCGTTTGTCATCCAATGGCAAAAACGCGATTTTCCAGTCATCGCAGCGCAGGGAAGGCGACGATGATGGACGAAGCGATCAAGACCCATAAGGAAACTAGCTTTGGTTGGGTGCTGGCGCTGCAGCATCTAGCGGCGGCATTTCGGCGAGCCAGGACGTCGCGGCGGATGGCCGGCTCCGCGGAAAGCGCCGTTCAGAACCCGACGCCGCCCAAGCCCATGCGGTATCTGGCTCCTCGCTAAGGAACTGGTCCCTGAGACGGCTCGCTTCCCCGTCTCCCCGGCGACCCCTCAGTCCTCGTCTTGGCCGTCCCGCTTGGCCCCGTCCAAATCACGCCTGAGCTTCTCGGCTAGCGCCGCCTCGGCGACCTTTTCGCCCTTGGTGCGGCCGAACTTGGCGCGGTTCTCGACGGCCTGGGTCTTGGCGTTTGTCTTGGCCCTGACCTTGCGGGCCTGATTGAGGTTGAGGATCTCGGCCAAGGCTCAGCCCTTCTTCTTGGGAGGCGTCGCTGGCCGCAGGATGAGGGTAGATTGCAGGCGCAAGGTCTGGCCCTGCTTGAGGACGAAGGGCGCGCGACCGGGGAAGACGCAGTTCTGCATCGACAGCTCCTTGCGAAGGATCCAGCGGGTGATCGGCGCGCCGTTGGCTTTGCAGGCCAGGCCCACGGTCCAGGCCGGAGCCCCGCCGCCCGGCGTCCAGGCGAAGCCCATGGCCTTGCCGGCCTCGACGGGCCCGACCGCCGGCGCCACGGCCTTGCCGTTCGAGCCGAAGGCCAAGCGGTCGGGCTTGACCAACCGGATCGAGAACCCGCCATAGCCCTTGTCGTCGTCGCTGCCGCCCAAGGCCAGGGTTTTGGACCGCGCGGTGATCACCGTGTCGAAATCGATGCGCCGAGCGCCGCTCTTCAGCGGATACACCCGTACCTTGGTGGTCTCGCGCGCCACATAGGCCACCTCGGGTCCGGAACTGACGATCCAGTCGGCATTGACCAGCAGCGTCCCGCCACCCGCGCTGTCGCCCTTGAAACGCTTTTCGCGGACATTGAAGGTCAGCCCTTTCATGAACCAGCCGTCGGCGACATTCTTGCCGTCGACGATGACCTGATGCCAACTCCAGAAGGCGCCGCGCTGGTGCAGGTGGTCGGCGGGCCGATCCTCCGTCAGCACGGCTCCGTCGGGCGCCCAGATCGGGTGGACATAGTTCAAGCGGCCCGACTCGTGCGGATCGGCGGGCGCGGTGCGGTAGAACAGCACGCTCTTGCCGCCGTCCGTCAGGGTGACGCCGTCGGGGGCGAACACCGCGTCGACTCGGGGCAGGGGCGCGACCGACGCAGCGGCGACGGGGGCAGGAGCGCTCGCGACGGCCTCCGACGCCGTCTGGGCCGAGGCAGTCGCCGCGCCAGTCAGTATCAGCAGCAACGCGGCGGCGAGCGGTCTGATCATCTGTCATTCCTCATCGGACGGGTGACGACTGATAGCCAAGGATAGCCACGGTCGCAAAGCTTCACGCTGAACAGCCAACCTCACCCTTGAGCAGAACATGTAAAGAACATTCGCGCCTCGCAAGAGCTTCGTGAAACCCCGTGGCCCGTTGGCCCGTTGGCTCTCCGAACGTTTTCATCCATCGGAGAACCACCATGATCGACATCTCGCAAATCCGCGAACATCTGGAAGTCGTCGGCTCGGACGGCGGGCATGTCGGTCGCGTGGACCATGTGCTCGGCGACGAGATCGAGCTGGCCAAGCTGGATCTTGGCGGCGGGTTCAAGCACCACCTGATCCCGATCAGCTGGATCGACCATATCGACGAAGACGCCGTGCATCTTTCGCTGACCCAGGACGACGCCAAGGCCCAGTGGCGCGAGAAGCACTGACGTTCATCGCACGGCGATTGACAGCTCGGCTGCTCTGAACGATCCCTCGCCCGTCTCGGGTGAGGGATTTTCGCATGTATCGGCTCTACTACTGTCCCAGCACGGCCAGCTTGGCGGCGCACTGGATGCTGATCGAGATGGCCGTGTCGTTTGAGCTGACGCTGATCGACACGGCCACGGGCGTGCAGAAAAGCCCCGACTATTTGAAGCTCAATCCCAGCGGCGTGGTGCCGACCCTGATCGTCGATGGCGCGCCGGTCTGCGAGGTGGCGGCGATCCTGATGCTCCTGGCCGAGCGTCATCCCGATCGGGGCCTGGCCCCGGCGGTGGGCGCGCCAGAGCGCGCGGCCTGGCTGCAGTGGATGGTGTATCTGGCCAATACCGCGATGCCGGGCTTCCGGGCCTGGTTCTATCCGCATGAGCCGGCTGGAGAGGCTGCGACGGAAGCGGTGACGGCCAATGCCGCAGCGCGACTGGCGGCGATCTGGGACCGCATCGACGCCCACCTGGCGGCCCAGCCAGGCCCCTACATGTTGGGCGAGCGGCTATCGACCGTCGACTTCCTGGCGACCATGCTGATGCGCTGGTCGCGCAACATGCCCAGGCCCGCGACCATGTGGCCCAACATCGCCCGCTACCTGGCGGGGATGCGCGCCATGCCGTCCCTGCGCGAGGTGCACGCGCGTGAAGGACTGACGGACTGGATCGACGATGAGCCTAGGGAATAACCGTCGGCCTTGGCTTTGCGGACCTGTCGACAAGAAAGGGCGGTCCCGCTGGACCGCCCCTGGCATTCAGGTCCTCCAAGAACAAGCGGCGGTGATCAGCGCCCGCCGCCGGTGATGTCCTTGATCATCGCCTGCACCGGGGCCTTGCCGCCGGCGTTCCAGACGGCCTTGAGGTGCGCCAGGGTATGTTCGGCCGCGCCCTCGAACTTCCACTCGCAGTCCACGATCTTGCAGTTGTCGAACACCGGGGCCTTGCCGCCAGCGAAGGTCAGACGGCAGTCGCGGAATTCGCAGTCGCTGAAGTGCTCGCCGTCGAGGACGACGGTTTCATGGTTGAACGCGGTAGAACTGGGCATAGGCCGTCTTTCACTGGTCGTCGGACATTAGTCGTCAGTCGGGGTCCGAGGGGACTCGTCGGGATTTTGCGCGGCCTTCTCGGCGGCCTTCTGAGCGGCCTTTTCGGCGGCCTTCTTGGCCTTCAGGCGCTCGCGCTCTTGACGTTCGAAAGAATAGTTAGGCGTACGGGCCATGCGGCGACCTCCTTTGTCACAGACGTGCGACGCGGACCGTTAGCGCGGTTCGCGAGCAAAGGGTTGCGATTTTTACGCGATGACGTGGAACAGGCGGGGATGCACGCTCATAACAAGGCGTTTAGCCGACCGCTTGCGCAGCGCGGTGGGTGTGCATCCCCAAATCGCCTGGAGCCTATTTCAGATTGCCGCAGAAGCGCTGGATGCGCGTGCAGGCGTCTTCCAGAACGTCGTTGGCGGTGGCGTAGCTGATGCGGAAAAACGGCGACAGGCCGAACGCCGCGCCGTGGACCACGGCCACGCCTTCGGTCTCCAGCAGTTCGACGGCGAAGTCCTCGTCGCTCTCGATAACCTTGCCGTTGGGCGCGGTCTTGCCGATCAGGCCGGCGCAGGACGGATAGACGTAGAACGCGCCTTCCGGGGTCGGGCAGTGCAAACCGGCCGCCTGGTTCAGCATCGACACCACCAGGTCGCGACGTTCCTGGAACAGCTTGGCGTGCGGCTTGATGAAGTCCTGCGTGCCGTTCAGGGCCTCCAGCGCCGCCCATTGCGATATGGACGAGGGGTTCGAGGTCGTCTGGCTGATCATCTTGGCCATGGCCTTGATCAACGGCTCGGGACCGGCCGCATAGCCGATCCGCCAACCGGTCATGGCATAGGCCTTGGACACACCGTTCATCGTCAGGGTGCGGTCATAGAGCCTGGGCTCAACCTGGGCGATGGTGGTGAATTCGAAGTCGTCGAACACCAGGTGCTCGTACATGTCGTCGGTCAGCACCCAGACCTGCGGATGGCGCAGCAGTACGTCGGCGATGGCCTGCAGCTCGGCGCGAGTATAGGCGCCGCCCGAGGGGTTGGACGGGCTGTTGATGATCAGCCACTTGGAGCGGGGCGTGATCGCCGCTTCCAGGGCGGACGGCGTGATCTTGAAGCCGCTCTCGGCGGTAGTCTCCACGGCCACCGGCGTGCCGCCGGCCAGCAGGGTCATGTCGGGATAAGACACCCAGTAGGGGGCGGGGATGATCACCTCGTCGCCCGGGTCCAGAGTGGCGACCAGGGCGTTGTAGATCACCGGCTTGCCACCCGGCGCGACGTGAACCTGGCTTGGCTTGTAGTCCAGGCCGTTCTCGCGCTTGAACTTGGCGCAGATCGCGGCCTTCAGCTCGGGCATGCCGTCGGGGTCGGTGTACTTGGTTTTGCCGGCGCGGATCGCCGCGATTCCGGCTTCCTTGATGTTATCGGGGGTGTCGAAGTCCGGCTCGCCCGCCGATAGGGCGATGATGTCGCGACCGGCGGCCTTCAGGGCGCGCGCCTTGGCGCTGATGGCGATGGTGGCCGAAGGGGCGATGCGCCGCAGGGCGGCGGACTCGAGCGACATAGTTCAGGACTCCCCTGGGAGGACGTGGACTCGAAAGACCGGTTTCAGGATTGCGGCGGTCTTTACGCCCCCGCTTGCCGCGGCGCAACGCGGCATGACGCCGAAAACCGGGGTTCTTGCGTCGGCAGGACACTAGCGGTACCGCTATCATCATAACGAGGCCGTCGCGCATGGCGGGCGGCCCGGGGGAGCAAACGACCTATCGCCCGACCACGGGCGGCCACGCGGCGCATGACGTCGCAGAAGGGGGAAACACCATGAGCAAGATCGTACTGCTGGCCGCCGTCGCGGCCCTGGGCCTGGCGACCGTCCGGCCGGCCTCGTCGGCCGAAGACATCATGAAATACGCGATCAACAAGCCATCGACGTCCTGGACCCTTTACGGTCCGGGCCAGACGAACAGCTACGTCAAGGACAAGGCCGTGGCGGGCGGCGGCGGCCTGCGGGTGCAGGTGGCCACGGCAGCGCCGGACAAGCCCTGGACCATCGGGGCTAGCCAGGCGGTGCAGGGCAAGATCACCAAGGGTGACGTGCTGATGGTGGCCTTCTACGCCAAGGCCGAACCTGTCGATGGCGGCCCGGCCTCGGGCACGGTCAGCGCGGTGCGGATCCAGCAGGCGGCCGAGCCCTGGGGCGGCATCGTCGAGGGCACGCCGATCGCCATCACCGGCTCCGAATGGAAGATCTACACCTCGCGCGGCCGAGCGACGATCGACGCCGACAAGGGCCAGGCCAGCGTCTCGCTACAGCTGGCCGGCGCCAGACAGACCCTGGTGCTGGGGCCGCTGTTCGTGCTGGACTTCGGGGCCGACTACGACCCGAAGAAGTTTGAGTAAAGCCACCCACATTCCGCACACGCTACACGAACGCCGCCAGGCGCCGGCCGAGATAGGCGGTGGTATTCTCGTCCATAAGTACGGCGGCCTCAATCTTGGTGTGGGCTTGGCCGACCAGCATCTCGCTGAGCGGCCAGCATTGGGCCGAGACCATGCGCAGCGACTGGCGCAGGGCGTCCTGGGCGCGGACTGTGCCGGTGACACCGGGCGAGGCGCCGATGATGCAGGCGAGCTTGCCGTCCAAGGCCGAGGGAGGGCCGCGCGAGGCCCAGTCGATGGCGTCCTTCAGCACTCAACTGAACAGGCGGCGACCGCTAGAGCATTTCCCGACCTGACTGCGTCAGGCCGTGAGCTCTAATCTTTGGTTTTGACGCATTTTTCTTCACGCGAACCGGAACCCCTTCGCTCGAAAAATGCTCTAGCCAGCGATCGGTCGATCGTGAAAGGCGAGATCAACTGGCCAATGCGGTCCTGGCCGGCTGTGCGCGGCTGGCGACCATGTGCGCTTCGACGAAGACCCAAAGCCGTTCCAGGTCGCGGGCGGCCGGGCCAGCGCCCTCGCACTCGGGCACGCAGCGGCCGTTCGCCATGGCCGTCTGGAAGACGTCGCGCGCCCGCAGGCCGTACGGCGCCAAGGGCAGGCCGCAGAAGCGCAGGGCCTCGAGGATGTCCGGATAGGCGACCGGCGCCACCTCGGCCTTGCTGGTGTGGGCCTGGTTGAGCACAACGAAGCCGCTCTTGCCGAGCCGCCGCACGGCCTCGGCCGAGCGCACGATCGGGGCCAGGTCCAGGAACGAGGGACGTCCAACCACCAGGCAGAGGTCCGAGAGGTTCACCGCCTGGGCGACATCGGTCTCGGGCGAGGCGGGGGTGTCGATGAAGAGGTAGTCGTAGTCCTCGCGCATGGCGGTGGACCGGGCGTGGAACAGCTTGCCCGCTACGCCGTCGACCAGAGTAGGGCCAGGCTCGACGCGACGTCGCAGGGAGTCGGAGGCCGAACGCTGGGCATCGATGTCGGCCAGCATGACCTTGCGCCCGGCCAGAAAGGCCATCAGGGCTAGGTTCACGGCCAGTGTCGTCTTGCCCGACCCGCCCTTGCGAGAAAGCACTGTAATCGTCTTCATGATCTGGTGTCTCCGCCCCATAAGCGCGGCCTCTTGTCAGCGCCGCAAGATCACCGATTGCGACAACTGTTATGGTTCAGGTGTGAACAGAACTTCAACTTGCGGAATATCTTGCAAGCAGGTTTAGCGCCAGCCTCAAGAGCTTGTTTTTCCTGGGAATCCTTGTCGAGCTTAAACCGCGCGGGCGCCGCGCGCCTGCTGGTCCAGGGTCAATTGCGCGGCCAGATGGTCCCAGAGACGCGAAATCTCCTGGGCGGCGGGGCTGGCCGAATCCCACTCGCCGACCGAGCGGCCATGGGCGATCGACTGCTGGTAGATGGCCCGCGAGCGCAGCCCGACCGGCGCGACCGGCAGGCCGCAGAAGCGCAAGGCCTCGACCGCCTTTTGCACGGCCACCGGTTCCAGCGCGCCACGCTTGGGCGGAGCCTGGCTGAGCACGATGACCGCGGCCTTGCCCAGCCGGCGGACCATCTCGGCCGAGCGCGCCACCGAGGCGATGTCCAGGAAGGTAGGCCGGCACACCAGCACGCAGAGATCGGCGGAGTTCACGGCCACGGCCACGTCGGAGTCCGGGGCGGCCGGGGTGTCGATCAGCATCACGTCATAGGCGTCGTGGATCGCGTGAGACCGGGTCTGAAAAAGTTTGCCGGCGTTGATCTCGGCCAGGGTGGGGCCCGGCTCGGTGCGGGCGCGCATGACGTCCGACGCCGAACGCTGCGGATCGATGTCGGCGAGCATGGTTCGCCAGCCACCGAGGTGGGAGGCCAGGGCGAGGTTAATCGACAGGGTGGTCTTACCCGCCCCGCCCTTGCGGGAAATCACAGCCAGGGTCTTCACGTCCGACGCACTCCCCAAGAACGCTCGCTTTCCGCAGCGGCGCCTGTGGATAACTTAGCCGCGCGGTGAGACAGCTTCGCAACGGAATTGTCGTGGCGCGGGAATCTTAACCGTACCGCGACGAGACGGCGCGGAAGCGTGACAATAAAGTGGGCGATCGGCGGACGTTTTGCACCCATGTGGCGCGTGAGGTGGGGCTTGACCCAACGGAGACCATGGGCGAGGCAGGGACGTGATAGCCCGGCTGATCGAATTCTTCACCAATATGGACCGCCGCGCCTGGCGCACGGTGGCGGTGTCGTTCGTGCTGTTCGGCGGGGTAGGGGTCGTCTTCCTGTTCGGAGCCCAGATGCTGGGCTTGAATGGCGAGGCTGCGGTGGAGCACTGGCTGAGCGCGGCGCACGGACCCTGGGCACTTCCCGTGGCGGTGGCGGCCTTCGCGGCGCTAGCCTTCATCGGCGTTCCGCAGTTCGTGCTGATCGCCGCGGCGGTGGTGGCCTTCGGGCCCTGGACAGGTTTCGCCTATAGCTGGATCGGCACCCTGGTCTCGTCCCTGGTCGGGTTCTGGGTGGGGCGCGCGTTCGGCGGGCGACTGCTCAAGGACCTGGCCGGCGACGGCGTGGCCAAGTTCATGAAACTGATCGGCAAGAACGGCTTCCTGGCCAGCCTGATCGTCCGCTTGGTGCCCTCGGCGCCATTCATCGTCGTCAACATGGCCGCCGGCGTCACGCCGATGAAGATTCGCGACTTCACCGCTGGCACAGCCATCGGCATCATCCCGAAGATCGCCCTGACCGCCTTCGCCGGCAATTCCATCGTCCAGGCGCTGGAGGGCGGGGGGCAGCGGCACATTGTCATGCTGGTGATCGCGGTGGCGGTGTGGATCGTCTGCGGCTTGGTGGCCCGCGCCTGGCTCAAGAAGCGCGAGACGGCTGAGTAGCCAAGGCCAGTGAAGGCAGATCGCCTCTCGATGCCGCGGCTAGCGAGGCGGTTTTGACGTCTTTCTTCCCTATTTGCCAATCGTCAAGCCACGATTAGCCAGGAGGAGGGATGGAACTTGCTCCGTGTGCGGCAAAATCAGCCTTTGGCGCAAAATGCTTGCTCGAATTTAGGCCGCTGTGTAGAAAGTCTGCATGAACGTCGCGCGCCAACTGCTTCGCCTTCGGCTTATCACCCCCTGGGCGCTCTAGGGGCCGCGCATCGTCGTGGCCGGGCGCGCAGGGGATAACCGACCCGCCGCCGCCCCGCACGCAGACACCTTCCGACGAGTAGATCCATGACATCCCCGATTTCTCCTGGCGTAGCCGCCGGCGCTTTTGACAAGCGCGACAACGTCGTCATCTTCGACACCACCATGCGCGACGGCGAGCAATCGCCCGGCGCCTCGATGTCGCATGACGAAAAGCTTGAACTGGCCAAGATCCTCGAGGAGATGGGGGTCGACGTCATTGAGGCCGGCTTCCCGATCGCCTCGAACGGTGACTTCGAGGCGGTCCGTGAGGTCGCCAAGATCGTCAAGAACAGCACCATCGCCGGCCTGTGCCGCGCCCACCAGGTCGATATTGATAGATGTGCGGAGGCCCTGAAGGGCACCCAGCGTGGCCGCATTCATGTGGTCATCGCCACCAGCGACCTGCACATGAAGCACAAGCTGCAGATGGAGCCCGAGGCGGTGATCGACGTGATCGCCCGGTCGGTCACTCACGCGCGTAATCTGCGCGACGATGTCGAGTGGTCGGCCGAGGACGCCACCCGCAGCGACCGCCAGTTCCTGCGCCGCGCCATCGAGACGGCCATCAAGGCGGGGGCGACGACAATCAACCTGCCCGACACGGTGGGCTACACCTATCCGTCGGAATATGCCGACCTGTTCAGTTGGATGACCCAGAACGTCGAGGGCGCCGACCGAGTGATCTTCTCGACCCACTGCCACAACGACCTGGGTCTGGGCGTCGCCAACAGCCTCGCGGGCGTGCAGGGCGGGGCGCGCCAGATCGAGTGCGCGATCAACGGCCTGGGCGAGCGGGCCGGCAACGCGGCGCTAGAAGAGATCGTCATGGCCCTGAAGGTGCGCGCCGACAAGCTGCCCTACGAGACCAAGATCGACACCACCCATATCACCCGCGCTAGCCGCTACGTTTCGGCCATCACCGGTTTCCCGGTGCAGTACAACAAGGCTATCGTCGGCAAGAACGCCTTCGCGCATGAGAGCGGCATCCATCAGGACGGGATGCTGAAGAACCGCGAGACCTATGAAATCATGACCCCGGAATCGGTTGGCCAAGCGCCGTCCAGCCTGGTCATGGGCAAGCATTCGGGCAGCCACGCCTTCCGCGCCAAGCTGAAGGACCTGGGTTACGAGTTGGGCCAGAACGCCCTGAAGGAGGCCTTCGGCCGCTTCAAGGATCTCGCCGACCGCAAGAAGCACGTCTATGACGACGACATCATCGCCCTGGTCGACGACGCCCTGGCGCGCGGCTCCGAACGGATCCGCGTCCAGCGCCTGCGGGTAGTGGCCGGCACCGACGGACAGTCGGCCGAGCTGACCCTCGAAGTCGACGGCGAGGTCAAGACCTCGGAAGCCTCCGGCGACGGTCCGGTGGACGCGGTGTTCAACGCCATCCAGCAGATCGTGCCGCACGACGCCGCCCTGCGCCTGTTCCAGGTCCACGCGGTCACCGAGGGCACCGACGCCCAGGCCCAGGTCTCGGTCCGGCTCGAAGAGGACGGTCGCATCGCAACCGGCCAGGCCGCCGATACCGACACCCTGACCGCCTCGGCCAAGGCCTATGTCAACGCCCTGAACAACCTCATGGCGCGCAAGGAAAAGAGCCGGCCAGACACGGCGATCGCCAGCGGGTTCTAGTCAACAACGATTGTCATCCCGGATCGGCGCTTCGCTTGTCCGGGATGACGACCGTTTGAGCTAGGCCGCCGCCCGCTTCGAAAAGGGTCGTGTCGCCAGAACTTCCGCCGAAAGATAGGCCTGCGCCTCGACGTCCAGGCCCAGCGTCCGCAAGTCCTCGCACAGCGCCCGACGCGGCTCCTGTTCCAGGAACGCGCCGGCGTCGATGACCAGCACCCCGCCGGGGCGCAGCATGGTCATGGTCGAGGCTGCGGCGGCCCGGGCATCGGCGAGCGTGGAACAGCCGACCACCAGCAGCACGTCGCTCTGTTCGTCGGCGGCGCGACAGGTGGCGCGGCGAGCGGCCTCCACCCGGTCGTAGCCCTTGCGCCAAAGCACGCTCATCGCCTCGCCCGCCTCGGGTCCGGTCACCGCCACGAAACACAGCGGCGTGGCCTGGGCGAGGGTGAGCATGCGCCCTAGCGTGTGGTGGATGCCACCGGTCGGAACGCCCAGCAGGAACTGCGCGGCCTGACGAAATGGGTGGGACGACATGTCGAAACCTCTGGGCTGGTCGGATGCATCACCAGACGCGCCGACCGCCGCAAACTGCGCCAAGGGGACCTAAGGCCTCCATTCCGAAACCCGCCGTCCGCATAAGGGCGGCATAAGGATCAGCCGATGTTCGACGACAACGCCGCCGCCGCGCCGCCCGTCTGGCGACAGATCGACCGCCGTTCCCGCGCCCTGGGCTTCGACATGCCGTCGGAGCCCGACACCGGAGCCATGCTACGCTTCCTCGCGGCTTCAAAGCCGGGCGGCAGGCTTCTGGAGTTGGGAACCGGCACGGGCCTCGCGACCGCTTGGCTGCTGGCCGGGATGGGGCAGGGGGCGTCGCTGGTCTCCGTGGACAGTGATCCAGCGGTCCAGACCGTGGCCCGCGATGTGTTGGGCGGCGACCCACGCGTGACGTTTGCGATTGGCGACGGGCTGGACTATGTGCGCGCTCATCCCCCGGCCGCGTTCGATCTGATCTTCGCCGACGCGTGGCCGGGCAAGTACGAGGGGCTGGACGAGACGCTGGCGCTGCTAAGGCCCGGCGGGTTCTATGTGATCGACGACATGAGCCGCCAACCCAACTGGCCGCCAGGCCATCAACCTCGCGTTGACGCCCTGGCGGCGCGGCTGAAATCCCATCCCGACTTGGCGACCGTGGCCCTGGGCTGGGCGTCGGGCCTGGTCATCGCGGCGAGACGGCCATGATCTGGATTCCCATCACCATCGCCGCCGCTGGCTTCCAGGTGGCCCGCAATGCGGCCCAGCGCTCGCTCATGGGCGGGGCGGGGCCCTGGGGCGCGACGCTGGTGCGGTTCCTGTTCGGCCTGCCCTTCGCAACGCTATTCGCAGCCATTGCTTGGGCCGTGACGCCGGGCGCCAGCGCCCACGCCACGGTGTGGTTCTGGCTGGCTTGCGTGGCCGGGGCGGCCCTGCAGATCGGCGCCACCGCGGCGCTGCTGACCGCCATGCACCGCTCGTCCTTCGCCTTGGGCACGGCCTTGCAGCAGAGCGGCCTGCCGTTCGCTCTCGTCTGGGGCGCTCTGCTGTTCGGCGACAAGATCTCGGCCGTCACCTGGATCGGCGGGCTGATCGCCACCATCGGCCTCGCCGCCTTGACCTGGCCGCGCGGCGGACCGCCGATGCGACGCGGCGCGGTGCTGGCGGGACTGGCCTCCGGCGCGGCCTTCGCCTTGTGCGCCAACTGTTTCCGTCAGGCCGCTCTGGCCTTCGATCCGGCCCATCCGCCGGTCTCGGCCCTGGTGACGGTGATGATCGTCCAAGCCATCCAGACCGTCGCCCTGACGGCCTTCCTGGCGGTTCGCAATCCCGACGCTCTGGTCGCGGTGGTCAAGGCCTGGCGGCGGTCGCTGGGGGCGGGGTTTTGCGGCGCGGTCGCCTCGGGCCTGTGGTTCACCGCCATGGCGCTGAGCCCCGTGGGACCCGTACGAGCGGTCGGGGTGGTCGAAATGCCGATGGCCGCCTTGGCCGGACGCCGGCTGTTCGCCGAGCGGCTGAGCCCCGCTCAGATGGTCTTCGGACTGATCGCGGCGGTCGGCGTGGTCATGGCGGCGCTCGGCTAGAAAACGCCATGTTTCTGGGTTGAACCTCCCGGCGTCGCCGTTCTGCGAAATGAGGTGAGCCAAGCGTTTTAATAGACCTTGAAATCAACGCTTTCGCAGGGCAAACGGGCATCGTCGATACGCTTTACGGCAGTTGGACGACGGCGCGGCAGAGGCTCGCGCTCCCGTCGCGCGGCGAGCGGTCATCACTGGGACGAAAGCCCGCAAATGCGGGAATCATGTTGTCCTCGGGGGGAATTGAAGTAGGAGCCATCTTTTCCCTTCGCCTTCGTCGTCAATACGCCGCAAATGGCTCCGCTTCGCCTACCGATCTCGCCCGCCCCGTCCTACCTGTCCGTCGTACCGCTTCGCCCCCCTATCCCCTCAGTCAGGGCTTTCAATGTTTTCTTCCCTCTTCGGCGTCATTTCCAACGATATCGCCATCGACCTGGGCACCGCCAACACGCTCATCTACATGAAGGGCAAGGGCATCGTGCTGAACGAACCGTCCGTCGTGGCGTTGCGCAATGTCGGCGGCCGAAAGATCGTTCACGCCGTGGGTATCGAGGCCAAGCAAATGCTGGGCCGCACGCCGGGCCACATGGAAGCCATCCGCCCCATGCGTGACGGGGTCATCGCCGACTTCGAAGTCGCCGAGGAGATGATCAAATACTTCATCCGCAAGGTTCACAACCGCAAGGGCTTCGTGAACCCCAAGGTCATCGTCTGCGTGCCGTCGGGCGCCACAGCCGTCGAACGCCGGGCGATCAACGACAGCTGCCTCAATGCGTCCGCCCGTCGCGTGGGCCTGATCGACGAGCCGATGGCCGCCGCGATCGGCGCCGGCCTGCCCATTCACGAGCCGACTGGCTCGATGGTCGTCGACATCGGTGGCGGCACCACCGAGGTAGCCGTGCTGTCGCTGTCGGGCATCGTCTATTCGCGTTCGGTCCGCGTCGGCGGTGACAAGATGGACGAGGCGATCATCAGCTACATGCGCCGTCACCATAACCTGCTGATCGGCGAGACCACCGCCGAGCGCATCAAGAAGGAAATCGGCACCGCCCGCGCCCCGGCCGACGGCGAAGGCCTGTCGATCGACGTCAAGGGCCGCGACCTGATGCAGGGCGTGCCGCGCGAGGTGCGCATTAGCGAAAAGCAGGCCGCCGACGCCCTGGCCGAGCCGGTCGGGCAGATCGTCGAGGCCGTGAAGGTGGCTCTGGAAGCCACCCCGCCGGAACTGGCCAGCGACATCGCCGACAAGGGCATCATGCTGACCGGCGGCGGCGCGCTGCTGCGCGGCCTGGACGCCGAGATCCGCGACCACACCGGCTTGCCGGTCACCGTGGCCGACGATCCGTTGTCGTGCGTGGCCTTGGGCTGCGGCAAGGTGCTCGAACATCCCAAGTGGATGAAGGGCGTTCTTGAATCGACTCTCGCCTAGGCGTCAATTTAATCTGGACGCCGCGGGGGGCGTCGGGAGAACTCGTACGTGCCCTTTCGCGAAGGTCCGCTCGGTGACCTGAAAGTGCCGCTGACCTGGACCGCGGCCGTGGCGTTGATCGTCGCCGTCGTGATCGCGGTGGCGTTCCTGCTGGCCGACCGGCGGGAGAGCCTTCAGCAGCAGGCCTATGGCGTGACCCGCCAGACCATGGACACGGTATCCAAGCCGGTCAGCGGCGCCATCGCCGCTCCAGGGCGCTGGACCGGCCTGGGCGTCGATTTCGTCAGCAGCTACTTCTTCACGGCGTCCGAAAACCGCCGACTGAAGGCCGAGCTCAAGGACATGCGCGGCTATCGCGACCAGTATCTGGCCGAAGTCGACAAGAACGACCGCTATCGCTCGCTGCTGGGCCTGCGCACAGATCCGCCGATCCCGATGGTCGCCGCCCGCGTGGTCATCGACACCCGCGGCCCTTTCGCCAACACTCGCCTGGCCGACGCCGGCGCCGAGCGCGGCGTGGTTGTGGGCAATCCAGTCATGAACGAGCGCGGCCTGGTCGGCCGTGTGGTGGGCGTGGCCAATGGCGCCAGCCGGGTGCTGCTGCTGACCGACATCGCCTCGCGGACGCCGGTGATGATCGACCGCACCAACGCCCGCGCCATCCTGACCGGCGACGGCGGTCCCAATCCCAAGCTGGACTATCTGCGCGGCGCCGATCCGATCAAGGAGGGCGACCGTGTCGTCACCTCGGGCGATGGCGGCGTGGTGCCGCGCGGCTTGCCGGTAGGCGCGGCGGTCAAGGGCCTGGACGGCCGCTGGCGCGTGGTGCTGTTCGCCGACGACACCGCCATCGACTATGTCCGTATCCTGTTGTTCACGGACTTCTCGCAGCTGGCCGACCAGAAAGCGCTACTGACCCGCAGCCTGCCGCCGGTGACGACGGAAGACCCCAACGTCTCGATCCTCGGCCCAGCCATGGCGCCCAAGCCAGCGACGACCACGCCAGCGACGACCGCGCCAGCGACCTCGCCCAAGCCGGCTACCGCCGGCTCAGCCAAGCCGCCGGCGACAACCTCGGCCACACCCAAGCCCGCAACCGCGCCGCCGAAGCCTGCGGTTTCAAAGCCGGCCGCGCCCAAGCCGCCGGCCACGGTTCCCGCGGCGGCCCAGCCGCCAGGCGGCGCGCTATGAGCATGGGCGGCGCGCGGCCTCTGCATCCCGCGCGCTGGCTGGGCGTGCCGCTGCTGCTGTCGATCTTGGCGACCGTCGTCTTCGCCGCGCCGATCCGCCTCTATGGCCTGCAACTTCCGGAGCCCGTGTTCGCCATGGTCCCCGCCTTTGCCTGGGCCCTGATCCGCCCGTCGATCCTGGCGCCCTTCGCCCTGCTGGTTCTGGGCCTGTTCCTGGATGTGTTCTGGGGCGGGCCTTCGGGCCTGTGGGCGCTGTCGCTGCTGGTGGCCTACGCCACCGCCCTGGCCGGCCGCAACATGATGACCGGCCAGAGCCGGCCAATCATGTGGGCCTGGTTTTCCGGAGTCACTGCCGTGGCGATGATCGGCGGTTTCCTGTTCACCATGCTAGACAGTCTGGCCATGCCCAGTCTGCTGGCCGTGTTCTGGCAATTCCTGGTGACCGCCTTGCTGTTTCCGTTCGCCCACCGGCTGATCGACCGGTTCGAGGACGCGGACGTTCGGTTCCGGTGACGCCATGAGCGAACCGTCCATCTTCTTCTTCGAGGTCAATGAGCGGCAGGGGGTCTTCCACCGCCGGGCGTTTCTGATGGGCGGCCTGGCTGGCGGCGGGTTGCTTGCCTTGGGCGGACGGCTGGCGCAGCTGCAGTTGGTCGAGGCCCAGCGCTATCAGAAGCTCTCGGCCGGCAACCAGTTCAACTACCGCCTGGTGCCGCCGCCCCGCGGCCTAATCCTCGACCGCAACGGCGTGGCCCTGGCCTCGAACCGGCCCAATTTCCGGCTGCTGATCACCAAGGACTCCAAGGATTTCGACGTCGAGGCCTCCCTCGACGACCTGGCCACTCTGGTGCCGATCGACGGTACGCGCCGGTCGCGCCTGATCAAGGACATCGCCCGCGCGCCCAAGAAGGCTCCGGTGGCGGTGATGGAAGACATGACCTGGGAGGAGTTCTCCCGCGTCAACATCCGCGCCCCTGAGCTGCCGGGCGTCACCGCCGACATGGGCGAGGTGCGGGTCTATCCGTTCGGCGGGGCCTTCGCCCACGTGATCGGCTATGTGGCCAAGGTCTCGGATCGCGACCTGGAAAAGGCCAAGGACGAGCCCGACCAGGACCTGCTGCACCATCCGGGGTTCCGGATCGGCAAGGCGGGGATCGAAAAGGCCCTCGACCGCGACCTGCGCGGCCGTCCCGGCGCGACCAAGGCCGAGGTCGACGCCCAGGGCCGCGTCGTGCGCCTGGATCCCGAGGGCGACATCCTGCCGACCGCCGGCAAGGAAGTGCGGCTAACGCTGGACGCCGACATCCAGAACCGCGCGCTGGAAGTGATGGGTGAGGAAAGCGGCGCGATCGTCGTGATCGATATCCGCAACGGCGACCTGCTGGCCATGGTCTCGGCCCCCAGCTTCGACGCCAACCGCTTCGTCAAGGGCCTGTCGGGTCCCGAATATCGCGCCTTGGCCGAATATGAGCGCAAGCCGCTGCTGGACAAGGTGCTGAACGGCACCTTCCCGCCCGGCTCGACCTTCAAGCCGACCGTTGGTCTGGCCGCTCTGACTGCGGGCGTGGACCCCGAGGCGCGGGTCAATTGCGGCGGCAGCTGGTACTATGGCAACCGCACCTGGCGGTGCTGGGAGAAGCGCGGGCACGGCTCGCAGAACATGCACGAGGCCATCAAGAACTCCTGCGACATCTATTTCTACCAGACGGCGCTGAAGGTCGGCCCCGACGCCATCGCGACGACCGCCCGGGCCATGGGCTTTGGCCAGACCTTCGATATCGGCATTCCCGGCCAGAAGAAGGGGCTGGTGCCTGATCGTGCCTGGAAGAAGCGGGCAAACGTCAAAAATCCCCCGAACCAGACCTGGTTTCCGGGCGAGACTCCCAGCTATGGGATCGGGCAGGGGGCTCTGAACGTCAATGCCCTGCAGCTGGCGGTGATGACCGCGCGTCTGGCTAACGGTCGCAAGGCGCTGAACCCGCGGCTTATCAAGTCAGTCGGCGGCGTCGAGCAGCCCAGCGGCGCGGCCGTGCCCGACCTGCCGTTCACGATGGAGCACCTGGCCTATGTGCGCGGCGGCATGGAGGCGGTCGCCAATGACGTGCGCGGCACGGCCTATCGCCAGAGCCAGCTGGGTTTGGGCGACGTCAAGATGGCCGGCAAGACCGGCACCGCCCAGGTCCGCAGCTATGACAAGGTCGCCAACCGCAAGAGCGACAGCGTCGCCTGGAAGCTCAAGGACCACAACCTGTTCGTGGCCTTCGCGCCCTATGATGACCCGCGCTACGCCGTCGCCGTGATCATCGAGCATGGCGGCATGGGCGGCGCCACCGCCGGCGCCCCGCGGGCCCGCGAGGTGATGCGCGTGGCGCTGCTGAAGGATCCCGAAATCCGCGCCCGCATCGAACGCCCCGCGCCGCTGCCTGACGCGCCGGTCGAGGCCGCCGACGGCGCGGTCGAAGGCGCGGCGCCCGAAGATCCCACCGAGGGCGCGCCTCCGCCGCCTCCCGTTCCCGCCCCCGTTCCTGGAACACCCCGATGACCCTCAGCGGCGGCCTCAGCCGGCCCGGCGAACGCGACCGGCCGATCATCAAGTTCATGGAGATCGACTGGACCCTGTGCTTGGTCCTTTGCCTGATCGCAGGCACCGGCGCGCTGATGTTGTTCTCGATCGCAGGCGGCTCGTGGGAGCCTTGGGCCGACAAGCACCTGCTGCGCTTCGGGATCTATTTCGTGTTCATGATCGGCCTGGCCATGCTGGACCTGCGGGTCTGGTTCAGCCTGGCCTATCCCATCTATACTGCGGGCCTGATCCTGCTGGTGCTGGTCGAACTGATCGGCGACGTCTCGTTGGGAGCCCAGCGTTGGCTGCAGCTAGGCCCCCTGAGGTTTCAGCCGTCCGAGGTGATGAAGATCGGCGTCGTCCTGGCCCTGGCTCGCTATTATCACGGCCTTTCGGCCGACAGCGCCCGGCTGTCGTGGAAGCTGCTGGTGCCGGTGGTGTTGATCGGTCTGCCCACCTTGCTCGTCGCTCACCAACCCGACCTGGGGACCGCTGTGCTGATCGCCCTGCCGGGCCTGGCGGTGATGGTGCTGGCCGGCCTGTCGCTGCGCCTGATCATCGGCGGGATCGTGCTGGGGCTCGCGGCCCTGCCGCCGTTCATCTTCTTCGTGCTGCACGACTATCAGCGCAACCGCATCCTGACCTTCCTGCACCCGGAAAACGACCCGTCGGGCAACGGCTATCACATCATGCAGTCGAAGATCGCCCTGGGTTCCGGCGGGCTGATGGGCAAGGGCTTTGGCCTGGGCTCGCAGAGCCAGCTGAACTTCCTGCCCGAGAAACAGACCGACTTCATCTTCGCCACCCTGGCCGAGGAATTCGGCTTCATCGGCTGTTTCAGCGTGCTGTTCCTGTACGGCGTGGCGATCTTCATGGCCCTGCGCATCGCCTCGATCAGCCACAGCCACTTCGGCCGGCTGTCGGCGGCGGGCGTCACCGCGACCTTCGCGCTCTATGTGCTGATCAACGGCGCCATGGTGATGGGCATGGCCCCGGTGGTGGGCGTGCCGATGCCGATGCTGTCGTACGGCGGCACGGTCATGCTGACGGTGATGGTCGGGTTTGGGCTGGTCCAGGCCGTGCGGGTGCACCGCTATACCGAGGTGACCAGCGGCAAGGGTTCGTTGATGTAGGATCTAGGGGGGCGATCACTTGCCCCCTAAGGATCGCTTCGCGATCGTCTTCCCCCAGAGGGGGAAGAGCTCAGGCGCCGGCGCTGGCGCGAAGCTCCGCCCCCTCGCCGCGACAGACGGCGAAGCCGTCAGGTGGGGGCAAGTGGGTGAGCCACCTACTTTCCCTTCAAAGCCCGCCCGGTCATCACCGCCCCCGCCCCGTACTTCCCGCGCAGCCCGTCGATCACCGTCTCGCTTTTCAACGCCTTGCGCTCGTCTCCCGCGAAGAAGTCGTCGGCGGCCCCCTCGGCCGGCACGAAGTCCGTCAGCCCCGCGCCGATCAGGCGATAGTGCAAGCCACCCGGCTCGGCGGCCAACAGCTCACGCGCCACCTGAAACAACGTCCGGGCCGTCTGGATCGGCACCGGCAGAGTGCGGCGACGGGTGCGGATCTTGAAGTCCGGCGTGCGCAGCTTGAGGGTAATGACCCGGCCGGCCACCCCGCCGGCCCGGGCCTGGCGGGCGACCTTCTCGCATAGCGGCCACAGCTCGTCCTCGAGGTCGTCGCGCTTGTAGAGGTCGTCATTGAAGGTGGTCTCGGCGCTGATCGTCTTGCGTTCTTGCTCGGGATCGACCGACCGCACGTCGCGGCCATGGGCCAGGTGATGCAGCCGCAGGCCGCTGGAGCCCAGCACCTTGACCAGCCACTTCAGGTCGGCCGCCGCGATGTCGCCGACCGTGCGCAGGCCCTCCGAGGCAAGGCTGGTGACCGTGACGGGACCCACGCCGGGCAGGATCGACACCGGACGCGACGCCAGGAAGGCCTCGACTCCTACGGCGCCGATCACCGAAAAGCCGCGCGGCTTGTCGAGCTCCGAAGCGATCTTGGCCAGAAACTTGTTGGGCGCCAGGCCGATCGAGACGGTGATCCCCACCTCGGCCTCGATCTCCCGCTGAACCTTGGCCAGCATCACCGCCGGCGGGGCGCCGTGCAGGCGCTCGGTGCCTGACAGGTCGATCCAGGCCTCGTCCAGCGACAGGGGCTGAACCAGGGGCGTCAGGGCCTCCAGCTTGGCCATGATCCGCGCGCTCTCGTGCTTGTACTTGGCGAAGTTGGGCTTGATGACCACGGCGTCGGGGCACAGCTTCAACGCCTTGTACATCGGCATGGCCGAGCGCGGTCCGCTCATCCGGGCGATGTAGCAGGCGGTGGTCACCACGCCGCGCTTGCCGCCGCCGACGATCACCGGCTTGTCGCGCAGGCTGGGATCGTCGCGCTTCTCAACCGAGGCATAGAAGGCGTCGCAGTCCAGGTGGGCCATCGACAGCTGGCCCAG
Organism: Caulobacter sp. DWR3-1-2; assembly: GCF_049896225.1. Taxonomy (NCBI): domain Bacteria; kingdom Pseudomonadati; phylum Pseudomonadota; class Alphaproteobacteria; order Caulobacterales; family Caulobacteraceae; genus Caulobacter; species Caulobacter sp. DWR3-1-2. Next base: position 41,305 of record NZ_JAFCTW010000002.1, on the reverse strand, counting down.
CTCCTCGTGAAAGATCACCCGCGGCGACTGGCAGGACGGACAGCGCGAGACCTTGGCCTCGCCCGTCGCCAGGCAGTCGCGGCACAGGGCTTTCACAAGAAAAGCTTTAGCTCGATGGCCGTCTTGAGGTCCGGCCAGAGATCGATGCGGGTGTGGCGCTCCGGATCGGCAGGGGCGAGGGGGCGCAGGCGTTCGTCGGCCACCATCTGAAAACGGGTGATGGCCGGCGCGCTGGTCGCAACCGAGTCGAGCTGCGGCAGCAGATCGTCGATGAATACCGACGGGCCGCTGGTGCGACTGGCCAGGTCGGCCGCCGACGGTCCCTTGGGGCCGCTGTTGATCACCAGCGGATAGTCGAACCCGTGGGTCTTCAGCCAGCGGGCTCGGGACTGACGGCCGTGCTCAGGGGCGTTGGTTAGAATCACCACGTCGGCCCTGCCCGACAGGTCGGCCAAGGCGTCGGCCGCGCCGATCGCCGGCAGCAGATCGCCAGATCCATCGCGGAAGAAATCATCGAACAGCATCCGCCCGGCGATCAGGTCCAGATGCTCGGTCTCGCCGGGCCGGTAGATGTTCTGGAACAGGGCGTAGCGGTCGAACCGCAGTTCGAAGCCGTGCCGGGCGATGAAGGTCCCGAAGCCGTGCATGAACCGGGCGAGCACCTCATCGACATCGACGATGACGAGCGGCGCATCCGCGCGAACCTTGCAGGTCTGGAGGTCGGTAGAACTGGGTTCCATGATCCAAGGTCGATGTTGGTGAACGCGATTAGCGCGGGCTTAAGGATATTCGTGGCATCTGGAACCCAGAAGCGACGCAAATCCCTCATGCGCCGCCACGGACCGGAATGGTCGGGGTCAGGATGACGAAGAAGGTCCTCATCGTGGAGGATAATGAGCTGAACATGAAGCTGTTTCATGATCTGCTCGAAGCCCAGGGTTACGAGATCTTGCAAACCCGCGAGGGCCTGCAGGCTCTGTCGATCGCCCGTGAGCACCGTCCCGACCTGATCCTGATGGATATCCAGCTGCCGGAGATCTCGGGTCTTGAAGTCACCAAGTGGCTCAAGGAGGACGACGATCTGTCACACATCCCCGTCGTCGCCGTTACGGCATTTGCCATGAAGGGCGACGAGGAGCGCATTCGCGAGGGCGGTTGCGAGGCCTATATCTCCAAGCCCATCTCGGTGTCGCACTTCCTCGACACGATCCGCCGGTTGCTGGAGAGGTAGGCCCGTGAGCGCGCGCATTCTCGTCGTCGACGATATCGACGCCAATGTGCGGCTGCTCGAGGCTAAGCTTTCGGCTGAATATTATCAGGTTTCGACCGCCAGCGACGGCACCACGGCCCTGGCCATGGCGGCGGCCGAGCTGCCCGACGTCATTCTGCTGGATGTGATGATGCCCGGCATGGACGGCTTCACTGTCTGTAAGCGGCTCAAGGAAGACCCGATCACCCGGCACATCCCCGTGGTGCTGGTCACGGCGCTGGATGGCCGCGCCGACCGTATCCAGGGCCTTGAGGCGGGCGCCTCGGACTTTCTGACCAAGCCCATCGACGACGTCATGCTTTTCGCTCGCGTGCGCAGCCTGACCCGCTTCAAGCTGGTGATCGACGAACTTCGCCAGCGCGAGGCTTCGGGCCGCCGCATGGGCGTGATCGCCGGCGCCGCCTCTCGCCTCGACGGCCTGGGCGGCCGGGTGCTGATCGTCGATGACAATGAACGCCAGGCCCAGCGCGTCGCCAACGAGCTGTCGATCGAGCACCGCCCGGTGATCGAGATCGATCCGGCCAAGGCTCAGATCAGCGCCGGCGGGCCGGTCGACCTCGTCATCATCAACGCCGCCGCCAAGAGCTTCGACGGCCTGCGCTTTGCCGCCGGCCTGCGGTCGGACGAGCGCACCCGCCACCTGCCGATCCTGGCCATGGTCGATCCCGATGAGCGGACGCGCCTGGTCAAGGCGCTGGAGATCGGCATCAACGACATCCTGCCGCGGCCAATCGACCCGCAGGAACTGTCGGCCCGGGTCAAGACCCAGATCCAGCGCAAGCGCTACACCGACTATCTGCGCCAGAACCTCGACCACAGCCTTGAACTGGCGGTCACCGACCAGCTGACCGGCCTGCACAACCGCCGCTACATGGCCGGTCAGCTCGATTCGCTGGTCAAGCGCGCGGCCCTGGGCGGCGACCCGGTCGCGGCCCTGCTGATCGACATCGACCATTTCAAGAAGATCAATGACGGCTTCGGCCACGACGTCGGCGACGAGGTGCTGCGCGAGTTCGCCCTGCGCCTGGCCTCCAATGTCCGCGCCATCGACCTGCCTTGCCGCTACGGCGGCGAGGAGTTCACGGTGATCATGCCTGACACCCAGCTGGAAGACGCCCTGCGCATCGCCGAGCGGATTCGCATGCACGTGGCCGGCTCGCCCTTCCGCGTAGCCCACGGGACAGAGTTACTGACGGTGACCATCTCGATCGGTGTTTCGGTCAGCTTTGGCCCCAACGACACGCCCGAGACCCTGCTCAAGCGCGCCGACGAGGCGGTGTACGAAGCGAAAGCCTCCGGACGCAACGCCGTGGTGGGCAAGGCGGCGGCTTAACAGTCGGGGACACGCCCGAGGGCATGTCCCCGACCTTGGATTAAGGCTTCGCCACCAGCCTGATCTCATACAGCCGCGGCCAGAATTTCCCTGTCACGATCAACCGGTCCGTCTCGGCGTCATAGGCGATGCCGTTGAGCACATCGACACCGGCCTGATCCGCGACCGGCAACAGCCCGGTCAGGTCGATCCAGCCCTTCACCTCGCCCGTCAGGGGGTCGATGCGGGCGATGCGGTCGGTCTGCCAGATATTGGCGTAAATCTCGCCCTTGACCCATTCCAGCTCGTTGAGCTGGTCCACCGGCTGACCCTCGTCGGTGACGGTGACGCCGCCGGTTTCCCTGAGTGTCTCGGGATCCAGGAACCGCAGGCGGGAGGTGCCGTCGCTCATGTAGATCTGGTGATCGTCGCGGGTCAGGGCCCAGCCCTCGCCGGGATAGCTGAATTCACCGCGCGTCTCAAAATCGTCGAGACCGTAGACGAAGCCGACCTGGTTCTTCCAGGTCAGCGAGATCAGCCGATCCTTCCAGTCGATGATGCCCTCACCGAAGAATTGGCTGGCGATCGACCGCTCCAGCTGAACCTGGCCGGTTTCGAGGTCGAGCTTGCGGATCGACGAGGCGCCTTCCAGGCCGGTGCTCTCATACAGAAAGCCATTGCGCAGGAAGAGGCCCTCTGTGAAGGCGTGGGGGTCGTGTGGATAGGTGCGCACGACCGCGTAGCCATAGACTGGAGTCGCGGCGCGCGCCTGCGGCGAACAGGCGCTCAGCAGGGTGGCGACAAGCCAGACGGCGAGAAGCGGGAGTTGGCGCATGGCCCAGCTAGGCCTTCCTCAGGCGGCGAAAACAAGACGGGTCGCGAAAGAGAGGGGCAAAGAAAAACGCCCGACCTTGCGGCCGGGCGTCTATCCTATCGAAAAGGGTGGCAAGACCTACTTGATCTTGCCTTCCTTGAATTCGACGTGCTTGCGGATGACCGGATCGTACTTCTTCAGCACCATCTTTTCGGTCTTGGTGCGGGCGTTCTTCTTGGTCACGTAGAAGAAGCCGGTGTCCGCCGTCGAGTTCAGGCGGATCTTGATGGAAGCCGGTTTGGCCATGGTCGAATCCCTGCGATGGTCGCGCAGGTCCCTACGCGGTCGAAATAAGAGGCGCGGAACATACTCACCGGCGGCGCAAAGTCAATTGCCGTGAGCGGGCAATTCCTCCCCCTGTGGGGCAGGTTTCGGCGAAGCCGACGGAGTGGGGCGTGATCGGACGATGGCCAGCTTACGGATCTTCGATCCCGAAACTCCCCCCGCCGGTCGCTGCGCGACCACCTCCCCCACGGGGGAGGGGCTTGATCACAGATAGGTCAGCTGCCGCGCCCCGCGCAGAAACCGCATGAACGGGGCCGGGCGGCCAGAATCCACTAGGCGCTGCTCCACTTCATGAACGACGAAACGGGTGATGTTGGGGAGATCCAGGGCCCGGGCCTCGTCGAAGTCGAACCAGCCGATCTCGTCCAACTCGCCGCAGTCGGGCTGGCGCTCCAGGCTCAGCAGGGCCGAGGCCGGGGCCATGAAGAACCGTGCGTCGAAACGCCGCGTGCGATAGGGCGGGGTGATGGCGCGGGCCACGAAGGCCAGGGAGGCTAGGTCAGGAAGGGCGCCCTGCGCCAGGAACGGCCGCCAGGCGCCGGCGCCTGGGCGCGCGGGCGCGGCCTTGGCCAGCAGCAGGCCCGTCTCCTCGAAGGTCTCGCGCACCGCCGCCAGGGCCAAGGCGCGGGCCAGGCGGGCCGGCGAGGGGTGGCGCGGCTCCAGGGTCAGACGGGCGGCGGCCTCCGGCGCCAGTTCGGTCGCCGAGGGCGCGGCGTAGTCGCCGCGATCGACCCGACCCCCGGGGAACACCCACTTGTCGGCCATGAAGGCCAGGCCGCGATTGCGCCGGCCCATCAGCAGCTGGGGCTTGGGGCCCTCATCGCGGACAATGATCAGGGTCGCGGCGTGGCGCGGCTTCAGCGGTCCGGCGTTCGCGTCGCGCACGTCGCCGTCGTTGCGGGTGTCGAATTTGGCCTCGATCGGCTCATCCATGATGGGGAGCTTAGTCTCGATGCCGCGCGGCGCCAGCCGTCCGTAGCGGCAAGGGTTCGGATTGGGGACATGCCCGTGGGCGTTTCCCTACCAACATCTCCCGCGCTTGACCCTCATCCCCCGTCCGCTCAATCTCGCGCCGCAATCGAGGAGTCGGGGGATGGCCATGTTCGCACGTGTTTCGGGACTGGCGCTGGTCGTCACCCTCTCGACGGGATCGGCCTTCGCCGCCCCCTCCACCGCCCAGGTCGCCGCCGCCGCCAAGGCCGTCCAGCCGAAGGTCGTGGCTTGGCGACGCGACATCCACGAACACCCCGAACTGGGTAACCAGGAGGTCCGCACCGCCGCCCTGGTGGCCAAGGAACTGAAGGCCCTGGGCTTCGAGGTCCGCGAGGGCGTCGGCCGCACCGGCGTGGTCGGCGTGCTGAAAGGCGGCAAGCCCGGCAAGGTGGTGGCCCTGCGCGCCGACATGGACGCCCTGCCGGTCCAGGAAAAGACCGGCCTGCCGTTCGCCTCCAAGGTCACGGCCCAGTGGGAAGGCAAGACCCTGCCTGTCATGCACGCCTGCGGCCACGACACCCATGTGGCCATGCTGCTTGGCGCGGCGACCGTGCTGGCCGGCATGAAGGCCGAGATCCCTGGGACCGTGGTGCTGATCTTCCAGCCCGCCGAGGAAGGTTCGCAAGCCGGCGAAGAGGGCGGCGCCCTGCTGATGATCCGCGACGGGGCGCTGGACCATCCCAAGGTGGACGCCATCTTCGGCCTGCACATCGGTCCCGCCGACGCCAACCTGCTGAACTACCGGGCCGGCGGGTTCTATGCCGGGTCCGAGCGGATGACCATCACCGTCAAGGGCAAGCAGACCCACGGCGCGCGGCCCTGGGCCGGCGTCGACATGGCCAGCGTCGCGGCCGACATCATCCAGGCCTTCAACCAGCTGTCGGCCCGCCAGATCGACGTCGCCGCCTCGCCCACCGTCCTGACGGTCGCCACCATCAACATGGGGGTGCGCAATAACATCATCCCCGAAGACCTGGTGATGACCGGCACCCTGCGGACCTTCAACCCGCAACGCCGCGCCGACGTCATCGACAAGGTCCAGAAGACCGTGGCCGCAATCGGCGAGCGCTATGGCGCCAAAGCCCAGGCCGTGTTCACCCAGCCCTATCCGGTCACCTATAACGACCCGGCCCTGTCGGCCTTCATCAAGGCCAGCCTGGAAAAGGCCTCGCCGGGCAAGGTCGACGACCAGGCGGCCCTGGTCACCGGGGCCGAAGACTTCTCCCGCTATGGCGAGAAGATCCCGGCGGTGTTCGTCCAACTGGGCGGTCGGCCGGCGTCTGTGCCGGCGGCGACGGCGCCGGCCAACCACTCGCCCTATTTCGATGTGGACGAAGCGGTGTTCGAGACGGGCGTGAAGGCCGAGGTGCTGATGGCGCTGGATTATCTGGGACGCAAATAATGGCAATCCTTCTCCCGCAAGGGGGAGAAGGAAGAAGAGCTACCGCCGCGTGCCCCGTCGAACCCCCTTGGGCAGTCCCCCGCGCGGCTTGACCGGCGGGCGCGATCGCACGCCAAGCCTGGGCTTTGGAGCCTTGGGATCGTTCGGCAGGGCGTCGGTCAACATCTCGAACAACAGGCCGCCGGTCACTGGCGTGGCCTCGCGCAGCTTGACCTCGACGCGCAGTCCCAGCGGGAAGCGCTTCCCGGTGCGCTCGCCGACCAGGGCGTGCATGCGGTCGTCGTGGACGAAATATTCTTCCCCCAGCGTCGAGACCGGCACCAGGCCGTCGGCCCCCGTCTCGTCCAGCTTCACGAACAGGCCAAAGCGGGTGACGCCGGTGATCCGTCCACTGAAGGTCGCGCCCACCCGGTCAGACAGGAAGGCCGCGATGTAGCGGTCGGTGGCGTCGCGCTCGGCGGCCATGGCCCGGCGCTCGGCGTGGGTGATGACCTCGGCGGTGTCCTTGATCTGCGAGATGTCCTGGTCGGTCAGGCCGTCGTCGCCCAGCTTCAGGGCGCGGATCAGCGCTCTATGGACGATCAGGTCGGCGTAGCGGCGGATCGGGCTGGTGAAGTGGGCGTAGCGCGCCAGGTTCAGGCCGAAATGGCCCAGATTGTCGCTGGAATAGTGCGCCTGCATCTGGGTGCGCAGGACAACCTCGTTGATGATCGCCGCGTGCGGGCTCTCGCGCGTGTCGTCCAGCAGCTTGTTGAAGCGCGCCGTGGTTGGGGCCTCGCCCTTCGACCACTTGACCTCCAGGGTCTGCAGGAACTCCACCAGGCTCATGACCTTTTCCTGGCTCGGCGTATCGTGCACCCGGTAGATCAGTGGCGTGCGCTTGGCTTCCAGGCTCTCGGCGGCGCAGACATTGGCCTGGATCATCATTTCCTCGATCAGCTTGTGGGCCTCGAGGCTGGGACGGCGGGTGATCGAGGCGATCTCGCCCTCTTTCGTGATGATGATCTTGCGCTCGTCGCTCTCGATGCCCAGCGGCGAGCGCTGCTCGCGGCCCACGCCCATCAGGCGGAAGGCGGCCCACAGCGGCGCCAGGATCGGATCCAGCAGGGGCGGGCCCTTGTCCGGGTCCTGGCCCTCCGGCGGGGCCACGCCGTCGATGGCGGCCTGAGCCTGCTCGTAGGAGAGTTTGGCGGCCGAGCGCATCAGGCCGCGCACGAAGCGGTGGCTCTTCTTGCGGCCTTGGTTGTCGAACACCATCCGCACGGCCAGCGTGGCGCGGTTCTCGCCCTCGCGCAGGCTGCACAGGCCGTTGGACAGCACCTCGGGCAGCATCGGCTCCACCCGATCGGGGAAATAGACGCTGTTGCCCTTCTCGCGGGCCTCGCGGTCGAGGGTGGTGCCCGGGCGCACATAGGCGGCGACGTCGGCGATGGCCACCCAGACGATCCAGCCGCCCAGATTGCCGGCGTCCGGATCGGGATGGGCATAGACGGCGTCGTCGTGGTCGCGCGCGTCGCTGGGGTCGATGGTGATGAACGGCAGGTCGCGCAAATCATCGCGGCCTTCCAGGGTCGGCGGCTTGGCGGCGGCGGCTTCGGCCTCGGCTTCCTCGCTGAAGCCGGTCGGAATGCCGTGGCTGTAGATGGCGATCAAGGAGGCGGCGCGGGGGTGATCCTCGCGGCCGACCACCTCCAGCACCTTGCCGAACTTGGGACCGTAGCGGCCAGACGCCGTGCCCACCTGGGCAAGAACGAGGTCGCCGTCCTTGAGGTCCTTGGCCTCCTGCTCGTTGAGCAGCAGGCTTTCCTTGGACTTGCGGTCGACGGGCTCGACACGGGTCTCGCGGCGGTGCTTGCGGATGACGCCCAGGATCTTGTGGGCGCTCTGGCCCAGGCGCTTGATCAGCCGGGCCTCGGTCTCGCCGTTCTCAAGCACCTCGAAGCGGACCAGCAGGCGATCGCCCATGCCCGGCGCGCCGCCGGCGTTGCTGTCGCCCTTGCCGGGCGCCAGGCGCACCAGCGACAGGTCCTCGCCGCCCTTGGTCAGGCGGACGAACAGGTCGCCGTCGGTGTCGGTCTCGACCACGTCGGCCACGCCGACGGGGGGCAGCGCCCCCGCTTCCGCGAAACCACGTCTCCCGCGCTTGCCCAGGGCGCCCTGGCTTTCCAACTCGCGCAGCATTTCGCGCAACGCCCGGCGGTCGGCGCCCTTGAGGCCGAAGTGACGGGCGATGTCGGCCTTGGCGCTCTCGCCGGCGTCGCGCAGGAAGGCGATCAGCGTCTCGCGATCAGGCAGTCCGGCGGGAGGCTTGGCCGTCTTGGTGGCGGCGGGGAATTTCGAGGATTTGGGCGAGCGCGGTTTAGGCATGGGTGAGGTTTAGCGCGTCGGGGCGGGGATGTCGTTATTCCTGGGTTGGGTCCGCGTCGACGACTGGCGTTTTGCCTGCGGTGGGGATGCGGTGTCCGAAATCGGCTGTTGGATTGGCGGACGCTTTCGGCCTTAGTCGGACTCTAATCGGGCTTAAGGCAGCCCCATCCGTCCATTCTCCCATTCAGCTCTCTAGCGATAATGCTAAGGCTAACTTCCGCATCGGTTATCCCGTCTAGCGAGGGTATCATTTTGCGACTAGCGACGCTGTCCCATGGATGGCTAGCGACAGCTTGGCTCAGTTCGATATCGATCGTGTAGCCTAGGGCTTGAACCCTCTGGGCGAAGGTCAAGGCGGACGCCTCGTCAACGAACACGGCGGTGTAATCAACTACCCGCGCTTTGCTGAGGTCGTCGCCGCGAGCAGCCATGCCTTGAAGCACGATCTCGTTTTCAACTTTCAGAGTGGTGCTCATTGAGGTTGCCTATCCGATCAATGACCCGAGGTCGTCAAGGAGCTGCCGCACTTCCTGCCGCTGTCCGCCCAAGCGTGTCGCGAACTCTGCATCATCGATATCTATACCGTTGCAAACTTCGTTCAGCGCATTGCTGATGAGGGCAAGCTCGTCGCTTGAGAAGCGTACGTCAGCAAACTTGTCGCTTTGGCCAAGCTTGATCATCCGAGCACCTTAGTCTTCATCTGAAGTTAGTTGCGATAGGTCGGTCTGTGCGATCGGGGCCAATGCCGTTCCGCACCACGGACAGAAGCCGATCTCGATGACACTTGAACCGTAACCGTTCTCGCCCGTCCGAACATATAGGCCGTAACCACCACGAACCTCGGCGATCATGGCGTTCGGGCACGCTGCACGATCGCGGTGCAACGCACACACTTGGTTGAGGTCGAAAGCCATTCGGTCACAGCAAGACATGGCCTCCAAGACCGCCAAAACGATCCGGCGTCAATGACCGCAACCAACCCTAGCTGACCTTCAGAACGTCCGCTTCCCAACAAAGCCCGCATCCGCCCCGGATGCGGCCACGCCTTAAAGCCTTGGTGGATCGGAGCTCTGGCGTCTGGCCGAGTCAAGGACGGCCCGAAGGGCCGCCGCGGCGCGGCGACGCGAGAGCGTCGTCCTTGACTCGGCCAGACGCCAGAGCTCCGATCCACCAAGGCTTTAAGGCGTGGCCGCATCCGGGGCGGATGCTAGCGGTCGCCAAAACTTGGTTTCAAGCGAAACAGAGGTAATGAAGACCAATGATCATTTTCCATCGACGCGGAAGGTACCTGCTGAACAGCCTGTTCGCAGCACTTCTACTTTCATTGGGCGCAACGCGGTCGGCGGAAGCCTTCGACACCCCTGACAGCGCGATCGCCGCCGCCGTGGAAAACGTCTGCAAGCCCTATATGCGGAACGCGAGTGTGAACAGAGAGAGGGCGTTGGACCAAGCCCGAAGGCTGGGCTTCCATCAAGCTTCACGAGAAGAGAGCTTGATTGGTATCAGCGAAGATATGACCGCGACTTTCGGTCCCGCCAAGATCACCATCACGCTGCAGGGTCCAGACGGTGATAAGAGCTGTGGCGTCGCTGTACAGGGAGATCCTCAAGCATTCGATCGCTATCTACAGCACCTCGCGGCTGACGGCTGGATAAGCGCTGGAGAGTTGATTGAGGGCGAACCCCGCAATGAGTGGTTTTGGGAATCTGGTGGGCGCTTCACGATCATAGCCGGAAAATATGGAGGCCCACTCATGACGGCCCCTTCCACCCGCGTCCTAGCCCTGGTTGTGGAATTGGGAAAAAATAGTATTCCGCCAGTCTGCAGTCCGACACAGGGAGCGCCGTGTAGGAGCGCCTGGCGCTGAAAGCCCCCTACTCCACATAATCCAGCGGCAAGGCCGTTGCGTCCTTGATCGTCTCCAGCACGAAGGACGACCGGATGTCCTTGACCGCCGGCATCTTCAGCAGGCGCTTCATGGTGAACTCGGCATAGGCGTCGAGGTTGGGCGCCACCACCCGCAGCAGGTAGTCGTAGCCGCCGGTCATGGCGTGGCAGCCGACCACCATCGGCTCTCGGCGCACGGCCTCGGCGAAGGCCTCGGCGGCGGTTTCGCTGTGGCGATCGACCTGGACCTCGACATAGGCCAGCAGGTCGAGCCGCGCCTTGCGGCGGTCTAGGAGGGCGACGTAGCCGGCGATCAAGCCCGAGGCCTCCAGTTGCTTGACCCGCCGCAAGCAGGGGCTGGGCGACAGGCCGACCCGTTCGGCCAACTCGACATTGGTGACCGAGCTGTCCTGCTGGAGGATCTCCAGGATCTTGCGATCGGCGCGGGTGAGCTTCATCGTGACCGAATCCGTCGGCGGTTTGGCAGATTGTGGCAGGCTAGCGTGCTTTGCCCGCCTTGCGCACCCCTCGCCCGTCGCGCTGGAGCTTAAAGCCAAGCCGTGCGTTTGGATCTGGAGGCCATCGCCTTGACCCCCCAAGCGCCAATCCGAGCCTTGGACACCGCGAGGATGGAAAAACACATCCCGCCGCCACGGAGAACACCCCCATGCGTCTTGCTCTCATCCTCACGACCTCGCTCGCCGCCCTGTCGTTGATGGCCTGCTCGCAGAAGACCGAGGACCACACCGCCGCCGCCGCCGACCAGGCCGGCAAGGCCACCGCCTCGGCCGCCCAGGACACCGCCAACAACGCCAGCACGGCCGCCGCCAACACCGCCGCCGCCACCCACAAGGCCGCTGACAGCACCGCCGCAGCCGCCGACCATGCCGCCGACAACGCTTCCGACGCCGTGGGCGCGGCGGAGCGCAAGACCAACGCCGCCGCCGACGCGGCCGCCAAGACCCACTAAATCGGCAAATGGGGCCAGGCGCATGCGCCTGTCCCCATCAGCATCCGTGACCCAAAGCAAAACCCCCGGAGCTCGCGCCCCGGGGGTTTCGTTTTACGCTTACTGTTACGCTTACTTTCGTGGGCCTAGTTGGCCAAACGGCGCAGGAACGACGGGATCTCCAGATCCTCGCCCGCTTCCGCTTGCGGCTGGTCGAGAGGCTGCAGGGCGGGTCGGGCCGAGCCGGTCGCGCGCGGCGCCGGGGCGGCCGGGGGTTCGTAACGCTGCTGGCGACCCCCACCGAACAGGCTCATCCAGCCGCTCGATTTTTGAGCCCGGCGATCGTCATAGGTTTCGCTGTAGAGCGGCTCGTCGCCGGCCTCGGCGACCATCGGGTCGACGATGCGGGTGACGCGCGGGGCCGGGGCGGCGACGCGGGGCTCTTCCATCACCGGCTCTTCGAAGCGCAGGTCTTTCTGGGCCTCGACGATCGGCGCGGGCTCTTCATAGGCCGGTTCCGGCGCGTAGGACGCGGTCTGGGCGGCGGCCTGACGCTCCATCGGGCGCGGCTCGTAGCGCATGCCTGGGCGGGTGGATTCGGCGGTCGCGGGGGCCGGAGCGGACTGACGCGCGGTCTCCACCACCAACGGCGGGGCCGTGATGTTGCGCGAGACCGGCTTGGGCTCGATTTGGGCGATGGAGGCGCCGTCCATGCCGGTGGCGACCACCGACACGCGGATCACGCCGTCCAGCGACGGGTCGAAGGCGGCGCCGAAGATGATGTTGGCTTCCGGGTCGACCTGATCCGAGATCGCGTTCGCCGCTTCGTCGACTTCCAGCAGGGTCATGTCCATGCCGCCGGTCACGTTGACCAGAACGGCCTTGGCGCCCTTCAGCGAAACCTCGTCCAGCAGCGGGTTGGCGATGGCGTTCTGGGCGGCCATCAGGGCGCGGTCTTCGCCGGTGCCCTCACCGGTGCCCATCATCGCCTTGCCCATCTCGGTCATCACCGTGCGGACGTCGGCGAAGTCGAGATTGATCAGGCCCGGCAGCACCATCAGGTCGGTGATCGAACGGACGCCCGAATGCAGCACCTGGTCGGCCATGCCGAAGGCTTCGGCGAAGGTGGTGCGCTCGTTGGCGACCCGGAACAGGTTCTGGTTCGGAATGACGATCAGGGTGTCGACATAGCGTTGCAGCTCACCGATGCCGGCGTCGGCCAGACGCATGCGGTGACGCCCTTCGAAGTGGAAGGGCTTGGTGACCACGCCCACCGTGAGGATGCCGCGTTCGCGGGCGCACTTGGCGATGATCGGCGCGGCTCCGGTGCCGGTGCCGCCGCCCATGCCGGCGGTGATGAACACCATGTGGGCGCCATCGAGATGCTCGCCGATTTCCGGGAAGCTCTCCTCGGCGGCGCTCATGCCGACCTCAGGGTGAGCGCCGGCGCCCAGGCCCTGGGTCACTTGCACGCCCAGCTGGATGCGACGGTCGGTCTTGGCGAACTGGAGTTGCTGCGCGTCGGTGTTGGCCACCACGAACTCAACACCCTCGAGGCCCGCCTCGATCATGTTGTTGACAGCATTGCCGCCTGCGCCACCCACGCCGAACACCACGATCCGTGGCTTCAGTTCAGTGGTGCGCGGCGCGGAAAGAGAAATTGCCATGGGAGCCTCGCGTCTTAAACGCCGAATTCGTCAACAGCCGAACAGATCAAACGCTGGGAGTGATCTCGACGATCGGGTTAACAGAACAACCAGCAACCTTAATCGCTGGTTAACTCCATAATGTGAGTCGGCCTTTGGTCGAGCCCAAACACGCGGGAAAAGGCCAGTTATCCCAAGGAATCACAGGGGATTCGCGGGGGCTCGGGGACGCTCCGAATGGCGATGCGACGGAACGACGCTGACCCGAAAAGCTTGCCAAACCCGGTTCCAGAAGGCGTTGAAACTACGCCATTAGGTGTTTCAGACGCCGAAACCGTAAACGTTTATGCTTAAGACCCGGTAAGACTTGGCCGTTCTTCTTGGGCCTTATCCACAAGACGAAATAATTTACGCCGTCACAAAAATTTACAGTCGCCCGCGCCGTGTTCGGGCGAACGGGGCTCGGTGAAGCTTGAAACCGCTCGACTCTCTATCTTTTTATCCCGACAAAAGTCGAGACCCAAGCCGGGCGGGCCATAAAGGTCACGGAAGTCCCGTGCGCATGCGCCGGTCCGGATCAGCCGCTTGGGTCCCGACCTTCGGCGGGATGAAGGGATTTAAGGGTTACAGATTATCCCGCAGCCAGGCGGCCGCCTTGGCGACGGCGCTGGCGTTGGGGTCCATCGGGCGCTTGCGGATCGCGGCGCCGGCCAGGGCCTTGGGCGAGACCACCTCGCGCGGACCGAAGGCCGAGCGGTGCAGCACGCCGGCGGCGGCGCAGAAGGCCGGACCCGACGCGGCGTCGGCCAGGTGCGGCACCCGGCGCGGACGGCCCAGGCGGACGGGACGATCGAACACCCGCACGGCCACTTCGCGCACGCCGGCCAGTTGGCTGGCGCCGCCCGTCAGCACGATGCCGGCGCCCGGCTCGACCGGCGCGCCCGAGGCCTTGAGGCGCTCGCGCAGCAGTTCCAGCGTCTCCTCGACGCGGGGTTGGATAATGCCCTTGAGCAGGGAGCGGGGCGCGATCACCGGACCAGCGCCGGGGTCATCGCCGCGCGGCGGGGCCTCGATCATCTCGCGGTCCTCGTTGGCCGAGGCGATGGCGCTGCCGTGCAGGGTCTTGATGCGCTCGGCGCCGGCGACCGAGGTCTGCAGGCCGCGGGCGATGTCCTGCGTGACGTGTCCGCCGCCGACCGCCAGGCTGTCGACGTGGCACAGGGCGCCCTGGTTGAACACGGCGACTGAGGTCGAGCCGCCGCCCATATCGATGCAGACGGCGCCGAGGTCCATCTCGTCCTCTTCCAGGGCCGCCAGGGCCGAGGCGAAGGGCGCGGCGACCACGCCCTCGAAGGACAGGTGGGCGCGCTCGACGCAGTGGGCCAGGGTGTGGAAGACGTTCTCGTTGATCGAGACGACCAGCAGCTCCAGGCCCAGCGCGCGGCCGAACATGGCGCGGGGATCGCGCACGCCCTTCTGGCCATCGACCGACCAGGCGATCGGCAGCAGGTGGATCGGCTTGCGGCCGGGAATGCGAACCTGCGCCAGGGCCGAAGCAATGGCGCGCGACAGGTCGCCGTCAGCGATTGGCCGGGCCCCCAGCGACACCTGGGTGGTGACGCGGTGGCTGGCCAGCTGGCCGCCGGCCGTGCAGACGCTGACGCCCTGGACATTGACGCCGGCCACGGTCTCGGCCCGCTCGACGGCCTGGGCGATGGCTTGGGCCGCCTCGTCCAGATTGACGATCGCCCCGCCCCGCACGCCGCGCGACTGCACATAGCCAACGCCGGCCGTGGTCAGGGTGCGGTTGTCGCGGTGAATACCATCCGGCTTCATGATGAAGCAGGTGACCTTGGACGCGCCCAGGTCGACGGCAGCGACCGCCGGCTGGCGCACGAGCGTCGCCTTCAGGCCTTCGCGGGCCTGTTTCCGGTCATCCAGTCGGGACATCGTTAAAGCCACCTCATGCCCATCTTTTACTTTACGCCCCGCCGGCCACGGGCTGCCCAGGCAGCACCGAGTCGCGAGGTCTCACGGCCACCATCTCGGGGTCGCGCAAATCAATGCGCGCGAAGCCTAGATCGAGGATTCGTTGTCTTTGGTCGAGCTGATCCAATTGAATCAGCGCGGACTCTTCGTCAATGGCTGGAAGCTGGATCAGTGACCCATCTTTCAACCGCAGGTCCCAGCGACGGTCATCGACGCGCACCAGCGCCTCAAGACGGTCACGCAGACGCGGCCGGGCGTTGACGGCGGGCAGGATGGCGCCGGCTGCCTGGTCGGCCCCCTGCCCCACCACCAGCGGAAGTTGCGGGAAGCGCGCGGCGTCGGCCTCGCGGATGATCCGGCCCTCGGCGTCGATGACCCGCATGGACCCGGAGTGCTGCCACACGGCCAGGGCCGGGCGCTCCTCGACGGTGATGGTCACGGTGTCGGGCAACAGGCGCGCGACCTTGGCCGACTTGACCCAGCCCACGGTCTCGACGCGCGCCTTCAGGCCCGCCAGGTCCAAACCCAGGGTCGGCTGGTCGAGATAGAGCGCCGAGGCGGCCAGGATGTCGGCCTTAGCCATCGGCGAAGCGCCTTCGATGTGCACGGTCTTCAGCTTGAAGCCGAGGTCGGCGAACTCGCCGTCGACCCCGCGGCCAAAGGCCTGACCGAGGCGCTCGAGGCGGTGGCCCGTGGCCAGGGTGGCGATCAGGGCGATGACCAGGGCTGCGCCGGCCACGCCGAGGGCGAGTTTCGGCGATACCCCCACGCCGCTCCGAGCGGCGTGCAGCTTCCCGACCGGCGGCGCGGGCTTGCGCGCGGCCGGCCTGGCCTTATTCGGACTTGCGGGCGCTTCGGCCCGGGGGCGCGCTGGCTTGCGCGGTCCCCCCCGCACTACAGCGGGCATAAGCGTCCTCCACGATCCAGAACACTAAACAATCAAACGCGACGCCAACCTGGTCCGCCTGCTCAAGAGCGAGCGAAGTGGGTGTCATGCCGGGGTGCGTATTGACCCCTAGCAACACCAGAAGGTCGTTAATGTCGTCATAACGGAAGTCACTTCGGGTCACACCTTGGCAACCAAGAGTGGTATGGTCAAGCTTGGTGCGACGGGGCGCGAAACCCGCGCAAAGGGGAATTCGGGTGAAAAACGCGTGATCAGAGGCGCTTTCCAGTCGGATAGCGGCGGGGGTCATGAAACCTGTGGACGATCAAATTTCGCCGCCCGTCCGTGCATCACTTGGTCGCGGGAATGACCCACGGGCGAAGAGTCCGACGCGGGCCTTCTTGTCCTCACCCGTGCAACGCGGGAGGTGGCGCGTCGCTAGCAGCGACGTGACGGAGGGGGCGTCAGCGGCGCCGGAGGACGCCCCCTCCGTCACGATGCCTATTCGCATCGCGCCACCTCCCCCGCTTGGCGGGTGAGGAGAACCTTCCGCAGCCTTGGATCAATGGCTTGGCGCCGCCGGCGCCGCCGCGCTGAGCACGCGGAAGTCAATGTCGCTGTCGGCCATCAGGTAGATGAAGCTGGTCCAGGCCGCGACATTCTGAGCCAGTTCGCCCGGACGGACCTTGTTGAGGGTGTCGTCCATGGTGTGGTGGTAGTCGAAGTAGCGGCTGGCGTCCTGTTTGAGGCCGATCACGGGCACGCCGGCGGCCTCCAGGCCCTCGATGTCCGAGCCGGCGTGCGGCGAGGGAAGCCTGTCGAGATAGATGTTCAGCGAGGTCAGCACGCGGACGGCGGTCTTGATCGCCGGGTGGCCGGACGAACCCTTGGGGATCTGCAGGGCGTAGATCCGATCGGCGCCGGTATCGCTCTCGCCGGCCAGGACGATCTTGGGCAACTCGGCCTTGTGAGCGTCGACATAGGCTTCCGCCGAGCCGCCGCTCTCTTCCGAGCCGAACATCACCACGCGGATGGTGCGCTTGGGATGCTTGGGCAGGTCGCCGATCAGCTTGGCGGCGGCCGTGGTGATGGCCACGCCCGTGGCGTCGTCCAGGGCCCCGGTGCCAACGTCCCAGCTGTCCAGGTGGCCGCCGATGACGATCACCTCGTCGGGGGTCTGCGAGCCCTTGATCTCGCCCGAAATGTTCCAGGCCACTGCCTTGGGGTCGACGGTCGAAGCCAGCTTCAGCTTGATGCGCACCGCGCCCTTGGCGGCCAGACGCTCCAGTTGCTCGGCCTCCGGCACGCCCAGGGCGGCCGAGGGGATCGAAACCACGTCGTCGCCAAAGGCGGTGACGCCGGTGTGGGGCACGGTGGAGTCGGAGGTCGAGATCGAGCGGATCAGGAGGGCGATGGCTCCGCGCTTGGCGGCCTCGACCGGGCCGGCCCGGCGCGAGATCCCGGCGACCCCGTAACCGGCGCCGTCCTGGGCGCGGACCATCGGCTGGGTGATCACGACGATCTTGCCCTTCAGCGACCCCTCCGGCGCGGCGATCATCTCATCATAGGTGCGAAACAACGCCACCTCGGCCTCGAGGCCTTCAGGCGGAGTCGCCACCGTGCGGCCCAGGCCGACGATGTTCAGCTTCATCGGATAGGGCGCGACCAGTTGCGCCGACTCCTCGCCGCGCGTCCAGGACGGCTTGGCGAACTCCTCGACCTTGACGTTGGTGAAACCCAGCGCCTTGAACTTGGCCACACTCCAGTCCTTGGCCCGGGCCATGGCCGGCGAGCCGACGAGGCGCGGACCGATCGTGGTGGTCAGGTCCTCGGTGATATCCCAGGCGGTGCGGTCCAACAGGGCCTTGTCGCGCAGCTTTTCGGCGGTGACGGCGTCTTGGGCGTGAACGGAACCGACCAGCAGGGCGGTCGTGGCGGCGGCGGTCAGCAGCGTGCGGAACAGGCGCATGGAAACTCCCTCGTTGGAGGGTTCATAGCATCGCTCCGCGCCGGGAATAGGCAACAACCGGATGAACTATCGGTAACGTTTGAGGGGGGAGTCTAAAAGGTCCTCCCCCTGTGGGGGAGGTGTCGGCGCAGCCGACGGAGGGGGGAGTGTTGGTGAGGTGGGATGACTCCCCCCACCGGCGCCTTCGCGCCGCCTCCCCCCACAGGGGGAGGACCTTTAAGTCCCCGGCCGCCCGATGCGCTTGATTTCCCAGTCCAGGTGGATCCCCGTCTTGGCCAGCACGTCGGCGCGGACGGTATCGCCCAGGCCCTCCAGGTCGGCGGCGGTGGCCTCGCCGGTATTGATCAGGAAGTTGCTGTGCAGGGGGCTGAACATCGCGCCGCCCCCCTCTTTCCCGCTCGCGGAAAAGCGTTTGCCGCGCCAGCCGGCCTCGTCGACCAGCTTCCATGACGAGTGGCCGGGCGGGTTCTTGAACGTCGAGCCGCCGGTCTTCTCGCGGATCGGCTGGGTGGTCTCGCGGCGGGCGGTAATTTCCGCCATGCGGTCGCGCACGTCGGCCGGATCATCGGGCGTGCCCCGGAACATCGCCTGCACCCAGAACATGCTGTTGGCAGGCACCTGGGTGTGGCGATAGGTGAAGCCGAAATCCGCATTGTCCCAGACCCGAATCTCGCCGGTCCGGTCATAGCCCCAGGCGCTGACCAGGATGTCCTTGGTCTCGCGGCCATAGCAGCCGGCGTTCATGGTCAGGGCGCCGCCCACCGTGCCGGGGATGCCGACGAAGAATTCCAGCCCCGTCAGGCCCGCCTTGGCCGCCGCCCGGGCGACTGAGGCGTCCAAGGCCGCCGGACCGGCGATGATCAGGTTTTCCTCGACGTCGACGGTGACCTCGCCAAAGGCCCGCCCGGCGCAGCGGATCACCACGCCCTCGACGCCGCCGTCGCGGATGATCACGTTGGAGCCGACGCCCAGCGCCTGGACCGGCACCTCGTCCGGCAGGGCGCTGAGAAAGTCGCGCAGGTCGTCGGCGTCGGCCGGCAGGAACAAGACGTCGGCCGGACCACCGACCCGGAACCAGGTGAACGGCCCCAGCGGCTCATCGAACAACAGCTTGCCGCGAACGGTGGGGAGTTGGGTTTTCCAGGTCATGTCGTAAGGCGAGGTCCAGGCGAGCGCTTTGCGGAAAGGCGTCGCGTGATTTGGTACAGAACCACGATCACGAAACCGCCGAAGAAGGCGATCCGGTGCTGGGTTTGATCGATCTGCGAAATGTAGGTCGTTCCGCCATGTGTCGCGAAAGGAACGACGAAGGATCCTTGCGGGCTAAGCGGTCGGGCCACCGTTAGAACGTTCGAGAGCCAGGCGCCAAAGGCAATGTCCCCGATCGCTAGGACGATCAGCACCACCTTGGCGATGGTCCACGCCCGTCGGCTCACGTCGCCAGCGCTTCCAGCTGCCCCGGCAGGGCGTAGGACCAACTCGTGATATCCCCCGCCCCCAGCAGCACCACCAGGTCACCCGATTGGGCCTCGGCGGCGATCAGGGCCGGGAGGGCGGCGGGGCTTTCCAGCGGCAGGGCGCGGCGGTGGCCGAACTTCTTGAGGCCTTCGACCAGGTGATCGCGATCAACACCTTCGATGGGCGCCTCCCCGGCCGTGTAGACGTCGGCGACGATCACCGTGTCGGCGTCGTTGAAGCACGAGCTGAACTCGGTCATCAGGTCGCGCAGGCGGGTGAAGCGGTGCGGCTGGACCACCGCGATGACCTTGCCCTCGGTGACCGCCCGGGCCGCCTTGAGCACGGCGGCGATCTCGACCGGGTGGTGGCCATAGTCGTCAACCACGCGGATGCCGTTGGCGACGCCCGTGGTGGTGAAGCGACGCTTCACCCCGCCGAAGCTGGCCAGGCCAGCCCGGATGTCGTCGGCGCTGACGCCCAGCTCGCGGGCCACGGCGACGGCGGCGGTGGCGTTGAGCACATTGTGATGCCCGGCCATCGGCATCTTCAGACCTTCATAGGTCACCGGCTCGCCGACCAGCGGCGACACCAGGATATCGAACTTCGAGCCCTCGGGACCCATCTCGATATTGCTGACCCGGACCTCGGCCTGGGGGTTGACGCCATAGGTCACCAGCCGGCGGTTCTCGATCCGGGCGGTGAGGGCCTGGACCTCAGGGTGGTCGGTGCAGACCGCCGCGAAGCCGTAGAACGGGATGTTCTCGATGAAGTCCTGGAAGCCCTTCTTGACCGCGTCGAAGGTGCCCCAGTGGTCCAGGTGCTCGGCGTCGATATTGGTGACGATGGCCACGGTGGACTTCAGCTTGAGGAAAGACCCGTCGCTCTCGTCGGCCTCGACCACGATCCAGTCGCCCTCGCCGACCTTGGCGTTGGTGCCATAGGCGTTGATGATCCCGCCATTGACCACGGTCGGATCCAGAGCCCCGGCGTCCAGCAGGGCCGCGACCATCGAGGTGGTGGTGGTCTTGCCATGCGTGCCGCCCACGGCGACGGAGAACTGGAGCCGCATCAACTCGGCCAGCATCTCGGCCCGGCGAACCAGCGGCAGGCGCTTGTCGCGGCCAGCGGCCATCTCGACATTGTCGGCCTTGATCGCCGTGGAATAGACGATGGCCGACGCGCCTTCGACATTGGCCGCGTCCTGGCCGATGAAGATCCGCGCGCCCAGCTTTTCCAACCGCTCGGTATTGGCGCTGGCCTTGGCGTCGCTGCCTTGCACGGTGTAGCCGATGCGCAGCATGATCTCGGCGATGCCGGACATGCCGATGCCGCCGATGCCGATGAAGTGCACGGGGCCAAGTTCGAAGGGTACGGGGCGTCGACGCTGGATCATCCGGCTCGATTAGACGATTTGGCGACGGGGTGGAACGGGATGTTTGGTGCAGGCGCCGTGGATTTTCTTCTCCTCCTCCGTTTCGCCGCGTTGCTCGGGGGAGGCGTCATCGCCCTCGCCTCTCCCGCCCTGGCTCAGGCGCCGCTGGAGCTGCGCCTGGCCGACGTCGGCCGCTTCGCCGCCTTCGTGGACATGGGCGGCGTCACCTGGACGGGTCGCACGGCGCGCTTGCGCGTGCTGCAGGTGGCCGAGGACGGCTTCATCGCCGGGACCGAGGCCTTCTGGGGCGGCTGGCGCTACGAGGTGATCGACTGCGACGCCCGCACCATCGCCCATGCCGGGTTCTCCAGCGTCCGGGTCGGCGGCAAGGAGGGGCCGATCAGCGGCGACCAGCGTCCGGCGGCGGCGATCCCGACGGGCGGCGCCGACGACGCGGTGGCCAAGGTCGTCTGCGACGGCTGGCGGCCCTATGCGAGCGTGTCGGTGGCGACCAGCGTCGAAGACGCTGTAACCCTCGGTCGGCCCGTGATCGCAACAGGTGCGGAGCCTTAGCGCTGCAGGAACGCCCGCACTTCGGCGGGGAAATCCTCGCCCCGCAGCCAAGCGGCAGCGGCGTAGGTGTGGGCGATCAGCAGCTTGCCAGCGGAGGTTTCGACACCGTGCCATCGGTCCGTGATCAAGGTCCGTACGTCGTGGCCCGCGAAGTCTCTCAAGTTCTGAGTGACGAGCATGTCGGCGCCGCCGGCCAAGGCGGTCTCCAGCACGTGCCGATCCTCCTCGTCGTCCAGCGGCAAAACGCCGACGCCGCCGAGTGTCAGGGATGGGCCGTCGCGGGCGAGGGTCGCGATAACCTGAATGAGGCGATCGGCCTCCGCGCCGCCAAAATCAAAGCGGATCAAAACCTCGCGAAGCCGGTTCAGCATGCCCCACGAAATGACCAGGGCGACGGGACCGCGCGCACTAGGGCCGGACCGCACCGCCTCGACCAGCGTCAGGGCCGCCGTACCGCGCCGCTCCAACCGTTCGGACAGGATCGCGCCGAGCCAGACGTTGAGGTCCAGGCAGAGCCTAGTCGGCACGCGCCGGCCGCCGGGTCATGCGCGTCGCTTCCGCCATGATCTCAGCCTCGGACGCCTCGGCGGTCAGGGTCGTTTTCAACGACCGCGCGCCCTGCCGGACGAGGGTGGCGTATTCGCGTTCCAGCAGGGCGCGACTCAAGGTCCAGCCGATCTCCTCGACGGCCGGCGCGCCGATCGCCTCGATGCGGCGCATCGCATCGCGCGCGCCCGGCGTCAGATGCAGATACCACCGCACGGCGGCCGCCATGATCTGGGATGGATTGCGATCCTCCAGCTTCGCGGTCTCCGCGACCAGAAGGTCTGTATCTTCGTCGAGATGGGTCGATCGGCTGGGCATGGCGAACCTATAGCTTCTATAGAAGATATAGGTTTTTTGGATGATTGGCAAATGGCGCCTACCGCGCCGTCCGTTCCACCAGGTCCGCCAGCTTTTCCGCTGCGTCCGGCGTGGCCACCGACCGCGCCCCCACGGCCATGCGGCCAAGCCGCGCGGGGTCCTTCAGCAAGGCGTTGAGCGCGCCGGCCATGGCGTCGACGGTCAGTTCGTCTTCCAGGCACACCGCCGCGCCGCCGGCCTCCTCTAGCAGTTGGGCGTTGAAGCGCTGGTGATCGTCGGCGGCGATCTTCAGGGGGACCAGGATGGAAGGGCGGCCGGCGACGGCCAGCTCGCAGCAGGTGGAGGCCCCCGCCCGACCGATCACCAGGTGCGCCTGGCGCAGGCGGCCGGCCATGTCGCGGAAGAACGGCGCGACCTCGCAATCGACCATGGCGTTGGCGTAGATGCGGCGGGCGCTTTCCATCGACTCTGGACGCGACTGCTGCTGCACCTTCAGCCGGCCGCGCATCTCCTCGGGCAGCTTGGCGATGGCCTCGGGGACCAGCTCCGACAGCAGGCGCGCGCCCTGGCTGCCGCCGGTGACCAGCAGCCGCAGTTGCACCTCGGGCGGCAGATAGGGCACGTCGTAGAGGGCGCGGATCTCGGGCCGCACGGGATTGCCCACCACATGGGCGCGAGCCTTGACGCGGGGCTTGGCCTTTTCCAGGGTCGGGAAGGCGCAGGCCACCTCGGTGGCGCGCGAGGCGAGGAAGCGGTTTACCCGGCCCAGCACGGCGTTCTGCTCGTGGATCACCGTGGGCCGGCCCTCGGTCACCGCCGCCAGCAGGGCCGGCAGGGCGGGATAGCCGCCAAAGCCCACGACCACCGCCGGGTTCAGGCGCTTGAACGCCGCCTTGGCCTGCAGCACGCCCTGGGTGACGGCGAAACCGGCCTTGATCATGCCGATCGGGTCGCCCGCCTTGGCGGTGGCGGCCGACAGGGCCAGGCGCTCCTCGGCCGGGAACTTGTCGGCATAGAGCGCGCCGCGCTCGTCGGTGGCCAGCACCACGCGCCAGCCTCGGCCCTTCAGGGTCTCGGCCAGGGCCTGGGCGGGAAACAGGTGTCCACCGGTGCCCCCGGCGGCGACGACGACAAGCTTGCTCATTTCGGGGCGGCTCCAGAACGCGAGCGGATCATGGGCAAGACAGGTCTCCGGAGCGTCAGCCGAAGGCCCCCGCCTGGTCGAACTCTCCCGCCCCGCCATAGGCCCCCGGACGCTTGCGCGTCAACGCCAGGGCCATGCCCAGGGTCAGGCCCATGGCCAGCATCGACGAGCCGCCATAGCTGATGAACGGCAGGGTCATGCCCTTGGTCGGGATCATGTTGAGGTTCACCGCCACATTGATGAAGGCCTGTTGGCCCACCAGCACGAACAGGCCCGCTGCGGCCACCTGTTCGAAGGTGTCGGTCAGCTTCATGGCCTTGTAGAGCCCGCGCACCACGATGAAGGCGAAGATGGCGACCAGG
Organism: Caulobacter sp. DWR3-1-2; assembly: GCF_049896225.1. Lineage (NCBI taxonomy): Bacteria > Pseudomonadati > Pseudomonadota > Alphaproteobacteria > Caulobacterales > Caulobacteraceae > Caulobacter > Caulobacter sp. DWR3-1-2. The sequence goes on along the minus strand of NZ_JAFCTW010000002.1, from coordinate 17,703 downwards.
GCCAGGGAGAAGACCAGGCCATATTCCTCGGCCGCCACCGAATAGATGAAGTCGGTGTGCAGGTCGGGCACGTGGCGCTTCATCACGCCCTCGCCCGGACCGCGTCCGAACAGGCCGCCAGCGTGGATGGCCTCGGCGGCGCGGGTGATCTGGTGGGTGTCGGCCTGGTCGGGGCTGAGGAATTTCTGCACCCGGGCATGGACGTGGTCGAACAGGAAATAGGTCGAGCACAACCCGCCGACGGCCACCGCTCCAAGGCCCATGATCCACGAGATCGGCACCCCGGCCATCCAGAAGGCGGCCCCGAAGGCGATGGTGATCAGCACGGTCTGGCCGACGTCGGGCTGGATCAGCAGCAGGCCCACGGCGATGAAATAGAGGAAGAAGGCGATCGACACGCCCGGCACGCCCTCGCCCTTCTGGCCCTCGGAGAACATCCACGAGACCAGCACGATCAGGGCCGGTTTCATGAACTCCGACGGCTGGAAGGTGAAGCCGCCGATCAGCAGCCAGCGGGCCGCGCCCTTGGCGCTGTGGCCGATGAACGGCAGGGCGGCCATCACCCCGATGGCAGCGATGTAGATGAAGAAGGCCGAGCGCCGGATACCCTTTGGCCCCAGCATCGACACCGACAGCACGATCACCGCCGAGGCCGCCCCGAACACGCACTGGCGCACAGCGAAGTGGAACTGGTCGTCGATGCCGATCCGCGCCGCGGCCGCCGGGCTCGAGGCAAAGGACAACAACACGCCCAGGGTGACCAGCAGCGCCGTGGCGCCGAGCAGCCAGCGATCCGTCGTCCACCACCAGACGCCGAGCCGCGAACGGTCAGTGCGGGCAAAGGCGTGGGCGGTCTGGAACGTCATCGTCGGAAGGTCGGAGTTTAGGGTTAAGCGAGTGTTTCGATCGGCCGAGACACCACGCCGCGCGGCGACTATTCCGCCGCCCGGCGCCCTGTGGAGCCGGCCGCCTGCCGGACCGCGCGTTCGAGGTCGTCCTGTCCGAACGGCTTGGCCAGGCGAGGCAGGTTGGCCCCGGCTCCCGGCTGCAATTCAGCATATCCGGTCGTGAGCAACACGGGGATGTGGGCGTTCCGCGCGCGCATCGCTTCAGCCAGCTGGATTCCGGTCATGTGTGGCATAGCGAAGTCGGTGATCACCAGATCGACCGCTTCGCGCTGCAGGGTCGCCAAGGCTTCCTCGCCCGACGAGGCCTTCAGAACCCGATGACCGAGTTCCTCAAGCATGGCCGAGGTGTTCATCAGCACCAGTTCGTCGTCATCGACCGCCAGAACGACCAGGGAGCCGATCTCGTCGCGATGAAGCGCTTCCAGATTGTCGGTGACGACGCGTTGTTGGTCTTCGGGGCTGGCTTGCCGCAACCACAATTCCAAGGACGTGCCTTCACCGAGCTGGCTATGGAGGATCAACCGGCCGCCGGACTCCTCGACCAGGCCATAGACCATCGAAAGCCCCAGGCCCGAGCCCTTGCCTATGCCCTTGGTCGTATAGAAGGGCTCCGTGGCGCGAGAGGCCGTCTTGGCGTCCATGCCCTCGCCCGTGTCGGTCACGGTCAGTCGGACATAGCCACCCGGCGCTAGGCCAGCGAGCACTTGCTGGTCGATCCTTTCATTGGTGGCCTCGATCCTGACCAAGCCGCCTGTCGGCATCGCGTTCCGAGCGTTGACCACAAGGTTCAGCAAAGCGTTTTCGAGCTGGTTGGCGTCGGTGAACGCCCAGGCCAGGTCGTCCGGGAACTGGGTTTGCAGATGGATGGACGGCCCTATGGATCGCTGTAGCAACCCCGTCATGCCTTGCACCAGGGTCGCGATGTCCACCGCGCGCAGCTGTAATTCCTGCTTTCGCGCAAAGGCCAGCATGCGCTGCGTCAGCGCCGCGCCCCGTTCGGCGCCCTGGATCGCGTTGTCGATCAGCGGCGTGATCCGCGGATCGACGGGCAATCGCTTGCGCACCAGTTCCAGACTGCCCAGCACCGCCATCAGCAGGTTGTTGAAGTCGTGCGCCAGGCCGCCGGTCAGTTGGCCGATCGCCTCCAGTTTCTGGGATTGGAACAGGGCTTCGCGCGCATGGTCCAAGGCGCGCTGAGTGTTACGCCGTTCGGTGATGTCGCGGGTGCTCTTGGCGAATCCGATCACCCGCCCGCGGTCGTCACGGATCGCGTCGATGACCACATGCGCCCAGAAGCGGCTCCCGTCCTTGCGAAGCCGCCACCCCTCCTTTTCGAACCTCCCGTCAGCGACGGCGGTCCGCAGCGCGAGCTCGGGCCCCTCCGCGAGACGGTCTTCCTCGGTGTAGAAACGCGAGAAATGGTGACCGATGATCTCATTGGCGGCGTAGCCCGTGATCCGTGCGGCGCCGGCGTTCCAGCTGGCGACCTGGCCGTCCGGATCCAGCATGTAAAGGGCGTAGTCGGTAACGCCTTCGACCAGCAGCTTGAATTGCGCCTCACTGCCGCGCAGGGCCTCATCAACCGCTTTGCGTTCCGTCTGGTCGCGGGTGATCTTGGCGAAGCCCACCACCTCGCCAGACGGCAGGCGGATCGGGTCGATGACAACGTGGGCCCAGAAGCGGCCACCGTCCTTGCGCAGGCGCCAACCCTCCTGCTCGAACCGCCCCTCGGTGGCCGCCTGGTGCAGCGCGCGGGCGGGGACACCGGCCTCGCGATCCTCGGGGGTGTAGAATTGGGAAAAGTGCTGGCCGATGACCTCGTGCGGCTGGTAGCCCTTGAACCGTTCGGGGCCGGGGTTCCAGCTACTGACGCGGCCGTCCCGATCGAGCATGTAGACGGCATAATCGGTGATTGCATCGACGAGAAGCTTATAGCGCCCGTCGTCGTCTTGCGACGCGATGTTGTGGGACTGTGGGTCCACTATTCGCCCCCCGGCGCGCAAAGGTACATGCGGCAGGCAACGGTAAAGCGGCGTGATTGGTTCCGCCGACGCCGTCAGGCCCGCTTGGCGGCCGGCTTGCCCAGGCCCATCACCGCGACGCGGAAGGCCTCGCCCCGCTGCTCGAAATCGGCGAACTGGTCGAACGAGGCGCAGGCGGGCGATAGCAACACGATGGCCTCCTCGCCGCTAGCGACCGCGTCGGCATAGGCGGCGGCGACGGCGGTCGCGATGTCGCCGGACTGGCGCACCGGGGCCTTGCCCTCCAAGGCCTTGCCGAAATCCTCCGCCGCCTCGCCGACCAGATAGGCCGTGGCGACGCGCGGGAACAGATCGACCAGAACGTCGATGCCGCCGGCCTTGGCCACGCCGCCGGCGATCCAGTGGAACTTCGGATAGCTCGACATCGCCTGGCGGGCGGCGTCGGCATTGGTGGCCTTGCTGTCGTTGACGAAGCGGACCTTGCCGATCTTGGCGACGGTCTCCATCCGGTGGGCCAGTCCCGGAAAGCTCATCAGGCCGTCGCAGGCCTGCTGGGTGGTCAGGCCGAGGGCGCGGGCGGCGGCGTAGGCGGCGGCGGCGTTCTGCCAGTTGTGGCGGCCCGGCAGGCTGCGGGCGCGCAACAGGTCGACCATCTCGGTCACCCGGTCACCCGTGGCGTCGTACAGCATGCCTTGCAGGGCGTAGACGCCCCGGCCCATGGCCTTGCCGGCGCTGATCGGCCAGATGGTGCGGCGGTTGGCGGCGGTGATCTCGGTGCAGATCTGCTGGCACCACGGATCATCCACCCCGATGATCGCGGTGTCGCCCTTGCCTTGGTTCTGGAAGATCTTGCGCTTGGCGGCGATGTAGCCGTCCATGCCGCCGTGACGGTCCAGATGGTCGGGCGAGATGTTCAGCAGCACCACGGCGTCGGCGTGCAGGCTGGTGGTCAGGTCGAGCTGGTAGGACGAGAGTTCCAACACATAGACGGCGCCGCCGTGCATGTCTTCCAGGCCCAGCACGCCCTCGCCGATATTGCCGCCCACGCGGGTGTCGCGGCCGGCCTGTGTGAAGATGTGGCCGATCAAGGCCGTGGTTGTCGACTTGCCGTTGGTGCCAGTGATGGCGATGATCTTCGGCTTCTTGTGCTCGGGCGCGGCGTTGACCGTCCGGGCGAACAGCTCGATGTCGCCCAGGATCTCGACCCCGGCCGCCTTGGCCTTGCCCACCGTCCAGTGCGGTTTGGGATGGGTCAGCGGCACGCCCGGCGACAGCATCAGGGCGGCGTAGTCGCTCCAGTCGCCGGTCGACAGATCGACGACGTTCAGGCCCTCGGCCACGGCGGCCTGGCGGCTCTCGGGCTTCTCGTCCCAAAGCGCCACCTTGGCCCCGCCGGCGATCAGGGCGCGAGCAGCCGTCAGCCCTGTCCGGCCCAAGCCGAACACAGCGACGGTCTTGCCCTCGAAACCGCGGACCGGGATCATGGCGCGCCCCTTCCTATCTCAGTTTCAGGGTGGCGAGGCCGAGGAAGCCGAGCATCATCGCCACGATCCAGAAACGGATCACGACGGTGGACTCGGCCCAGCCCAGCTTCTCGAAATGGTGATGGATCGGCGCCATCAGGAAGATACGCTTGCCGGTCTTCTTGAAGTAGCCGACCTGGATCATGACGCTCAGCGCCTCGACCACGAACAGGCCGCCGACGATGCCCAGGACCAGCTCGTGCTTGGCGCAAACGGCAATGGCGCCCAGCGCCCCGCCCAAGGCCAGCGATCCGGTGTCGCCCATGAAGATCTTGGCGGGCGGCGCGTTGTACCAGAGGAAGCCCATGCCCCCGCCGATGATCGCGCCGCAGACCACGGCCAACTCACCGACGCCGGGCACGAAATGCAGGTTCAGATAGTCGGCGAACTTGTAGTTGCCCACGAGGTAGGTGATCAGGCCAAAGGTCGAGGCGGCGATCATCACCGGCACGATGGCCAGGCCGTCCAGGCCGTCGGTCAGGTTCACCGCATTGGAGAAGCCGGCGATCGTGACGGCGGCAAAGGCCACGTAGAACCAGCCCATATTGATCACCAGGGCCTTGAAGAACGGGAAAACCATCGAGGTTTCGAGCCCGGGCGTCATCGACTCCTTGGGGGCGAACAGGATGAGCACGACCGCGGCGATGATCGAGACGACGAACTGGGCGATCAACTTCTGAATGCTGGAGAGGCCCGCCGTGGTCTGTTTGGTGACCTTGGCGTAGTCGTCCATGAAGCCCAGCACGCCGAAGCTGCCGGTGATCACCAGCACGACCCAGACATGGACGTTCTTGAGGTCGGCGAACAGCAGCGAGCCGACGAACAGGCCGGCCAGGATCATGAAGCCGCCCATGGTGGGCGTGCCGGCCTTCTCGGTGATGTGGCGGGCGATGCCGTCGGTGCGGATCGGCTGGCCCTTGCCCTGTTTGGCCTTCATCCAGCGGATGAAGCGCGAGCCCATGGCCACGGCCACCACATAGGCCGTCAGCATCGACATGCCGGTGCGGAAGGTCAGGTACTTGAGCAGGTTCAGGACCGGCACATGCTCGTGCCCGCCTCGCGACAGGAACTCGTAGAGGAAATACAGCATCAGCCCCGTCCTTCGAGGTCGAGCGCGTTGAGCGCGGCCGCCACGGCCCCCGCGCGCGACCCGTTCGAACCCTTCACCATCACCACGTCGCCCGCCCTCATCGCCGAGACGACCAGAGGCGCGAGCTCGGCGGCGCTTTCGGCATAGCCGCCGCGTCGAGTCGGCGGTAGCGCTTCCCATAAAGATTTCATTAACGGTCCGGCGCAGAACACCAGATCGATGTCGGCGGCGGCGATCGGCGTGGCCAGCTCACTGTGAAAACGACCGCTCTGCGGGCCCAGTTCCAGCATGTCGGTCAGCACCACGATGCGTCGGCCGGCCACCTGGCGCGCGCCCAGGGTCTTCAGCGCCGCCTGCATCGAGATCGGGTTGGCGTTGTAGCTTTCGTCCACGAGCGTGAAGGTTCCGCCCGGGATCTTGACCACCCGCTCGGCGCCACGCCCCTCGATCGGCTCGAACTCGGCCAGGGCCGCCAGGGCGGTGTCGCGATCGACGTCCAGAGCTTCCAGCATCAGCAGCACGCACAGGCTGTTGAGGCCCCAATGGACGCCGGTCTGCAGGATCGGGAACTGGATCGTCTCGCCACGCAGCACGGCGGTGAGGGTCGCGCCCTGGGCGCTGGCGGCGAACGCGGTCAGTTGCGCGGTGACGCCCTCGCCCGTGCCGAAACTCCAGACCTCGGCCCCGGCCTTCTCGGCCTCGGCCTTGAGCAAGCTGTACCAGGGATTGTCGGCGTTTAGCACCGCCACGCCGTTGGGCTCGAGACCTGCGAAGATCTCGGCCTTGGCGCGGGCGACGCCCTCTTCGCCGTCGGCGAAGTTCTCCAGATGCACCGGGCCGACCGTGGTGATGGCCACCGCGTGCGGACGGATGAAGTTCGACAGCGGGATGATCTCGCCGCTGTGGTTCATGCCGACCTCGAACACCGCGCGCTGGGTGTCGCGCGGCATGCGCGCCAGGGTCAGGGGCACGCCGATATGGTTGTTGTACGACTTGACCGAGGCGTGGGCCTTGCCCGCGCGGCGCAGGCCCGCCTCGACGGCGCGGGTGACGCTGGTCTTGCCGACCGAGCCAGTCACCGCCCCGCGCCGCACTTGGGGCGCGCGCTCGCGGGCGGCGACGCCCAGGCGCTCCAGGGCCAGGAAGGTGTCCTCGACCAGCACGGCCGGGGTGGCGACGGGCTTGGAGACCAGGGCCCCGGCCGCGCCCTTGTCAGTGATCTGGACGATGAACTCATGACCGTCCCGGGCGCCCGACAGGGCCACGAACAGGTCGCCTGGCGCGATGCTGCGGCTGTCGATCGATACGCCGGTGGCCTCGAAGGCCCCCAGCACCTGGCCGTGGGTCGCGCCGGCGATCTCGTCAGCCGTCCAGAGGGCGTTAGACATGGGCCGCCTCCAAAGCCTTCGCGGTTTCGGTGACGTCGTCGAACGGATGGTTCACGCCGGCCACCAGCTGGCCCTGCTCGTGACCCTTGCCAGCCACCACCAGCACATCGCCGTTAGACAGCAGCGCCGCCCCGGCCCGGATGGCTTCGCGTCGGTCGCCAAACTCCTGGGCGCTCGGCGCGGCGGCCAGGATGGCGGCGCGGATCGAGGCCGGCTCTTCGGAGCGGGGATTGTCGTCGGTGACGATGGCGACGTCGGCGAGGCGCGCGGCGATCTCGCCCATCAGGGGCCTCTTGCCGCGATCGCGGTCGCCGCCGGCCCCGAACACCACGATCAGCTTGCCCTGGGTGTGAGGGCGCAGGGCCGCCAGCACCGTCTCCAGGCCGTCGGGGGTATGGGCGTAGTCGACATAGGCCTCGCCGCCGCGCGCGCCGGTCCCGACCCGCTGCAGCCGGCCGGCCGCGCCTTCGAGATGTTCGAGGGCGGCGATCGTCGCCTCGAGGTCTTCGCCCGTCGCAAGGCAGAGGCCCGCCGCGACCAGCACGTTGGAGGCCTGGAAATCCCCGGCCAGCGGCAGCAGCACGTCGAACTCCCGCCCCTGGGCGGCGATCCTCAGGCGCTGGCCCTCCGGCACGGGGGTGCGCGAGACCAGCTTGAGCCCCTGTCCATCATGGCCGACCGACAGGATCGTCTGGCCGGAGGTGACGGCGGCCGAGGCGAAGGCCGGGAAGGCGTCGCTGTCGGCGTTGAGCACCGCGGTGCGGGCGCGCGGCAGCAGGGTCTCGAACAGCCGCAGCTTGGCCGCGCGATAGGCGCCCATGGTGCCGTGGTAGTCCAGGTGGTCCTGGGTGAAGTTGGTGAAGCCGGCGGCGGCCAGGCGCACGCCGTCCAGCCGCCGCTGGTCGATGCCGTGCGACGAGGCCTCGACCGCCAGGTGGGTCACGCCCATGCCGGCCAGCCTGGCCATCATCTCGGCGACATCGGCGGCGTCTGGCGTGGTCAGGCCGGGCGGGGTCAGTTGCTGGTCCGCGACGCCCGGCGCGCTGACCACGACTCCAAGCGTGCCCATGCTCGCGGCCTTGTGGCCGAGGCGGGCGTAAATCTGACGGGCGAAGCCGGCGACCGAGGTCTTGCCGTTGGTGCCGGTCACCGCGATGCAGGTTTGCGGCTGCTCGCTCCAGAACTGGGCGGCGGCCAGGGCATAGGCGCGGCGCAGGTCGCCGGCGTGGACGGTCGGGACCGCCAGGCTGTCGACATCGTCCGGAGCGAGGATGGCGGCGGCGCCCGAGGCGATGGCGCCGTCGATGAAACTGCGGCCGTCCGCCTTGCTGCCCGGCAGGGCCGCGAACAGGAACCCGTCGGCCACCTTGCGGCTATCGGCGGTGACCCCGGTGATGACGGGATCGACCACGCAGGGCCGGTTGAGGATCTGGGAAAGGGTCTTGCTCAAAGTCCCGCCTCCGGTGCAGCTTTCGGCGACTGGGCCACAGTGAAGATGTCGGCCTGGCGCTTGACGCCCAGGAACGGCGCGATGCGGTCGATGACCCGGCCGGCGGCCGGCGCGGCCACCCAGCCGCCGGTCGAGAAGCCCGAGGTCTTGGCGTTGCCCTTGGGCTCGTCCAGCAGGACCAGCACGAAATAGCGATCGGCCTCGAGCGGGCCCTCGGTGGGGAAAACCGCCGCGAACGACGAGACCTGGCGTTGGTGGTTATAGCCCTTGAGCGCGGGATCGTACTTCTCGCCCGTGCCGGTCTTGCCGCCCACCGTCAGGCCCGGGATGTTGGCCGACTTGCCGCTGCCGCCGGTGACGTTGGCGCGCATGATCCGCAGCATCTGTTGCGAGGTCTCCTCCGAGATCGCGCGCGGCGCCTCGGGGCGCACGCCCGGCGCGCGCTTCAGGATGGTCAGCGGCTGAAGCGTTCCGCCGTTCAGCAGCGCCCCCATCGCCTGGGCCAGGGCCAGGGGCGACACATTGATGCCGTGGCCAAACGAGGTGGAGGCCACCGCGTCGTCGTCCCACTTCTTCGGGGTCAGGGGGCGGGCCGATTCCAGCAGCTCCACCTTGGCCGGCTTGGTCAGGCCCAAGGCGTTGAAATAACGGCTCAGGCGCTCGCCGCCGATCCGCTCGGCCAGCATGGCGGTGCCGATGTTGGACGAGTGCTGGAACACCTCGACCAGGGTCAGGATCTTCTTGGCGGCGTGGAAGTCGTGGATCGTCCGGTAGCCCAGCTTGAACGGCTCGCGCGCGTCGAAGGTCGAGGCCGGCGTCGCCGCCCCGGTGTCCAGGCCGATGGCCACGGTAAAGGCCTTGAAGGTCGAACCCATCTCATAGACCGAGGCCGCGGCGTGGTTGGTCATCTGCTCGCTGGACGCCTGGTTCAGCTGGTTGGGGTCGTAATCCGGATAGCTGATCATGCCGAGGATCTCCCCGGTATGGATGTTGGTCACGATGCCGACCGCGTCCTTGGCCTGGAACTCGATCGCGGCCTTGCGGACCTCGTCCTCCAGGGCGGCCTGGACGCGCAGGTCGATCGACAGCGCCGTGGCGCCGTCCGGACCCTTGGCGGCGGCGTCGCGCACGGTCTTGTCCAGCGCCTTCTCGGCCCCGGACAGGCCCAGGCCGCCCTTGTCGACGAAGCCGATGAAGTGGGCGGCGCTGGCGCCCAGCGGATAGACCCGGCGCGCCTGTTCCTCGAACTGCACGCCCGGCAGGCCCAGGTCGAAGATCGCGCCCTTCTCGGCGGGCGTCATGCCGCCCAGCACGAAGCTGCGGCGCGGACCCGAGACGGCTTCGTTGATCCGCTTGACCGGCACCTGCGGCAGGGCCTTGGCGAGCGTGACGCGGGTGGCCTTGGCGTCCCAGACTTCCTTGGGATCGACATAGAGCGCGTAGTGGGTCAGATCCACCGCCAGGAGCTGGCCGTTGCGATCGACCAGGTCGCCGCGCGCGCCCGCGGTCGAGGCCAGATAGCTGTTGCCGCCGACCTTGGAGAACACCGCCGCCCAGGTCGCGCCCAGGGCCAGGACGGTGAAGGCCAGGCCGAAGATCGCCATGACGAAGAAGATGCGGATGCGGGTGTCGTCTTCCGGGCGGGCTGCGGCGCGCGAGCGCTCGAAGGCGTGCTCCAGCCGCCAGACCCGCTCGATCAGCCAGCGCCAGGCGCGGGGTGCGCCGCCGGGGGCGAGATTGGACAGGCTCATCGCGGAGCCTCTGCGGGAGCCGGCTGAGACGAGAGCTGGGGCGGCGGATAGTCGTCGGGCGTCGCCTCGGGCGCCTCGGCGGTGGCCGCCGCCCCGGCCGCGCTGACCGACGGCGCGGCCGGGGCGTGGGCGACGGGCGCATTGCGCGCGAGGTCGATCAGGGCGTCCTCGGTGGTTTCGTGCTCAGGCTTGATTGGCCCGAGGTTTCGGCTCGCGGCGTACTGCTCGATGCGGCCCGGGCGCTCGAGGTAGGCGACCTCGGCTTTCAGCAACCGAACCCGGACCTTCTCATCGACGATCTGCTGCTCGACCGAGGCGATCTCGGCGCGCTCGCGGCCGGCGAAGGTCTTGGCCATGTAGACGCCCAACACCAAGGCGATCAGCAGGCACAGGCAAACCAGCTCCACCACCCGGAAGCCCCGTATGCGCCGATCGAACATGCTCGACAGGCTCATCGGGCGTCACTCCACACCGGAGCCTGCGTCCGCACGGCGGCGCGCAGCTTCGACGAGCGGGCGCGCGGATTGACGGCCAGTTCGGCCTCGCCCGGCGCGATGGCCTTGGACGAGATCAGCTGGAAGCTGGCCGGCGCGCCCACCTCGACCGGCGGGGCGTGGCGCGAGCCACCGGGCGTGCGCCCGGCCCGCTCGGCCAGGAAAGTCTTGACGATGCGGTCTTCCAGCGAATGGAAGGTGACCACGGCCAGCCGGCCGCCCGGCTTCAGCACCCGCTCGGCGGCGACCAGCCCGGCCTCCAGCTCTTCCAGCTCGGCGTTGACGGCGATCCGCAGGCCCTGGAACGAGCGGGTGGCCGGATGGGCCTTGGCGCCCTTGCGTCCGCCCAGGGCGCGCTCGATCACATGGGCCAGGTCCAGGGTGCGGGTGAAGGGCCGCTCGGCCCGGCGCTTGACCAGGAAGCTGGCGATGCGGCGCGAGGCGTGCTCCTCGCCATAGACGTAGAGGATGCGCGCCAGCTCGACCTGGTCCAGGTCGTTGACGAGGTCGGCGGCCGTGGGGCCGTCGGCGCCCATGCGCATGTCCAGCGGACCGTCGCGCATGAAGGAAAAGCCGCGCTCGGCCTCGTCGAGCTGCATGGAAGACACGCCAAGATCCAGGGTTACGCCGTCAACCGACGCATCCTCCAGATACGCCGTGATTTGCGAGAAACGGTCCTCGATCAGCCGAAAGCGACTATCCGTCGCGGAATTGGCCGTCGCGGAATTGGCCGTCGCGGTGAATTCGGCGGTGAAGCGCTGGACGCTGGGATCGCGGTCGAAGGCGATGACCGTCGCGCCGGTGGCCAGGATGGCGCGGGTGTAGCCGCCAGCCCCGAAGGTGCCGTCGATGACCACGTCGCCAGGGCCTGCCGCCAGGGCGCCGACCACTTCGCCCAGCAACACCGAGACGTGCGGCGCGACCTCGGGAGGGGTGTCGGAAAGCTCGGTCATGCGACGCCGCCGATCCGCGCGGTGCGCTGCTGGGCGCGCATGGCGGCCAAGCCGTCGCGGGCCAGTTCGCGCTGCTCGGCGCGGTGGGCCTGGAAGGCCTCGCGCGACCAGATCTGGAACCGCTCGCCCAGGCCGACCAGGGCGACCCAGTCGGTCAGGCCGAACATCTCGCACAGGGTGTCGGGAAGCGTGATGCGGCCGGCGGTGTCGAACGACAGCTTGGCCATGCCGCCCAGCACGCTGACCTCGAGGGCCGAACGCAGCGGGTCGCCGAAAGGCAGCTCCTCGATCACGCCCTGGTAACGGTCAAACAAGCTTTTCCCGCCAGCTTCAAGGCAATCGGCTTCGATGGAAGGAAAGCAGAAGATCCCGTCGAACGGGCCCGAGAGCGTGGCGCGGAAATCCTGCGGCACAACGATGCGCCGCTTGCTGTCCAGCTGCTTCTCGAACGTCGAGAGAAACACCCCACTACCCCTATCGAAAAGCCCGCCGCCGGACGCCCTGACACGCTCGCTCCGGCAGAACTGGGTTAACATGGGATTGATTGGGAGACAATGACACCAACAGGCGTTTCGCCGCGAAAACAAAGGTGTCGCGGCGGGTGTTCACAGAGCCCGTGAATCTATCAACAGAACATACACAGAACATGTTAAGACTTCGGCTGGCGCTAGACTCGCTGAACGCCTTGCGAACACGGGAATGAGCGCATCGACCCGGCTCGCGCGGTGGACAAGCGGGGGTAAAACCCACTTTCGCGAAAGGTGGCGGCTGGGGACCAGCGCATGCGCCGGTCCCCATTCTGGCGCGCGAAATGGACCAGATGGTCTGTAAGCCGGGTTCTGTCTGACGTCCGCCCCTCCCGAAAGAAAGACGACCGCGAGACGGCCATTCCTCTGGACCGCCCCTCGCGGGACGGTTCTCGCGACCTACCCGGACCCTCTCAGCCAGTGACGGCCTATCCGACGCGAGGCCGGCGCGGGGTCCCTATTCGGTCTTGCTCCAGGCGGGGCTTGCCATGCCGTCCCTGTTGCCAGGTCCGCGGTGGGCTCTTACCCCACCCTTTCACCCTTCCCGCCCCGAGGGGAGGAGGTTTGCTTTCTGTGGCGCTATCCCTGGGATCGCTCCCGGCGGGCGTTACCCGCCGCCTTGTCACCGTGGAGCCCGGACTTTCCTCGACCTTCTTGCGAAGACCGCGGCCGCCCGACCATCTGGTCCGAGGGGGTGTTTGACGGGTCCGTGACGGCGGGTCAATCGGAGATCGAGGCACGATGAGGTAGACTGACTTCACCGCCTAGCTCGGCGGAGAAATTCCATGCCGCACCCGACCGCCCGGAGGACCATCCCGGTCAGCTACGCCGCCTTGGCTTCCTGGACGGCGAATTGGCCATTCCCGACGAGTTCGACACGATGGATGCGGATGAAATCCGCGCGATGCTTGAAGACGGTCTGCTGTTTCCGACGGAGGTCGGGAAGACAAAGCCCCCACTGTCCTTTCATCGCTCGCGCTTTCGCACCGAAGCGAAATGCGATCGATCGGCGCAACGCCCCGGAGCCGCCATTGCTCACGTCAGCTTAGGGTGGTTGGCGGACGCGAAAAACCCTCTCTATTTGAGAGAGGGAGGGGCCCGCCGCGAAGCGGTGGGAGGGTGAGAGGTTTCACCGCTGGCCGGAAAATCCGAATCCGTCCAGCCGCCTTCGAAGGTCCGGAGGAGCACACAACGGCAACAAATCCTGGATCTGGCAGCTGCCCCAACCTGCTGGATGACCATGCCCTATTCGGTGAGAATGTAACCTCTCACCCTCCCATGGCTTCGCCATGGGCCCCTCCCTCTCTCCAAGAGAGAGGGCTTTTTAAGGCGCAACCCAATGTCCGCCCAGGGTCGGAAGCCAAACGGCCAATCCCGAGATTCGACCCTAGCTCCGCATCAATCCCGCGATCGGATGCTCCCCCAGCGCCGCGACCACCCCAGCCCGATCCGCTTCGCTCTTGTTCTGCGACAGCTTGAACGTCCCCTCCAGGCGATCGACGACCAACCGCGCGCCGATGATGGCGCGGGTCATGGCCTCGAAGCGGCCAGGGCTCATCTTGTGGCGGGTCCAGGGCGGCTTGGGCAGCAAGCGCGCCTCCTCCTGGGCGGAGAGGTCGTCGAGCAGGGCCACCAGCTCGACGTCGTTGAGCCCGGCGACCGAGCCTTCGGCCTCGACCGACAGGTAGTTCCAGGTCGGGACCTGGTCTTCGCCCGCGTACCAGTCCGGGCTGACATAGGCGTCGGGACCCGTGGCCAGCGCCACCGCACGAAAGCCCTGGACGATGTACGGCGATAGCACGTTGCCGCGCGACAGGTGGAAGTCGAGGGCCACCTCGCCGTCACCGAGATGGCGGATCACCACCGGCGCCTGGGCTGTGAACGGCCGGCCGCGCACCGCCGCCGCCAGCGTCACGAACGGATGGGCGGCGATGAAGCCCAGCAGGGTCGCGCGATCCTCGACCCGGAACGGCTGGGCCGGATGCATCAGCCGGCGGCCCGCAGCAGGGCCACCAGCCTTGCCCGGGTCTCGCCGTCGGCGACGCCGTCGAAGCGGGTCTGCAGCCAGTGGCGCTGGAAGGCGGCCACGATGGTGGTGGTCCAGGCGTCGTACTTGCCGGACGGCGGGCAGTTGTAGCCCAGGCGGGTCAGGCCGGCCTGAAGGGCGAAGACGCCGGTCCCCTCCTCGCCCTCGCCCAGCGGCGCGCCGGGCGACGGCGGCGGCTCGACCCAAAGACCGTGGCCGGCCTCGGCTAGCCGCTTCCAGGGGAACAGCTCGCCCGGGTCGATCTTGCGGCCGGGGGCGATGTCGGAATGGCCCAGGACGCGGTCATCGTCGATGGTCCACCGCGAACGGATGTCGGCCAGCAGGTTGATCACGGCGGCGACCTGCGCGTCGGGAAAGGCGCGGTAGCCAAACTCGTGTCCCGGATTGACGATCTCGATCCCGATCGAGGCCGAGTTGATGTCCTTGACGCCTTTCCAGAAGGCGGCCCCGGCATGCCAGGCGCGGCGCTCCTCGGGCACCAGGCGAAACACCCGGCCATCTTCCTCGACCAGGTAGTGGGCCGAGACCTTGGCTTCCGGATCGCACAAACGCTCCAGCGCCGCCGGGCCGGTCTCCATGCCGGTGTAGTGAAGGATCACGCTGTCGGGGATGGCCTTGCGGGCATCGAAGTTCGGCGACGGCGCGTCGGCCAACTTCAGAGGGGAGGGCGTCATTGGAAACGGTTCCTCATCAGCAGGATCAGCGGCATGACCTGGTTCTTGCGCAGGGCGATGATCAGCACGCCGACCAGCGCCAGCGCCGTGCCGATTCCCATTCGGATGTCGAAGTGATCGTGGGTGATCAGCACGCCCAGGCCAATGGTCATCAACGGGGTCATCAGGGTCAGCGGCGCGATCAGATTGGCCTCGTGACGCTGGATCAGGCCATAATAGGTCGTGTGTCCCAGCACCGACACCACCAGGGCCGAGAACAGCACCGCGGCCACGAACGGCCAGCCGGCATGGGCGGCGAGGCCCAGGCCGCCGGGCTCGAACACCCCGCTCAGCGCCGCCAGGGGCGCGACGGCGGTGAAGCCGACCCAGGCCTGGAACTGCAGGGGCTTGACCCCCTCGATCTGCTTCATCATCACCGCGCCCAGCGAGCCGGTGAAGGCCGAGCCGACGATGAACCACAGGCCCGGCGACAGCTGAAGGCCGTGCGGGTTCCACATCACCACCACCGCCCCCGACAGGGTCAGGGCGATGCCCAGCCCGCGCTTCCAGCGCACCTTCTCGCCCAGCAGCAGCACCGACAGGATGGTGGTGAAGGGCACGGCGACCTGGATGACCACCGCCGCCGCCGAGGGCGAGGCCGTCTTGAAGCCCATGAACAGCAGGGCGAAGTTGCCGACGCCCATCAGCAGGCCGACCACCACGATCCGCCAGGTCGGCCGGGGCGCGGGCAGCAGCCACGGCAGGGTCACCGCCGCGACGATCGCGAACCGCACCGCCGCATAGAACAACGGCGGCACGCCCCAGTGGGCGACCACGATCTTGGAGATGATGTTGTTGCAGGCCCAGACCAGGCAGACCAGCACCAGCAGACCGAAATCGCGCAAGTTCATGCCGGATCGAATACGCGGCCAAAGCCGCGGTGCGCAAACGAAAACCCGCCGGAAATCGAAAGGACGGTACGCCACCGGTTGACCGACGGTCAAAATGGTCGCCTCTATATGAACGTCGATAAGATAACCAAGACGTCCGGGCACGCCGGACCACATCGGGGAGCGGAGCGAGCGCATGGCCATCGAGCATTTCGACGTCCTGATCGTAGGAGCGGGCCTGTCGGGCGTCGGCGCGGGCTATCACCTGCAAACCCACTGCCCGGGCAAGACCTATGCAATCCTCGAGGGCCGCGAAGCCATCGGCGGCACCTGGGACCTGTTCCGCTATCCCGGCATCCGCTCCGACAGCGACATGTACACCCTGGGCTATTCGTTCCGGCCCTGGCGCGAAGCCAAGGCCATCGCCGACGGCCCGTCGATCCTGAGATATGTCCGCGAGACGGCCAAGGACCACGGCGTCGACCGCAAGATCCGCTTCAATCACAAGGTCCAGCAAGCCAGCTGGTCCTCGGAGACCGCCACCTGGACCGTCGAGGCCGAGCATGACGGCCGGGTCGTCACCCTGACCTGCAACTTCCTGCTGATGTGCAGCGGCTATTACGACTACGCCGCCGGCTACACGCCGCCCTGGGAGGGTGTCGAGACGTTCGGCGGCCGCATCGTCCACCCGCAGCACTGGCCGGCCGACCTCGACTATACCGGCAAGAAGGTCGTGGTGATCGGCAGCGGGGCCACCGCCGTCACCCTGGTGCCGGAGATGGCCAAGACCGCCAGCCACGTCACCATGCTGCAGCGCTCACCCACCTATGTGGTCTCACGTCCGGCGGAGGACGCCCTGGCCAACTGGCTGCGGGCCAAGCTGCCGATCATGCTGGCCTACCGCATCACGCGTTGGAAGAACGTGCTGATGCAGATGCTGTTCTTCAACATCGCCCGCAAGAAGCCGGAAAAGACCAAGGCCCAGCTGATCGGCCTGGTCAGCGAACATCTGGGGCCCGACTACGACGTCGCCACCCACTTCACGCCCCGCTACAACCCCTGGGACCAGCGCCTTTGCCTGGTGCCCGACGCCGACCTGTTCGCCTCGCTGAAGGCCGGGACATCGTCGGTGGTCACCGACCATATCGAGGCCTTCACCCCGACCGGCCTGAAACTGACCTCGGGCGCGACCCTGGACGCCGACGTCGTGGTCACCGCCACGGGCCTGGTGATGCAGCTGGCGGGCGGCATGAAGGTGGTGGTCGACGGCCAACCGGCCGACCTGTCGCAGAGCCTGTCCTACAAGGGCATGATGTTCAGCGATGTGCCCAACTTCGCCTCGACCTTCGGCTACACCAACGCCAGCTGGACCCTGAAGGCCGACCTGACCGCCGAATATGTCTGCCGGCTGATCAACCACATGGACCGCACCGGCACCGTCCAATGCACCCCGCGTGTCACCGACCCCGACATGCCGGTCGAGCCGTGGCTGGACTTCAGCTCCGGCTACGTCCAGCGCGGCATCGGCAAGTTCCCCAAGCAGGGCGCGCAAAAGCCCTGGAAGGCCTACCAGAACTACGCGCTCGATCTGGTAACCCTGCGGCTGGGCAAGGTGGACGACGGGACGATGGTGTTCAGCAAGGCGAAGGCCAAGGCGAAGGTCACGGAGGCGGCCTAGAACGCCTCCCCCCGTGGGGGAGGCGATCGCGCAGCGATCGGTGGGGGGAGTTTTGGGGTCTCCGATCCGGAGGTTCGGCCACCTGCTAATCACTCCCCCCTCCGTCGGCTTCGCCGACACCTCCCCCAAAGGGGGAGGACTTCCGGTGCGCGAAGGCGCCGACAGGCTGGCGCGCACCGCAGCGGGCGCCAAGCACTGCCGGGTCGCCAACGTGCTTGAAACGTCCAGCCCCTTCCCAAACCGCCCGCATCGGCGAGGCCGCGCCTTAAAACCTTGATGGCGAGCTTGCTCTGGCGTCTGACGATGTCAAGGACCGCCTCTGGCGGCCGCGTCGCGGCGGCGCTTCGCGCCGTCCTTGACATCGTCAGA